>CAIZES010000254.1 GCA_903932045.1 uncultured Silvanigrella sp. | reverse complement strand
CTAGGGCGCCCTCAAAAAAACGTTGCCACAATGCTTTCCGGCCGGAAAACACAACTTATGACTATTTACTTTTTTAAATTGGAGATGCACGACTCGACTAGTGATCACTTACAAATCAAAAATCAAAAATCAAACATGCAGAATGCGTGCACCTGCTTACCCGCAGGGCGTACTGTAGAACCGAACTTGAAACTGTGAATGCTAAAATAATAAAGATGGAAGGCACCGAGCGTCTTGCTCATGGGCTTCCCCCGTTAATCGTGTAGAACCGGAAAAATGGTGCGGAGGATGAGAGTCGAACTCACAAGCCTTGCGGCGCTCGCACCTGAAACGAGTGCGTCTACCACCTTTCTTTTTTTGTAGAACAAAAATCCCGAGTTAGCAAGGAGTTCAGCTCTTGGATGATCTTTCGACTTTCTTGGGAGGGTCACAAAACATCCGGTGGGGATGGAAAGCGCTCTTTTGTTCACGCTGCGAATTTGTACATTGCATTTATAAATTCATAATGTTACTTTGGAGGGGTGAGCGACAAAGCAAGAGGATTGTCATGGGTTTGATGAAGTTGCTGCGTGAAAACGAAGATGTGGTGGAGTGCGAGCACATTCCCATGACAGCACGCTACGTGAGGGCGCTTCACCGCCTTCCCCGAATTTTACGGAGCGGGAAAGCAATTGCGCGCAGGCAGCTCTCTCCGATTTCCGCAGAAGTGGTTGTGGTGTGTGGGCGCCGCGTGCGGCGGGGGAAAAATATGATATGTACTGCGTTTTTTCGATGGATTTTGGAGAAGGTATGTTAACGCGGGCTATTTTGTTTGCCTTCTACGATGGAGAAGAACATTCCAAGGTGGCCATTAAAGGGGAAAAAGGAGCGCGGGCAGAAGCTCGGCGGCTGGGTTACAAGGAGATTTCAGATGAGTAAGAGAGACGTGCCTTTTGTAGTGGCAGGACACACGTGGACAATTCCCGATGTGGAAGTCAAAGAAGAGCAAGACGGGCGGCAGTTTATTTCGGCAAAAGAGATGAAACGAGTCAATGCTTCTATTGCTGCGGCGATTTTGCTTGCAGATAATCCGCTATCGGGAGAGGAATTTTCTTTTTTCATGGACCTTACTGGGGCTCAGCAAAAAACTATAGCCTCGCTACTGCATTGCACAAGTCAAGCGATATCTCGTTGGAAGAAGGTGGGATTTCCCCCACTCCAGAGTGATGTGTTGCGAGAATATCTCTTTGCCGTGCTTTTCGATGCAGCTCTTTTGGCGCAAAAACAGGGAGAGGTGCGACGGGGACTCACGCCCGCCGAAAGGGTGAAGAGTGGTGTGAACACCATTGCAGCTCTGGGAATTGTTGCGCACGCGCGTGCGGCGTAGCGACACAAAGTCTCTGAAGGAGTTGCTGTGAAAGTCGATGAACCTTTTGATTCTAGCCGCAAAAGTATCGAGCCTCCTGAAGGGTTAGAGTTTAAAATTGCAGCATTAGAACATGTTCGGGAGCTAGTAGAAATAATGCGGGAGAGAAATCCAGAGATTTCATATGAAACGATGGATAAAAAAATACGAAGAGAGATTAACCTTAACGAAAATGATCCGTTTTACTGGCTATATGTTTCAATTTTAGATGGCAAAGTTGTTGCACTGTGTCGTTTTTTTCATAGCACTGGTATTCCTAGTGAAAAAAAGAAGTATCCTTCTCCAGAAGGTTGGTACGGAATGGGGACCCTTGTTGCAAAAGGCTACAGGAGGCAAGGAATTGCACGATTTATTTTTGGAGAGCGAATAAAAATTCTTAAAGGGTTAAAGGCTGATCGCTTGTTTTCCATCGTTGACCGAAATAATTTAGCTTCAATGAGAATGCATCAAAAGTTTGGTTTCAGAGAAATTGCGCTGGGCAAAGGGTTTTTACACTTGAGTTTTGAAGAAACTGAAGGAGTCTTATTTGAGGTAAAGGTGTCGGATTACGCGTAAAAAAAAGCCCTCGGTTTCCCGAGAGCTTTATGTTGGTGCGGAGGATGAGAGTCGAACTCACAAGCCTTGCGGCGCTCGCACCTGAAACGAGTGCGTCTACCAATTTCGCCACCTCCGCATGTAACTCTGTGAGTATGCTGATCGTGGCGTGAAGTCAACCCCTTACTCATGGTTCACCTCCCAGCAAGAGAGAGAAAAATATCATATTGTGAATGGGGGACTGCAGTGGCAGTTCAATCTTGAGCTGGGCACTCACGCTCCAATTTGGAGTCGCCCAAGTAGTTCCCCAGGTGGCCTGGAGCGGGGTTAGAATGTGGGTGGCGGCAAGAAGTCCCAGTCCAATTCCCAGCTGATGATGGAGTCTGTTTTGTGAGTCTTGCGCTTGATGAAAAAATTGAAAAACCACGCGCTGAAAGGAACCTTGCGTAAAAAGAAAGGGTGCAGTTTGTGAGGTTGCCATTCCTGATTTTTCGGAATTATCAGAGACGTTTGAATTGTCTGAATTGTTGGGCACAATTTGAGATAAATTTGACGTTTGAGGCGTTTCTGTTTCGAGCAGTCCGGCCTGTATTTCTAGTTTCCAAAGATTTTTGATGCAGCTTGCTTCGGCCAGAATTGGAAAATAAGTGTTATTTATTCCCTGCCAATGCATGGTCTCTGGGTTCAAGTAAACCGAAAGTCCAGCTTCACATTTTGTGTTCTTTTCGGTTTTTTGTACGGTTGAAGCCGTCGATAGTTCTGATTTTGTAATAGCGGGGGCAATGGCCGGAATGGAAGGAACCGGAGGAACCGGAGAAACCGGAGGGGTGGGCGTAATTTGCGTCATTGGCGGAATGGGTGGAAGGAAAAAACTTTCTGCGCCAACGGGAACTTGCGATCGGATTTTGAAAATACTATCGCCACACAAATAGCGAACATGAAGCAATCGTCCGGGAAGGCTTCTGATTTCCTCCTCGGGAAGTCTTGTGGTGCCCTCAATTTCGAACAAACAATTTTGAGGGTTTTCGGGCACAATAATGCGCACGCCGGAACGCGTTTCTTGCAAGACCCGTGCTTCTTTTGCCAAAAGCTGAGCTCGTGGCACGGTCATTGTTTTGGCTAGAGCTGATGGGAAATCGTGTCGTCCCAACAGTGAAAGAAATTGCCTGATGTCGCTGGCATCTTTGCAGAGAATTCCGTTACCAAGGAGCGCCTCAGAGAATGGCAAAGGTTTGTTGTTGCGTTCGAAATTTTGTTCCAGCAGAGCATCCCATTCGCTTCGGTAGCATCTTTCGTTTGTTTTTGCGGAGAGTGCATCGGAAATAAGGGATACGAAAGATGCATCTGTATTGTTTTTTGCAGAGGCATACGAATTTGCCAAGGCGTACGAATTTGTTTTCGTATTGAGAACGAAAGCTATCGCTAGGAGTGCAAAAGAAAAAGTTTTGTTTGTTGTCATGTCGATCTCCGGCAGAGCCACTTTGAATGCATGGCAGATATAAACGGAGTTGCGGAGCGTGGGTGATGGTGTCCAAGAAATAGACACTTGTGTCTAATTACTAGTCACTTTCCGAAAACTTGGACAGTTGTGAGCTGTAACTTACTGCTTTTATTGGACCCAAAAGTATGCGGAGTTGGCACGATTCTTCCATGTTAAGAGCATTCACCAGGTTTTGAGAATTCAAAATCGTTTGCTTAGGACTCTGCGACACAAAGGGAGCACAACATGGCGTTCATCACACGTTCAAACAAATTGGTGCTTTCGGGAACTCGAGGAACTGTTATTTCTCGCCCTTCGATTTCGCCTTTGGCATGGATATTTTCCATGCTGCCCTTAGTGTTGGTGGGTTTATTTTCTGGTTTGACATTGCTGGTGTTTGGATTGGTTACCCGCGAGCGCCTTCAATTTAATGCGTATCAGCTAGAGTTACGTTCGGTGCAGGTTTCCATGGATGTGTCGAGGCCCTCCCCCGGCCAAGATGATGTGGATATTGCAATGGCTGCATTTGGTATTGATGTTGCTTCCCATGTGAATTGGCCTATTTATGATGCGAGTCTTGCAGATCGTGGTTTAACTTCTGGTGGTACTTTGGATGTGCGGCGTACTATTTTTGTTGGCACACCCGCTTTTTCGAGTTGGGCGGTGTTAGGTTCCACGTTGGGGCATGAAATTGAAGTTCATGGCAATCAGTCGTTTATGGCAATTCTTGCATTGGATGGGGCCTCTCGTATTGGTCAGGCGGCGCGTTCGCTGTCGCTGTCGCAACGAGCTGACGCAAGTGCTAGCGGTGGTGAAGATGAAGTGTTTTGGGGAACTTTGCGTGCTGAACGCACGGCATATTTGTACGAAGTTGCTTCGGCAAAACGCTATGGACTGCGTCCCAACGAAGTTTCTTCTATTCTTCAAGTTATGAATGCTTATTACTCAGAGAAGCCCGCAGCAAAGTGAATTAAGCGTTGCGAGGAGCCTGAATCATGAGTTTGCGGCCTTTGGCAAACACAACTTCCATTTTGTTCAAACCAACTTCTTCAGTGATAAATCCAATGCCGAAGTCTTTGTGATCGATAACTTCGCCTTGCGCAAAGCGTTCCAGTTGATGCGGATCGTACTTGCGTGCAACGCCTTTGGTAGCTTTAAATGCTGCCGACTTATTTGTGAAGATTGCGCGATCTTCGTCGGATTGGGGAAGCATGCTCAGAGGCAAAGCAACGACGCCTTTTTTGTCGGAGCCGCCGTCGGAGTCTGATTTTGCCTTTTTGGTTTTCGCCTTTGCTTTGGTCTTGCGTTTAGGCTCATCGTCTTCACGAAAGATTTCCTTCTTGGCGCGGTCTTCTTGGTGCAACGTGCTGTAGTCTTCATCTTGATCGATCATTTTTTCTCCCCAAAAGAAAGATGCCCCATAGCTTATCTCAATCTTTGTCCACTGCAAGAACGTTGTAAGAAAAACCTACAAGGTGCCTGAGGGCAAGGCTTGTGTCAGAGGGTTTAACTATTGAATAACTCAACCGAAACTTTTCCGAATGGAGTGCAACAGAACCAGAAACCCTTTGGCGCGAAGCTTCGACTTCGTACCCATATCCTGCCTGGACGTCAAGCCACTCCCTGGGTGCAACTGCGAGGGAGCCTATGTAAGCCGAAAGTTTGCTTTCTAGGAACTCGACATCGCCGGCGATGGCTCCCATTCTTGCAAAGCCCCAACTGATGCCCACCGCGTGGTTTTTGGGGGCTCCGGTGGCACGGTCGAACCAGCCAGCGGTTCGCACACCAATAAGGAACGATGGAAACAGCTGATAAATAAGACCACCCCGAACGCGATAATTGCGTTCGCGTTCGGCATCGGATACGGGCTTTTCGTAGAGATCGAGATCACCTGCGAGGCCAAAAAAAAGTGGAATTGTGCCAATTTGTTCAGAGGCCCCTATGCTAGCACGATATGCCTTTGTACCCGTGACCTGGGATGTTCGACGCACTTTAATGCCTGCGGCAAGTTCAGACGAGGAGTTATCGAGCACTCCAATTTCTAAGGTTTTGAGATTGCTATGTGTCCACATGAGTTCGCTTGAGACAAAATAACCCGGAGATGTTTTGCCCAGTGTGAGTCCTGCGGGGTTAGCGTCAACCGCCGACAAATCGGTTGTGAGTGCAGTTCCCCCTCCTGCATAAGCAGCGGTAGCTCCCTGTAAGTCGTACAGTTCTGTTGGTCCACGAGCGGGTGTTTCGGCAAGCGCTGTTTTTGGAGTTGATCCTAGTGAAACAATTGTGAGCGTAAAAAAACAGCAAACTTTTTTTAGAAGAGAAATCATGAAGACTCCAAAGAATGAATTGAAACGTGTTATCCGCGCAGCTCGCCATTCACGGATTTTTTGACACTTTCTACAACGGCAGCAATGGTTTTTTGAATATCAGAATCCGTAAGTGTGCGTTCGGTGGGCTCGATAGCAACGTTCACGGCAACGCTCTTGAAGCCTTCTTCAACGCCTTTTCCGCGATAAATATCGAAAACATCTACGCGACTGACACGTGCAGCAACTTTGTTTTCGCCCAACACCAAGTTGAGTCCATTAGAAACAGCAGATGTTAAATCGCACGCAGAAATTGCTTCGGCAACCACAAATGCAAAATCGCGCGAGACGCTGGGAAACCTGCGCGGAGTTGTCACACGTTTTGCGTTGTTGGAACGAGCCGAGTGTCGTGCCTGCAAAACCAGCGGCAGGTTGATTTCAAAAGCGACACAAGTTTTGTTAATGCTAAAATGACGTAGAGCTTGCGGATGAAACTCTGCAACCCATCCCAGTACAGTTGGGGTGTTGTTGATATTTGCAAGAACACAAACACGACGTCCGGGATGAAGCGCTCTGGAAAAAGGATGTTCGTTGGTCATGACTTCGAAACAAGAGTCAATGCCTTCGCTGCGAAGAATTTCTTGAACATGTGCCATTCCTGTATGCAAATCCCAATCGGAAGTTCCTGAAGTTTGCCAGGTTTTGGTGATGTGTTCTCCAAAAACAATGCCAGCAAGACGAGGGGTTTCGGCGGGCCGCTGGTTTTGAGTTTTTTCTCTGCTGTAGGCTAGCGAATGTTGCGGATGATAGTCGGCAAGATTTTTGAAATCTACGCTACTGCTGTGTGTGTCAATTCCCAGCATTTTTCCGTTGTCACCAAAAACACGAGTTCCTTTTTGATCGCTATTTTGATAGGTCCGGCAAATATGACATAACATCCCCCGGTGAGTTCCGTACGAAAGGTTTCGTGCAACTTTGCGTAAGAGATCGGGAATAAGTGTTGTGTGCATAACAGGTTCGTCGCGAATAATTGGATTCATAAGTACGATTGGTTCGCCCAATGCGGACATGTTTGACAGTCCGAGTTTGGTGAGATCGTCTTCGCGCATAAAATGGTAACCTGCAGTTTCAATGTAACCCAACTGAACTGTTTTTTGAATGATATTTTCAAACAGGGGAACGTGTTCGTCGTCACGATTGAGTGTTGCTTCAGATGTGAGCGGCACGGGTGGCACAGAATCTATGCCCACAACACGTACAATTTCTTCTACGAGGTCGGGAATTTCAGTGACATCGTGCCAACGCCAGTGGGGAGTTGAAACAAGAGCGTTTCCGTTTTCTTTTTGTGTGACCGAAAATCCGAGAGATGTGAGGATGTCTAGCGATTTTTCCCAAGAAATAATTTCCGATCCAACCAAACTCACAAGCGCTGCTCTAGGAAACTCCATTGTATTTGTCGAAATTTTCTCGGACGCAAATTGTTTCCATTCGTTTCCGGTAAGAGAAGTCACGGATTTTCCGCGTGCAAGGAGGCTGAAATCGACGGCAATCTTTTTTTGTTCCGCTGGTCCTAAATGGCGAGTGAGGTAGCTTTGGGGAATAACCGCTTTCGCGGCTTCGCTTTGTGGCAAAAGCGTGGAGTGAATTGCACCTATATAGCGGGGTTTTTGCGGGCTTGTAGCAGTAATAATAGCAACAAGATCGCAAGCTGCTTGAAAACGCGCTGCGGTGTCAATACTTTTTTCGAACGCCATAGAGCTGTCTGTGAGTCGGCCAATGCGTCGTGAAGTGCGTCGCACGGCAACGGGGTGTGCGTTCGCAATTTCAATTACGATGCTTGTTGTGGATGCATCCACTTTGGACTTATCGCCACCAATAACTCCCAACACCGCTTGAGGTTCTTTAGAGTCGGCAACAACGCAGTCGGAGTTGGAAAGTGCTCGCTCTTTGCCATCGAGACCCACAAAATTTTCGTTTTCTTGAGCCATGCGTAGCAGAATTTTCTTGCGTTTTTCGGCACAGGAACTCAACTTTGCCAAATCGAATGCGTGGCTGGGTTGTCCGTGCGCTAAAAGTACAAAGTTGGAAGCATCTACCACATTGTTGATAGAATTCTGACCCATGCCCTCAAGCAAATTGCGCATCCATGCCGGACTTGGAACGGGTTTTATGTTTTCCATGCCCATAAAAAAAGCGGAGAGTCCAAGTTCATTTTCGGCATTGATTGTTTCGCCTGAGAGGGTCATTGTTGTGTTTCGAGCAACGCTATCGGCAACATCTGTTTCTGAAACAATGGACGGAAATGAAAGATTTTTGCGTTCAAAATTGATGTTTGCCATTCGAAAACCAACTTCAATTTCGCGAGCTACGCCTGCATGGGTGCGAATGTCGGGGCGGTTTGCCAAAACATTGAGTTCAAGCGAAATGTCACGCAAGTTGAGAACGTCAAAAATGGGTGTTCCTAAATTCTTTTCAAGAAGAGTTCTGGGCTGACCGCCTTGGGCGTCAATTTCTATTTCCCAAATTCCGTTTCCATCAATCTCGGGACGAACGGGAAGTCCGAGCTCGGCGCGCGAGCAAATCATTCCCAAGCTTTCCTCGCCTCGAATGGCAGAAGGTTTAATTTCGAATGTTTTGCCTTCGGGGGTTGGCAGTTGTGCACCCGGAATTGCTACGGCTACAAAGAGGTCTGGCCGGGCATTGAGCGCTCCGCACACAATTTGACGGGGAGAATTTTCGCCAACGTCAACTTGGCAAACCTGAAGTTTTGAAGCATTGGGGTGTGGTTTTGCGTCAACAATACGACCCACTACGACTGTATCCAAGTTTGCACCGAATTCGGTGTGTCCTTCTACTTCAAATCCTTGCCGGGTGAGAAGCGGAGCAATGACATCAAGGTCGAAAGTGTTGCGTGATTTTTGTTTCCCAAGAACCGTATATGGAACGGACTTCCGTGGAAGAGTGATGAACATGTCTACAAATTTTAAGCTGATTGCGACCATTGGTCACCCCCTCAATATGAATTCGTTTATTGATTTCGCAAGTTTTTGAAAAGAGGGATGTCGCCTTCGTACATAGAACGAAGATCGGCAAATCCGTAGCGACTCATGGCGATGCGATCCACACCAAAGCCAAAGGCGAAGCCTCCGTACACATTGGGATCAACTCCGCATGTGCGCAACACATTGCGATTGACCATACCGCATCCGCCCAATTCCGACCATCCCGTGCCTTTGCAACTGCGGCAACCTTTTCCAAAACACTGCTGACACTCAACATCCAGTTCGGCGCTGGGTTCGGTAAAGGGAAAGTAACTCGAACGGAAGCGTGTTTTGACTTCGCGTCCAAAAACTTCGCCTAAAAAGGAATTGATAGTGTGGCGTAAGTGGCCCATGTGAACACCTTTATCGATGACCAAACACTCCACTTGGCGAAACGAGGGAACGTGAGTTATGTCGTAATCGCGGCGATAGACGTATCCAGGGCAAATAATTTTGAGCGGAATTCCCCGTTCAATCATGGCGTGGGCTTGCACATTGCTGGTGTGGGAACGCAAAAGCCATTCCGAAGCCAAAAACATGGTGTCTTGCATTTCGCGCGCAGGGTGATCTGCGGGTTGGTTAAGTGCCTCAAAATTGAAAAAATCGTGCTCGAGTTCGGGGCCGTCAACAACGGTAAATCCAAGGCGACGCAGCGAGCCAACAAGAAGATTCATTGTTGCTGAAACGGGATGACGCACACCTATATTGAGATCGGGCAGTGGTAAAGTGATATCAACTTTTTCTTTCGCTAAACGAATATTTTCGGCAGCAATTTGATATTCGTTGAGAAAGCGAGTGATGCCTTCGTCGATAATATTGCGCAGTTCGTTGATGCGTGCGCCCGCATTTTTTCGTTCTGCGGCGTCAAGATTGCGTAAACTTTTGAGGAATTCTTGCAAGGGAGATTTTTTTCCCGAAAATCGGACACGAATTTCGTCGGCAAGAGTGTCGTTTAGCATATCAAATGATGTTGAAATTGCGGTTTCAAAACGTTTCCTTTCAGTAGCGAGAAGCGTTTCTAATTCGCTCACATTTGCGTAGTGAACCTGAACTGATGCAGACAACAAATCTGCAAGGGATTGTGCGGCGGTATAGCCGGATGTCATAATTTTCTCCTCTGTGGTGCTGGGCTCGAAGCCATACCCACGAATCGCGTGCTGGCCGACTTTAGACATTCTCTAGGCTCGCGTCAAAAGACTGAGGAAGTTGTTTGGCGAACTAAGCTGCCGCTAGACGGGAGAAGAGCACGATAGATTACAACCGTGAAAAGGTTTTGAGTCGGTTTACAGCCTCAAAAATAAGTCCAATTTCTTCAGAGCTGCTGTCAAACTCGAGTCCAAATCCGAAGCGTTGGGATCCTCCAAAAATGAGGTTGACCCAAGTGACGCGGCCAAGGCCACAAACGGTGACGGCGTCGGGAAATCTGATTTCGAACTCCATGATGTCTCCGACGCTGGGTGGAGTGCCGCGGTGGACTTCAGTAAAGGCTCCCTTTTGGGAAAGATTCATGACGGTGCCTTGAATGGAACTGCTTTCGTCGACGCTTCCAATTTTTGATAGTGAAATGGGGAAATCGGTGTAAATACGTGATGATTTTCGAGACATTTGTGAATTTAGGTAGGGAGTTGTTGTCGATTTCAGCAGATCTGTCAACGATGCCATTGAAAAAGGTTTCGTGAATATGGCATCCACGCCTCGGCTAAAGGCTTGCTCAATTGGGAATTGAGGATTGGAAGATAGAAGCATAACCACCGGGGGTAATTTTCGCAATTCAATAAGGTCGTCAAGCATTGGAATGATTTTTTGCTGTGAAAATTCCGTTTCCGACAAAAAAGCCAAAGCTTGCTGGGCGCAAAGCGCTTGCTGGGCTTTGACGCACGAATTTGTAAGAATAACGTCGAATCCCGCATTGCTGAGGTGATCAATGAGCTCGCTACCAAAAGCTTTGTCAGGTTCCAAAAGAACAATGTTAGGGGAAATAGCCATGGCGTCCTCCATTTTAGTCATTTTGCAGTCATGATAGCACACCAAGCCGGTTTTTAGTTTTTGGTCTTTAGGGTTTTATGGGGGATTGTTGGATTTCTGTCGCTCATTCCGTTGACCGTAATCATTTAAAGGCCTATACCAAAGAAGAATCTCGCAAACAAGACAGACAGACAGACTAGTGTTCAACCGCTTATGTGCGGAGGGTGACAATGATTCAGCTCGTGATTTTTGATTTAGACAATACGCTATGTGATTATGACGCCAGTTTATCGCGTGTTCGTGCGCGGGTTGGCATTATTTTGCGTGAGGCATCCATTCCACAAGAGCCGTTTTGGGAGGCATTTTCTGAAATAGAACCCGTTATGCAGTGCGCCATGGTAGATGGTTTTTTGAGTGCTGCCGAGTGCACGTGGCGAATTTTTTCGGAAGTATGTGCCAAATTTGTTGGGTGTGTGGGAGTTCTGCCTGATGTGATGGCTCGAATTTTTTACGAAGAAACAGTGTCCCGACAGCGTCTTTTTGACGATGTTTCCGGCGCTATTGTCGATTTAAAAAAATCTGGCATCCGGGTTGCGGTATTAACTGAAGGTGACTCAGCCTCTCAGCGCGAAAAATTTAGAGTTCTAGGACTCCAGCAACTGGTTGGTTCGGGCTCTTTTTATGTGAGCGAAGAGCTTGGAGTTCAAAAGAAATCCTCTGGTATTTTTTTGCGCGTCCTTCAAGACGCTGGGGTTTCTCCCAACCAAGCTGTCGTTATTGGTAACTCGGTGAAAGACGATATTTGGGGTGGCGAGGCAATTGGAATTCGGTCCATTTTGCTCGATAGGGAAGGTCGTATGGATCCCTCATACATTGGTGAAAAAATATCGTCTTTGCAAAATATTTTGGAATTTCTGACGCACCGATCTGGCGCTATGGGTGTAAATGAGTTTTTGCCCGAGGCAAATGAGTTGGGACATGATTCCACTCTTGAACAACGTTATGATATTTGCCGTCTGGCGTATATGGAATGAGTTGATGATGGGCGGCTATTTTGTCGTCTTCATCGGGCTCGTTATTGATTGGATCGGCGTCACTCTAAGACAAATCGAATGTCTCCAGAAAACCGTTCGCCGGTGTTTTCCGAGAAGCGAAAAGCGTGAAGCTTTTTTTCCACGCACTCTTCAATCCAGCCTTTTGATTTGTCGTCACTGCTAACAGTGACTGGCGAAAAGTCTACGTAGGATGATGCTCGCATAACTGAGAATTTCAGGTTTCCAGTAACAGAAATTAATGGGTCGATTTGTTCTCTTTCAACAATGCAGTCGGCAAACATCTTTGTGGAGTCGCGACGAAACTCGGCTACTGAACGTTCTGTTTTTCGAGCATCCGCCGATGACACTCGCATTATGCTTTGCACTTGATCTTTGGTTTGGTCGCGTTCAATTTGTGTATGGCTATAGACGTTGAAGACACTTTCCGTTGAAAACAGTTTCCGAAGGTCGGTGAGCGAAAATCTTCTATTCCACGAAGTTGAAATAGTGGTTGTTTTGCCCTCGGCATCGACGGATGTTGACCATGCAATTTGCCCTGCATACATAAGAGGCCACTATCGAAGGATTAAATT
>CAIZES010000253.1 GCA_903932045.1 uncultured Silvanigrella sp. | reverse complement strand
CTGCACAAAAGCCCGCACACAAACCGGCTCACAGCCCTGCACAAAAGCCCGCACACAAACCGGCTCACAGCCCTGCACAAAAGCCCACAAAACAATCGCACGCGCCAAACAAAGCCGACGCGCCCAACAGAAGTAAGTTTACGGAAATTCAGGAAAGACTTAAAAAGCTTCTGAAAGGCGAATAAGTTTCAAAACGATAAAATTATCGTTTGAGAATGCCGAAAGGCTTACCCATGGGAACAATTTCACGCCCAATGTGATGGTTCAAAACAACTCCAGCCGAGCCATAAAACGAAACAAGCGCTATTACCAGCTCAGTCCATGCTGCTAGTTGATGTGCTGCTTCAGGAACAATTCCCAGCGAAGCACCAATGAGACCAACAAAAAGCACATCAATCAAAACAAAAATAATGAACAAAACTTTATTTGTTTCTAGAGCAGCCACGGTCATGTAAAGCGAAAAAATCAGATATCCAACAAATGCCACGCCCAACTGACGAGGATCAGCAGCAGCAGCCAACACGGCACCAAAAGCACCCATTTTAATAAGCCACGATACTGCAACACCCATCCAAAAAAGACCGTACGCACCAAACGCAGTTGTTCCAAAAATATTATTCCGCTTGGCATCGGCAGCAGCTGCAAAAAGCTGAGCAATTGCCCCAAGGAAAATTGCCCACGGAACCACAAGACTCAATCCAGTTGTCCAACCTAGTTTTTGAGTGGAAGCAACAAGAGTCACCATTGCCAAACCAAACAAGCCCAAAGCACCTGGTTCGGCCATTGCCACACGAACAACTTGCGTATCAGTATTCGACGACATAAATCTCCTTTCAAGAGGGTGCGAATGCGGCTTGCTAACACAGGGAGAGATGGTCGTCAAAAACAAAATAGAAACAAGAATTCATTTCCAGAGGCAATTTGATAACGATCAAAAAAATAGACCCCATGATGAAAAACTGACCGCTATCGCCCTCTGGGTCTGGCGGAAGCCAACTCGCGAGCTTCGGAAGCTTTAACAGCCATGTTCTTTATTTTAGATGCTGAAAGACGATTAATAACCTCAACTGCCTTTTCTACATTCACTTCGACATGAGAAAAATGATCAAAAATAAAGATATTTCCAACATCATCTCGATGCATTCCCATTTCTTTCACAAGCGTACCCAAAATGTCGCCGGGACGAATTTTACTGGACTTACCCTTGTTAATATGAATCTTAACGAATCGAACTGTTGAAGCGGCAGCATCATCATTTTGCACAGAGGGGTCCTGCGAAGCAACTCCCGACCACAGAACCTCTTGCACAAGTTTAGGACGAATATTGTTCTTGCTCAGCACATCAAAAAAGAACTCTTTGGCATTGCGCGCACAGAAACTCACGGTCCACCCAACGTGCCCCGCTCGTCCCGAACGTCCGGAACGATGAGTGTATTCATCTGGAGTAGAGGGAAGGTCATAATTAATAACAATAGTAAGTTGGTTAACATCAATTCCCCGCGCAGCAATATTCGTCGCAATCAAGTACTTTACACCGCGCGCCTTAAACCTGCGCATAATTGTGGAACGTTCAACCTGACCCAACCCTCCCGACAACTCTTGTGACGGAAATCCGTTTGCCCGCAAACGCTCACAAAGTTCAGAAGCACCCAAGCGAGTCTGACAAAAAATAACACCACTTGCGATACAACTGTCATTTGCCTTCAAAAATTCTGAAAGTTTCTTATTTTTGTCTGGCTGATTTTCCACCAAAATATATTCGTGTCGATCCGCAACTTGCTCTTTCAGAGTTCCAGCATCACCAACAATCGCTTCAACAGAACCAACATTGTCCTGACGCACATCGACTCTCACAGCTCGATGTGCCAATCTGTTGTACAAACGCGTCTGAAGTTCTGCCTCCGTGGCAGAAAACAAAGCTGTCTGGACTTTCGGCGGAAGAAAATCACACACATCCGCAATTTGCTCTTCGAAACCCATGCCTAGCATCAAATCCGCTTCATCTAAAACCAGTGCAACAAGTGCGCCCAAGCACAAAACGTCGCGTTTGAGCAAATCAAGAGCTCGTCCTGGCGTTGCAACAACAACATGAGGTCTCTTTTCAATTTCTACCTTTTGAGTCTCAATTTTTGTTCCACCAAATGCACTCCGAATGGTTATTCCGCGTTCATCAGGCGTCTTCAGTATCTTAGCCACCTTTTCGGCAACCTGCGCTATTTGAGCTCCAAGCTCGCGAGTTGGAGCCAAAATCAAAAGTTGCGTTTCACATTTTTTTGCGTCAATTTTTCCCATCAGTGGAAGAAGAAAAGCAAGAGTTTTTCCCGATCCCGTAGGAGCCAGCGCAAAAAGCGATTTTCCATCGTCCAAAATAGGAATCGCTTGCTCTTGAACTGGAGTTGGCAATTTAAAACCAAGATCTTCCAAGCGCGCCATACTTGTTGCCGTGTCTGTATTAACTACTTCCATGAAATCCCCGTTTTGGCAACAGCACCAAGATCAACAGCGTCCAATCCATTTATCAAACGCATTTTCTTGTCTCGCGATAGCCTTTTAATAAATCGTTCCAGCTTTAACGCATCAGAATGTGTAACAGGTGCATCAAGTTTCCACGCCACTTGCAGAGGGCCCCGCCCGCGCGTGTATCTTGCTCCCTTACCATGAACGTGAGCAGCAAAACGCTCTTCCACATTTTTTGCAATACCACAATAGAGCGAGTTGTCTCCACAAAGAAGCAAATACACGAACCACTGCAAACACTGGCTTTGAAATTTTTCACCACAGCTGTTCAAGCAATCCCTTTCCCACGCCCCGTCAACGCAGGCCATCAATCATTATCCACTCAGCAATTCTGGCAGGGGACATAAGCTTGCAATAAAACATACCGGCAAACTGCTGGGGCGCATTCAAATCGGTGAATAAAAAAGGTGACGCAACAATTGCAACGCGCTCGCCTTTGCGTTCAAAGCTCAAACCAGAACTCACCCACTGGAATCCGGTTTTAAACTCTTTGTCCGCTGCAAAATCCAGAGCAACACCTTTTTCCGCAAATCGCTTTTGTGTTGAAGCAGAAAGCAACCCAATTACCGAGCGAAAAGCCTGTTCATTCAATTCACGACACGACTGCACTCCCCGCTCCGTTGGCGCACGTCCCAACGCTCCTTCCAATGCTTGTGCATTCTTCATTTTACAGTCTATTGCATCCGCCTGTTCAGCGAATGTAGAAATGTCCAAAGGATTCCAGACCGTGTTAAAATGAACACTCGTTTGAACCCCTCCCTCATGAATTTGCGGCTTGCTCAATACAAAATCAGGAAGATGTGAAGCCTCCGATTGAGTGATGGGCAAAGTTCCAAAACCGATAGCAATTTTTTGCTGAGATTGTGAACACCACTGCGAACTCACTTTCTGCGAATTCAAATATCCTGCAGTCAGTGCAATTGTAGACTCAACTCGGCTTTCCATACGCTGTTCTGCAAGCGTATCCGCAAACGACGCCGTATTCAGAACAATGAAATCGGAAACAACTGAAGCGATACTCGCTTGCGAATCCGCATAACCGACTTCCGAATTGAGATCGCCACTCATAAGGACCCCATCGGCAAAATCAGAATGATTAACACCAGGCAAAACAACAACGGGTCGCATCCGAACAATTTCAGACACATTACCATTCGAAAAAGCATCACGCGTCAGTTCAACTTCTTGAGCGATTCGTGTGATACGAGTTTTCCCATCGATCTCGCCACCCAACGTTAAAATAGGCAATGGAAACTCATACGAAGCAATACGATCTCTATTGGATCGAGTCACATAGGATGCCAACAAGACAAGCCCGCCAACTGGATTTTTAAAAGCATAATTTTGAGCAACAACACCACCCAAAGAATGCCCACCCACAAAGGTTGTGGCAAAATCAATATTCACACCAAAATTTTGCACATACGAAACAATCTCGGCAACGCGAGGAGAAAGTGGGGCAATGTTCGGCATGCTTAGGGGCATTTTCAGCACAGCAGTCCAAATTCCAACACGAGAATCTGCAGAAATTCGCGCAGCCAAAGCCTCATACTGAGCAGCTGTTTTTAATGCTCCAGGAACTATAACAAACAATCGATTTTCGGCGTGTTTAACTTCCGGCATAAAAAGCACGAAATTTTCACGATTCACACGCTGAGACTCAGCCTGCGCTGCAGGAACAACAAAAAGTGAAACCGAAACAGTCAAAAAAAACTGCACGACAAAAAAACTCAAAACCAAATTTTTCACAAAAAAACCCTCCAGAACAAGTCTTGAAGGGTTCTACGCGAAAAACGAAACAAGTTGCAACCCATATTTCGAAAAACGAAAGACTAAATATCCTATTATTAACAGAGAGTTGCTACCATCACAGCTTTAATTGTGTGCATACGGTTTTCAGCTTCGTCAAAAACCTTGGAAGCAGCCGATTCAAACACATCTTCAGTCACTTCCATATCATGAACACCGTCGGTGTGATGTGCAGGCAAGCAGTGAAGGAAAATAGTGTCTTTCTTGCCAGTAGCAGCCATCAACTTGGAGTTTACTTGATAAGGTCGCAACGAATCAATGCGCTCCTTAATTCCAGGCTTATCCTCTTCGCCCATGGAAACCCAAACGTCGGTATAAATAACGTCTGCGTCTTTCACAGCCTTAATAGGATCTTCAATAAGTTCAAATTTGCCGCCGTATTCTTTTTCACATTCGCGTGCCCACTTCACATCTTCCTCGGCAGACCAAAGCGATTTCGGTGCGGAAATCACATAGTGCATGCCCATTTTAAGGCAGCCGTACAAAAGGCAGTTTGCAACATTGTTGCGACCATCACCCACGTACACAACCTTTTTACCCTTAAGAGTGCCAAAGTTTTCTTCAATGGTCAGCATATCGGCCAAAGCTTGTGTGGGATGATCTGCATCGGTAAGACCGTTCCATACGGGAACTCCAGACCACTTCGCAAGACCTTCAACAACAGCCTGATCAAACCCGCGGAATTCAATACCGTCAAACATGCGTCCCAAAACGCGTGCAGTGTCGGCCAGCGATTCTTTCTTACCCATTTGAATATCATTCTTACCGAGATATTCGGGATGAGCCCCTTCATCAACGCAAGCTACGGTGAACGCGCAACGTGTGCGTGTCGAAGCCTTTTCAAAAATGAGAGCAATATTTTTGTTCGCCAAACGCTTAGGATAAACCCCAGCGCGCTTCAAATTCTTGAGATCGCGAGAAAGGTCCAAAAGATAACGGATTTCAGCCTGTGTGAAATCTTTAAGGGTTAACAAAGAACGGCCGAGAAGATTAATAGCCATGTCTCTATCCTTTCATCATTTTTTTGTTTTTATTGGCGCATTCCTACGCCATTTTCCATTTAAAAAAGCGCGAGCCATAAGCCCGCGCTTCAATAAAAGCCAAAGAAATTACTTGCCGAATTTCTTCTTAAGAAGGTCCTTAAGATTGGGCGATGTGATTTCTTCCAACTCGTAGCCAACAGTAACCATGGGCTTATTGATCTTTACAATACGAGCGAGATCAATAGGAGTTGCACTCACAACAACGTCACAGTCAACCTTGTTAATAGTTTCCTGGAGGTCTTTCTTTTGTTGTTCGCCGTAGCCCATTGCAGGAAGAAGTGTTCCAATTTCAGGATACTTCTCGAAAGTCTTAGTCATGGTACCAACGGTCCAGGCGCGAGGATCAACCAAACGAGCTGCACCAAAGCGTTGAGCAGCCACAACACCAGCGCCAATCTTCATTTCGCCGTGCGTGAGTGTAGGTCCGTCTTCAACAACAAGAACGCGTTTGCCCTTAATGATTTCTGGCTTATCAAGTGTCAAACGGCTATTTGCCTTGATAACAACAGCCTTGGGATTGAACTTCTGAATGTTGCGTTCGATGATTTCAACATTCTTGGGATCAGCTGAGTCGACCTTGTTAATCACAAATACGTCAGCGCGGTGGAAATTGGTTTCACCGGGATGATACATCAGTTCGTGATTTGGGCGATGTGGGTCCACAACAACAATTTCCATATCGCTCTTGAAGAACGGAGTATCGTTGTTTCCGCCGTCCCACAAAACAACATCAGCTTCTTTTTCTGCTTCACGAAGAATTGCTTCATAATCAACGCCAGCATAAATCACGCTCTTGCGCTCAATATGAGGTTCGTATTCTTCCATTTCTTCAATTGTGCAATGATGACGATCCAGGTCTTCCTTGGTTGCAAAACGCTGAACTTTTTGTTCAACCAAATTGCCGTAAGGCATGGGATGGCGAACAGATACAACTTTCAAACCCATTCCGCGAAGTGCATCAAGAACTGCGCGCGTGGTTTGCGATTTACCGCAACCGGTACGAACTGCGCAAATGCTCACAACAGGCTTCGTTGACTTGATCATTGTTTTTGTGGGCGACAGAAGGGAGAATGTTGCTCCAGCAGCCATTGCCAAAGAACCAATGTGCATCACATGTTGGTGAGTTACGTCGGAGTACGAAAAAATAACTTCGTCAACATTGTGCTGTTTAATAAGCGAAGTCAATTCGCTTTCATTCACAATAGGAATACCGTTGGGGTAGCCGTTTCCTGCAAGTGCAGCAGGATAAACACGGCCGTCGATATCGGGAATTTGCGCTGCCGTAAATGCAACCACTTCAACATCAGAGTTGTTACGGTACACAACGTTAAAGTTATGAAAATCGCGGCCAGCCGCGCCCACAATAATAACCTTCTTCTTTGCCATAACTCGTTCTCCTTCCGAGTGAGACGTTATAAAACAAAAACCCGCTCTCTCACGCGAGTGGACACAAACCTTTAGTAAGACACAATTGTAGTTCCCTGCTTGCCTTCAAGTGCTTCGGGAAGATTTTCAATATCCGTGATAATAACTTTGTTCTTGGGATTTGCCTGAACAAATTCAAGCGCCGCCTGAATTTTTGGCCCCATAGAACCGGCTGGGAATTCACCTTTTGCAAGATAGTGACGCGCTTGAGCCAGTGTCATCACATCAAGATCTTTTTGATCGGGCTTGCCCCAGTTCACGGAAACTTTTTTCACACCGGTTACAATAACAAGAGTTTCGGCACCAATAGCCAGTGCTATTTTCATTGTTGCGAGATCCTTATCAATCACGCAATCCATACCTTCAAGTGTATTATCTTTTTCAAAATACACAGGAATGCCGCCGCCGCCACCACAAATCACAACATAATTATGATCAATAAGCGTTTTGATTGCATCCTTCTCGATAATATCTACAGGATATGGCGACGCCACGCAGCGACGAAAACCTCGACCTGCATCGTTCTTCATCACCCAACCTTTTTCAGCTTCAAGCTTCTTTGCTTGTTCTTCCGTATAAAAAACGCCGATGGGTTTCGAGGGATTCGTAACGGAAGAATCGTTGGGATCCACAACAACTTGAGTAGGAACCACAACAACTTCAGGACGTTTTTTCATGCCACTGCGGATCATCACGTTCTGCAAACTTTGCGCAAGCATGTAACCCATCGAACCTTCAGTCATCGCGTCGGCAACACCAAGCGGAGTTTCGGGAAGTTCATCTTTCGACTTATCAACCATAAGCATAAGGCTGCCAACTTGTGGGCCGTTGCCGTGAGTGATAACAAAATTGTAGCCCTTCTTAATAAGCTCAACCACCGGCTTCATCGAGTTACGAGAATTCTCGAACTGCTCGGCCATTGTGCCTTTTTGGCCTTTTTGCTGAAGGGCGTTGCCGCCCAAAGCGAGAACAATAAGTTTTTTATCGGATTCAGTTTGAATATTCATAGCCACTCCTAGCTCTACACTGTGTCACACTGTTCTTAAAACTGTATTGCCGGGGTGTTATACCAGCTTAAACTTTGGAGTCAACCCAACACTAACGGAAGGCTATTTTTTGTTTTGCTGCGATTTGTTTCCTTCACAAAGGAACAAGTTTTGCAATTTTTCGACCGTGGATAAGGCACTTAGCTTTTTGGAATGGAACGCCGAGGCTTCGCTTTCGTGCTGCGAGGCGATTTTTCGGAGGATTTTGATGTGCCACTTTTGTTAGCAGATTTTTCAAAACTCCCCTCAGACTGAGACGCAGAACGCGGGCGCGAGCGCGAGCGCGATGCGGAGTCGGAGCGAGGTCCAGATCGCGCACCTGAGCGAGAGCCCGTTCGTTCCCCAGTACGAGAATCCGATTGGGGTCGCGTCGTGCGTGGCTTTCGCTCAAGAGACCGTCCACCCAATTTTATATCTGGTTTTCGACTCAAACGCTCTTCTTCACGCTTCGATATTTCAGCAGAACGACGCACACGCTCTTCGGCATATTCTTCATCCGTCATTCTACGTTTGCGTACTGTCGGTTTTTTCGCAACCACGCGTTCATCGCCCTCATGGGAACTCTTCAAAAATTCGTCACGAACACGCATGAGTGTCGTCAAATCTTTTCCTTGGGCTGCAACAACAGAACCAGGCTTAAGGTCCCTTGGAAGATCCACATCCCCAATAGAAATACGCACCAAACGATTCACTTTATGACCGAGATGTTCCATCATGCGGCGAATCAAACGGTTGCGACCTTCGGTAACAACAACTTCAACCCATTGCCCTTTTTTTCCAACACCCAAACTTTCTTTCCCTGCAGCACGCACCGAAACCGCGCGAGCCAAACCATCGTCGAGAACCACACCATTACGAAGTTTTTCCACCTCATCGGGGGTAATAATATCTCCCAACAGCACCGCGTATTTTTTTTCTACCGAGAAGCGAGGATGCGTAAGCGCATATGCCAAATCACCGTCATTTGTCAGTATGAGAAGGCCTTCACTGCGAAAATCCAATCGTCCTACCGCCTGAACATTGGCGGGGAGTTTTTTAACCTCCGCCAGATCAAAAACAGTGTGACGACCTTGAGGATCGGACCGACTTGTTAAACAAAGGTCTGGCTTATTTAGAAAATAAGTAGCAATTCCCAGCGACCGAGAAAGCACTTTTCCGTTCACGGCAACCTTTGCGCTCTTCGGAACCCGAAATCCCATAGAGGTCACAACGCGACCATCAACAGAAACATGCCCTGCAGCAATAAGTTCATCGGCTTTACGACGCGATGCCACACCTCGTTCCTGCAAATAGACATTTAAGCGAACCCCAACATCCTGAGCCTCACCCGTTGATACTTTCCCACTCTGAACCTTACGATGAGACGTCCGAACACCGGAGCCACTCTTTGCATCCATTTTTCTACCCCTTCAACACCAAGCTAACCAAAGTTCACCGAACATACATCCCACACCCAAGAACTCAAGCACTGCACAAAGGAAAGCGATTCACACACCGAAGACAAAAAAAACAAGAGACAGCAGCCGCGAGGCACAGTGGCTGGGGACCCAAAATCCTTTTGAAACACATCCAGAATGAAGTTATCTGTGAGTCTTAAATCGATCCAAAGAACCATGCATAGCAATAGCATCGCGTTCCAATTTCGCAGCCATCCCAGCAATGTCTGTCGACTTACCGGCAGTAAGCTGCGCCACTTCACCAATCGCCTTCAAACCAATAGACACCTGTTGAACGCTTTGAGATTGATGCTCGCTGGTGTTCGCAATTTCGTGAAGACGCTGAGCCACCCGATCCACACCAGCAACAATTTCCGAAAAACTCTCCGCAGTTTTCTTCGCAACCATCACTCCCGAGGAAACCCTTCGAGAAGCCTCACTCACAAGCATCTCTGTTTCTTGAGCTGCTTTAGCACTGCGGTTTGCAAGGTTTCGAACCTCAGAAGCCACAACTGAAAAACCTTTTCCATGAACACCAGCACGGGCGGCTTCAACAGAAGCATTCAACGCCAGAAGATTCGTTTGAAAAGCGATATCATCAATAACCTTAATAATTTTTACAATTTCGCGATTAGCGTCCTCAATTCGATTCATCGAGTCCACATTTGTGCGAATATGCTCAGAGCCCTCCCGGGCAACCGCCGCTGTTTTTGCCATCAAACCACTTGCAGACTTCGAATTTTCCGCATTGCGTTGTGCCTGATCACTAACTTCCACAATACTGGAACCAATCTGTTCCACAGCTGCTGCCTGACGTGTTGCACCATCTCCCAAAGAGTCGGCTCCAACCTTAAGCTCAGAAATAAATCTCGAAATAGCTTCAAGATGCTCTTTAGAATTGCCAACAAGCCCGGAAAGTTGTTCCGACATATTCCGAAAGGCACAACCTAGCTGATCGCGTTCCCCGTCAACAGCAATTTCCAGAGAAAGATCTCCCTCAGAAATCCGCTGTGCTTCTTGCGTTTTCATTTGCAACCGTGCAGCCATGTTGTTGAACGCCTGAGAAAGCAGAGCAATTTCATCCCTCCCAACAACGTCAAGTCTCGCAGAAAGATCACCACTCGCAGCAAGCTCAGCCGCTTTTCGCAATTGTACAACAATTGATCGCGCAAGCGTCTGACCAGCAAGCACACTAAAAAGAGACGCAAACAAAGCCACAACAAGAAGAGAAGAACGGGCTCTTGTGTTCTTCGAACCCGCTAAATGCACAAGTTCAAAAGCCTCAGATACGCTGAGATTAACAAGATCATTAATACCTTTTCGCACATCCCCAAACTTCTGACGAAGCTCCAGCATCATTTCCAACATTTCATCTTCAATTTGCCGAGCTTCCGATGAGTCATGACTAACGCCAGCTTCCAACAACGCATCTTTTTTAACAGAAAGCTCAACAAAAGCTTTGTGAAGAGCAAGCCACTCTTTCCATTTGGGCTCAAGCAAAGCAAACGCTTCACCAAGCTTTGGAGACACAACAATCTTCCCAAAATCCTTCAACGCTGTAGCAGAAAGTTCATCACCTTCCTTAACAAAGTCATACTGACTCTGTCTCAGTTTTCCTTTCATTCGGTAGATCAGAAGTCCCTGATCGCCCAAACCAATCAAATCCTGACCCGCAGAAACCTTGCGCAAAGAATCCACTTGACGCATGTTTTCCTCGGAAATAGAAGAAAGCGCTGAACCCGACTGACCAAGCTCGTAGTAGCCCAAAGCCCCAAGAATCGCAGTAAGAAGAGCCAACAGCGCAAATCCGCCCACCAGCTTTTGCGTAATAGTCAGATTTTGCACAACACTTCCAACAGAAACTCTCATAATTATTCTTTCCAGGTACCCGAACCCACAACCCAAAAGTCACCCGATTTACCAACAGCACATTTTTTCACCCATGAGGTTTTGGGTGTTGGTTCGGTTTCACCTAGTTTTGTCCATTTGTAATCCACCCAAGCGCCTTTGGGATTCACTTTCACAGCCTTCACAAACTCTACAAAAAGTGCCTTGCCATCCGGATCTTTATTTCCACTGATGTCCTTTCCGTTTAGAGCTTTCTTAACGGGATGCATAATCATCACGGGCTTCTCGGCATCGTTATAGGTATTTAGCCAAATGTAATCGGAGTCTCCACAGCAGTCAAAACGCGTCTTTTCAATTTCAGGAATAGCATCTTTTCCTTTTTTTTCGACCAAGGCACAAGCGGTTTCCACATGTTTTTGAACCACTTCTTTGTCGCACACGGCCTTACGCTTTGCAGCAGTGCAAGACTCCGCTGCAAATGCTTGTCCAGCAACAGAAGAGAAAATCACGGCAACAGAAAAAATAGAAACATATCTCACCATCAAAAAACCTCCTTAAAAAAAGTCATTTCATATTATCAACGGATACAAAAGCAGATCATTGATAACACAGTAAATTCTATCGAACATTTTCGTTGTAGATTAAAAACAATTTTTCCGAGTCGTTAAAAAAATGACGATGAGAAAATGGCGGCAGAAGATTTTACACACCCTTCTGATTTCCAAAAAGAACCACATGCAAACGGGGCGCAAGACGATAACCTTTATCAATACAAATATCATGAAGCCACTTTGCATCAGTTTGCGACTCCCGAGTTGTTCCCTCGGGCATCAAAAAAATCCGATCTCTAGGAAAACTGTAGCGCAACTCCCATGAAGCAATTTCAGCAAGATCTTCGCGAGCAAAACCTCGCCGCACCACACACTTCAAAAAGACTTTCGGGTGCGTCTTACAAAGTTCTCCCCAATATTCCAGAGCCTCCGGAACAATCTCTTCCCCCGCCGCAATTCCCTTTGGCGAAATATTCCACTGAAAAAGAGAGTAGTCACTTTCCAAAAATTCGGTAAATTCGCGATGAGGGATACGGGTCCCGTTGGTTTCAACTTCCACAGACCATTCATCACCCAACACTCGGCGAATCAAATGAATAGGATGAATGGTGGGCTCGCCACCCGAAAAAATGGCATGTCGAATTGGAATAGAGCTCTCCAAAGATACCCGGTTTATCTCGGACACCACATCATCAAGAGAAAGAGATTTAGCCTCAACGCCCTTCATACGACGCATTTGCGCCTGGGGAGTGTCGCACCAGATGCAGCGCAAATTACAAATTTGAAAACGCACCAAAACCGAAGGTTTTCCGATATTGAATCCTTCGCCTTGCAAACAACGATACATCTCATTCAAAAGAAATTGAGTCATGAGCTAAATGCACCTTTTTGAAGACCTTCATAAGCAATAACCTGAACAGTATCGTCGGCAAACAACGCGTTCTTCACAAAATCCGCAATTGACTCAATGGTGCTTTCATCGGGTGTTGTTAACAGCGTCGATTTTGGAATCGCCAAAAACACATCACCTTGCGAGCCAATGTAGGTCACATAAGCATGATGCTCACGCTTGCCTCCAGCAATATCAATGGCCTTCAACACAGGCAAAAAACCCTCAGCAGCCGGATCATCACAAACATACGATTGAGAAACCAAATACTTTCCGGACAAAAACTGCGCCGCCTGCCGAGAAAAAGCTTCGTCAACAACTCCATCGCGGATCACTTCAATCACGTTACTATGACCGTGAAACCTCTGACAGTTTCCATTGTGACAACGCAAACTGTGTGTGTATGAAAAATAGTTCGTACGCGCAGCCTCTGTGTTGCGCAAGCGAACAATAACATCCCGCACATTCTTGGGAGACGCAGCCAATACAGCCCGAGAAAGAAATTCTTCCAACCCCGAACAATTGCCATTCTGAAGCAAGTCAATCGCGCTACCACTCACACACACAATACCTTGTGCATATATATTGAGTGCAAAAACATTCGAACGCTCCGCGCCCACAATCAAAACACGTCGCGAACTCAACGATTCATCAGTCAAGCACTCAGTTGAGACAAAAAGACGATGGTCGAACTCGTTGTCAATAACGGCCTTTGCCGATTTCTTTGCTTCCGCAAAATCAACAAGGACACCCTCGCCGGTCACATCACCTTTCCACAAAACATCCACATACCAGGAGCGCCCCTGAGGACCAAGCCCAGGAAACAACACTGCACAATCCAGGATGGTAGCGTTGTGAACAAAAATAGTTTTCATTTCATATTTCTTTTCATCTTCGAATTATTAAACCCACAATCTTTTCCATTCTTTACCCTTCAAGCAATTTAAGGGCAGTCTGAGGCATCTTAACAGCCTGCGACAACACAGCAACTCCACTCTGCTGCAAAATCTGTTGCTGAACAGATATTGCAGACTCTTCTGCGAAATCAGTATCACGAATTCTAGAATTCGCTGCAGATATTGCTTCAATATGAATAGCTGTATTGTTAATGGAACTTTGAAGGCGATTTTGAATAGCACCCAACTCTGAGCGATAGCTGTTTACTTTATCGAGTGCAGAATCAATTCTGTTCAAGGCCATCTGAGCCCCAAGCTTGGAATCAATGCGCACTTCATTTTCAGCACCATCAGTTCCCAGCTGCAACGAATTCTCGCCCGATGTCAACGCACACATTCGAGACAAATCCAACCGAATAATATTTGTTGGATTTTGCGCATAAAATCCATCTTCAAGAGGATGATAATCGCTACCAACCTGAATTTCCAATGGCGAAAAATTGTGTCCGTCTTTATAAGTCTGAGGCAGACCCGAGTTACCTGTTAACAAATGCGTGCCATTAAAATCAACAACATTTGCGATACGGTCAATTTCAAACTTCAATTGCGAAAACTCTTTCTGCAAAAAACCACGTTCCAAGGAGCCAATAGTGTCACTTGCGGCCTGCACGGAAAGCTCTCGCAGTCGCGTTACAATATTCGTAATTTCGTTTAGGCCGCCCTCAGCCGTCTGTACCATACTTATACCATCGAGGGCATTTCGTTTTGCCTGCGTATCGCTCCGAATTTTCGCAATCATTTTCTGACTAATTGCCAACCCTGCAGAATCATCGGCGGCTCTATTAATACGATGACCACTCGATAGCTTTTCCATTGCCGCACTCAAACGTTGAGTCGTAATACCAAGATGTCTTTGACCGTTCATTGATGGTATGTTTGTTTGAATGCGAAATCCCACTGATTATGCCCTCGCACTCTCTGCATTATCGTTTCCATGCAAGGCCAAATAAAGGCCAATACGCTGAGTAATTTCAATAATACGATACGCCTGACTCTTCATGCTCTCGATGTCATCTTTTGCGTCCCAAGTGAGTCCTTCGTGCACAGCACGATTACGACTATCTTGAAGCGAGTGAACCAATTTAATAAACTCAAAAAGTTCGATGTCACTTTTAAAACCAACATCAAATATATTCGCCAATCCAAACTGGCATTGTTTTCGAGAGGCAACCAACAACATAAGTGCAAAAGCCTTCGGGCCATCAAGCGTAAATCGCTTTCCAGGACGATACAAACAAATCGCCCGAAGCATTTTACGAAGCTTAAATCTCGAAAAATATGGAATGGTTTTTATCACAGAAAGCGATGCAAGGTAATCCTCAAAAATCTGCATTTTTTCAGGAATAGGACGTGCATAGCCAATGATGTCCAGTTTGCGCGAAAGAATTCCCT
>CAIZES010000252.1 GCA_903932045.1 uncultured Silvanigrella sp. | reverse complement strand
CAATTTCTTCTTTGGTGTTTCTGTTTTCACTAACTGTAATTTCATGATTTTAGTATCCATTCTAAGTGCCCCTTTTGTGTTTCTTTTATTTTTGTTGAAGGTCGCGGCCGCTTGTTTTGAGCACCTTGAGCCACGCAAGATCGAGATCGCCTTCGGCGCTCGTAAGTCCGCCCCGTGCACGAGTCAGATCTCGTTCTGCGGTGATCATGTCTGTTGCACTAACGGCTCCATTTTGAAATCGAATAGATTGCTGATGATAAGCTTCTTCTGCAAATTTTGCAGTGGTCCTTGCCATTGCAAGATTGCTGCGAGCATATTCCATGTCAAGAACGGACTGAGTTGTTTCCAGCCGGATTCCCGATTCAATTTGCTCTTTTGCGAGCCGAGCTTTTGAAATGTTCGCGGCAAATTCAGAAGACTTCAAAATGCGTGCTCCCCAATCCCAAAGAGTCCATTTTAAAGAGAGTCCAAAGGTAAACGTATCGCGAATATCTTTTTTTGCATAAAAGAGTGTTGGAAGAGTGATTACAGAACCGCTTGGAGAGTGCGTGTGTCCAAGTGGAACCGAAAGATCGTCTCTTGTGAAATCTCTTTCGTATTTTGCAAAAGCATTGATCATGGGAAGATAATCAAAGTCTGCAGCCAGCTTATAATAGTGAACCATTTCAAGTCTGGCATCGGCTCCTTTTATTTCGGATCTATTTTCCAAAGCCTTGGTTACGGCTTCCGACGATTTAGGAATGGCATCGGTGTTTTCGTTAAATATTCCGTCTTTTGGCGCTATTAAATGAAGCGATGTAGGGTCCGGAGTTCCAATAGATTCGGCAAGCGCTAAAAAAGCGAGCTCTCGAATATTTTTTGCCTGCTCAAATTGCGATTGACTGTCGGCCACAGCCATTTGAAAACGTAAGAGATCGACATTTGCGAGACGACCAGCTCTGTAAAGTGCATCTGCATCATTTTTTTGCTTTGCAACCAATTTTAGACTTGCATCTGCAATATCTAAAAACTGCTCAGCTTTGCGCGCTCGAATAAAAGCTTCGGCGCCTCCAAAGCGCGCGGCGCGTTTGGCTTGTTTTTCATCGTATTGAGCCACACGCGACATGCTCATATCTGACTTTAATTTCATGTACAAAGGGCCAAGCGGGACTATGGGCTGTGCTAAAACTAAAGCACCTGTGTTTATGCGAGCGGGAATAACTGTTGCACCAAGGGTCATCCCAGCAAGTTTATTTACGTTTTTATCAATCCAAGCCTGCGTCGATTCGGCACTGAGCGTGGGAAACATGGCTGTGAGTGTTTGCCATTGCTTTGCCTTTGCTTCGTCAACCGATGCTGTTGCGATTTGTGCTGCAAAACTACTTTTTTCCCCGAGTTCCATTGCTTGCTGAAGTGTGAGGTCAATGGTTTCTAATGCTGTTGCGCTAGCTGAAAGTGCGAGCAGTGCCAAAGCAGAAAAACTGAGTCTGACAAAGCCGACTTTGTTTGTACAAAGATGCGTCATAGGTCCCCCGTAGAACGATGGTTATCAAACTACCGAACGACCGGTCGGTTGTCAAAGATGTCCTTTTCTTTTGGCATGCTTGCGCCTGATTTTGTTGAGGCGTCAACTTTTTGGTATGTGGCAGCAATCAATTGCGTGACACAATATCAATTGTCTGTTTGCAATCACTAGGAGGCAAGTATGGACATGTTTTCTATTTTTCGTTTTGCGACAACGCAGTGTTCGATTGGAGTTGGTGTTGGAATTCTCGTGTGCGGCTGTGTTCAGCGTTCTTTTAACAATACTTCTTCTTTAGCGGCTGTTGATGAACAGTACCTTTTTACTGCTATGTCTCAAGCAACGTGGCAAGGTTCCGCTGGTGTGACTGGGGTTCTTGCTACCGAAGAACTGGGATTGCGTCGTTTTGCGTATCGTGGGTCTGGCGTGTTCACTGTAGTGTCAGGATTATCCGATGCCCAAAAAAATTTTTCAGCTGATATTTCCAATAAATATCTGATGGAACGCAAATGTGGCGCAGACCTAAACTGTGACTTTAATGTTTCAATTCAGAATCAAAGAGGCACTATTTCCTGTTCGGGACAGGGCGAAAAAGAAAGTGGGAATGTTTTTCTCTCCTGCACCCAAAATAGTGCTTCGTATCCCTCTGGAATTGTGCTTTCATATCGAAAAACAATTGCGGGTGATTTGAATTTTCCAAGGGTAAAACCTTACACTGAATTTGAGACCTTTCGCACGGGTCCGCTTTTTGCCGGTGATGATCAATCACTCTTGCAAGTTCCGTCTGGACGTCAGATCTCATTTGAAGTTGATGAGAGACTCGTAAATAATCCCTCATTTTTAACGGCTTTTCAGGCAGCTATCGGATATTGGAACTCTGCAGCGGGCAGAATTGTTATTTCTGATAAAGTGATTTCTACAAGGGACTTTGCGTATGGTCCCAAACGATCACTTATCAAGTATAATGCGGCGCCTGCAGGTGGAACGCTTGCTCGTGGTGGTTCTTTTGCGGATCCTGTCACCGGCGGCATACTTTCTATGCGCGTAGATGTTTTCGTTATTCCCAATGATGATCCTGCGCCTGCAAATTCTCCCTCTTTTCGCTGGGTGCTCACACATGAGCTTGGGCACGCCTTGGGAATGGCTCACAATTTTGCCGGATCATATGATCCATCCGTTACGGCGGAAATTCCCTCTACAAGTGTTATGGATTATTTGACCACATTTGGGCCTGGTACCCGCCCATTCCCATATGATTTGGAATATATGCAGTATGTGTATCAAGCTAAAATTCCTGCTGTGAGATACCTGCATTGCAATGACGTCCAAACAAGCTACGACATAGGATGCGCGCGTTACGATTTTCCAAAGCAAGATTCGGCTGTTCTGATTTCTCGATTGCGTGACTTCTCGCAGTTAACACCTAAGGCTCTCAGCACTGTGGCTGCAGATTATCAGAACCTCATTCCTCTCAAATTTATTCCACAAGCGCTTCAAATGGCAAACGCCGGCAACGGTGCTGCAATTGTAAGGCTTTTGCTTTCGGCTCCTTCACTAACAGCCGAAGCAATCAAACGAGTGAGTTTTGATCAAACACTGACAGCCGAATTACGCACTGAATTGCTGAGTTCGATGCGAGCACGAATTCGCTTTTTGACCGCAAATGCGCCTGGATTTACGCCGGATCAAGTGGCATGGTTGAACTGGTATTTGAGTTATGCTGACAAGCCATTGTTCACAACGCAGAACATAAGTACCTTTATGCAAATGCTGCATGATTTGAGTGCTGGCGGATACGAAGCACCACACTATTCAGGCATTGAGTGATCCCAACGTCTGTTAGTGTGGTTCGGTGCTTTGAGGAAATGAATCAGTTGAATGTTGCAAGAATGCGTTGGACATTCTCAGGAGTTGTTTCTAGGTTTGCGGCAGCTTTTTCGATAAGCGCTTCAGATTGAGCAGTGTTGCCTTCCATTGCAGCCTTAGCAGCCTTGCGTGCTTCGCTAACACTGAAACCGACGAGGTCTTGCGAGAATGCATCGAGGTCAGCGTCGGTCATTTGGCGTGATTTGCTCAAGGTGTCCCATTCTTTTCCAAGCTTCGCAACGCGTTGCCCTTGGTCTTCGCTCAGGCCATATTGTGCTGCAAGAATGCGACCCGCAGATGCAATGCGTGTGGTGTCGGAATAGGCTTGAAGAATTTCGAGATCCTTTTGGTTAGCGCCAGCGGAGTCAAAAGTATTGCCGCCTGCGTCGTGGTATGTGCCGCCCGAAGCATCAGCCAAAACAACGCGACCAAATGTGTTTTTGTCGGTTTCTGAAAGTGTAATTGTGTTGTTTGAAACGCCCTTGATGAGGTCAATGTAATTCATATTGTGGTTTTTTGCGATGGCATCCAAGGCGTTTGTGTTGATGGCGATGAACTGTTTGACTTCGCTGCCATTGTTGTTTCCAACAGCTTCTACCACGAACCAGCCGTCTTGAGCAGCTTTGTCTTTTACCGACTTTACATTCACGCTTGCGCCAGCGGGCATGTTTACGCCTGAGATGAGGTTCGAATTCTTGAGTGCGCCGTTCATAGCCTGCAAGAGAGCTTCTCTTGTGATGGCTTCTTTGGCATCTTTAATAGCTGAACAGCCAATGGAAACAACAGATAGAGCACAAACAACTGCAGCAGAAGTCAAAGAAAAACGAGATTTCATGAATTACCCCTATGAAAGAAATTAACAAACGGAAATGAGCCGCCCCCACAAGCAACTCAACATTGAGTTCAATGAGGTGACGCGTCGTATAAAACCATATTCAGGCTGTCAAGCTAAATTGGTTTTTCAACGGAGTATTCATAAAATACCCGCATTGAACTGTTATGTGAATGTTTTTTTTATGTTTTGGGGTAGAGCGGCCAGATTGTTTTTTGTTATTCTAAGCATGCCGAAAAAGCTTGTGGCTCGGAACAGATATGAAATCGGCAGTTTTTCCCAGGGTTAGAGATCCACGAATGGATATGCAAATTCTCCCCGTTTTTTTCAGGCTTCATGAACCATATCCAAATCTGAAATGAGGTGTGATGGCTGAACGGAAGCGAATATTTTGAGCTCCGAAAAACTCAGAATATCGGAATGCGAGATAAGCTGGCAGGGTTCTATTCTCTAACGAAAGTTCGAAAAGAAATTTATCTGTGCCCACAGCGAGAATAAGTCCATCAGAGTTTGCTGATGTTGGAAATATCAAAATGTGTGTGTCTGCTTCTGCGGGTTGCACCATTGTTTTTATGTGTGCGTTGTGAATAACGATGATTTTCTAGTTTGTGCTCATGGTGTTCTCGTTTCATTAAACTGATCGTGTTTAAAACAAGGACGCAAAGTTTTTGTGTGAACGGATATATAAAAATTGAATCAAGAAAAAGCCCAAGTGCGGTAGCACTCGGGCCATCGGTGACGTGTTTGGTGAGTCCGTTTTCGCGGAGATGCCTCCGCTGCCACCGTTAGCTCTATCCTAGTTCGCCGAAGAGGAAGCTGCAACCGGTTTCTTGCTTTGAATTGGCATTGTCGGTTTTCCGGCGGCAGAGGCTCCGGCGGAATCAGATTTTTCTTTTTTATCGGAAACTTCTGAGGTTACGGTATGATTGGGTAGGGCTGCTGCACGCACTGCGCTTTCAATTTTGCGGCAGAGCTCGGGATGCTCTCGGAGATAATCTTTTGCATTTTCGCGACCTTGGCCGAGACGTTCTGTTCCGTATGTGAACCAAGTTCCAGATTTCTGAATGATTTCACGCTCGGAAGCGAGATCGAGGACGTCGCCTTCGCGACTGATTCCTTGTCCGAACATGATGTCAAATTCACATTCTTTAAATGGGGCGGCCACCTTGTTTTTAACAACCTTCACGCGGCAGCGGTGACCGAGGGTGTCATTGCCATTTTTAATGGCAGCAGCGCGACGGACTTCCATGCGAACCGAGGAATAAAATTTAAGCGCTTGTCCACCTGTTGTTGTCTCGGGGTTGCCAAACATGACGCCAATTTTCATACGGACCTGGTTGATGAAAATGACCACGGTATTAGACTTTGAGATGCTGCCAGTGAGTTTCCGGAGCGCTTGGCTCATGAGGCGGGCTTGCAGACCCATGTGTGCATCCCCCATTTCGCCTTCAATTTCGGCTTTGGGCACAAGAGCTGCAACGGAGTCGATTACGATGACGTCCACGCCACCTGAACGAACCAACATGTCCACAATTTCGAGAGCTTGTTCACCGCAGTCGGGCTGAGAAATAAGAAGATCTTGTGTATTGACGCCAATTCGACGGGCATAGCTGACGTCAAGTGCATGTTCGGCATCGATAAATGCAGCGATTCCGCCTGTTTTCTGAATTTCTGCTGCGCAGTGAAGAGCCAGAGTTGTTTTACCGCTGGCTTCAGTACCGTACACCTCAACAATACGCCCCTTGGGGATACCGCCTACGCCAAGAGCAACATCCAGGCTTAGGGAGCCGGTTGAGCTGATTTGGAGATCGGCCATTGCTTGTGCGCCGTCGGCCAGGCGCATAATGCTGCCTTTGCCAAATTGCTTTTCGATGGCTGAAAATGCTGCTTCTACTGCTTGGGACCTGCTGGACTGAGATTTGGTTTCGTTCATAGGGGACTCCTTCCGAGAAGTTTAAGTGATTATCCGGTAAAACCAACCGTGGTCTTGTTCTAAAGGGGAAATCCGGGAATCACAACCATACATTTGTCTTGTGCTCAATACTTGTACGCCACGTTCAGTTTATGTTCAAGTCCGTCGTTGAACTTTTCCTTTACGGCCTCGTTTATCGCTTTTAATATACTAATATTGTGTTGTTTTTTAGGAGTTGAAAGAGTAACGGAAGCGGAAACGCGGTTCTCAGTGGATTGACAAAAAAATGACATAGGTACCATACATTCGACGATTCTTCCTTTCGTCTTTTTTAGAATAGCGTTCCTAGAATGATGAAAGTACTGCGGCATCAACCCTATTGAAAACCGCTAGCTCGACTGAATACCGGAGTATCTTTATCAATCAAGTGCCTGCTAATTGCAAAGTGCCGCTAGATAGGGTATCGAACGAATTTCTTAGTGTTTTTGGACTTCCGCCTTAAGGAGACTGCTCCGGAGGCCTTGGGAGATCCGTTCGTTAACTTTTCACTATATTGGTTTGAGTGATATGGCGGAAAAGAATCTTCAGGCAATTCGTAATTTTGGTATTTCGGCGCACATCGACTCCGGTAAGACAACTCTTTCGGAGCGTATTCTGTTTTACACAGGTAAAATTCACAAGATTGAAGAGGTGAAGGGTAAATCTGGCGTTGGCGCCACGATGGACTCCATGGATCTCGAGCGTGAAAAGGGAATTACGATTCAATCCGCTGCCACATATGGTAAGTGGAAGGGAATCGAGTTTAACCTGATTGACACCCCGGGGCACGTGGACTTCACAGTTGAAGTGGAACGAGCTCTTCGTGTTCTTGACGGCGCAATTCTTGTGCTCTGCGGCGTTGCTGGCGTGCAATCCCAGTCCATGACTGTTGACCGCCAAATGAAGCGTTATAAGGTTCCACGTATTGCGTTTGTGAACAAGCTCGACCGCGCTGGCGCAAATCCTTATCGTGTTGCTCAACAGCTTCGTGAAAAACTCGGTTTGAATGCCTACATGATCCAAATTCCTATTGGAACAGAAGATCGGCATCAGGGCGTTGTAGATCTCATCACCATGAAGGCGTACTATTTTGATGGTTCCAATGGTGAGCATGTTCGTGAGGAAGAAATTCCTGCAGAATTGCTCGAGGACGCTAAAACAAAGCGTCACGAAATGTTGGAAGGCTTGGCTGACTTTGACGATGCCATCATGGAAATGGTGCTGAACGAAAAAGAACCGCCAGTTGACCTCGTTCGTGCTTCTATCCGTAAATCAACGTTGGCTCTTCAGTACGTGCCTGTGATGATGGGATCGGCTTACAAGAACAAGGGTGTGCAAATGTTGCTCGACGCCCTTGATTATTACCTGCCCGCTCCTACTCAAGTTACGAATGTAGGCTACGACCAGCTGAATAACGAAGAGCAAATTATTCTTCCCAGTGAAACCGAAAAGCCTCTTGTTATGCTTGCATTCAAGCTTGACGAAACTCGTTTCGGCCAGCTTACTTACATGCGTATTTACCAAGGTCGCGTGAAGAAAGGTGATACCGTTCTGAACGTGAATAACCAGAAAAAGGTTAAGGTTCCGCGTATTGTGCGCATGCATGCAGACGAAATGGTTGACTGCGAAGAAGCATCGGCTGGCGACATTTGCGCTCTGTTTGGTGTGGAATGTGCTTCGGGCGATACATTCACCGATGGTAAAGTGGAAATCACTATGGCATCGATGTTTGTTCCCAACGCAGTGATGTCCCTTGCTGTGGCTCCCAAAGACAAAACAGCTCAAACAAACTTCTCCAAGGCTCTTGGAAAGTTTTCCCGTGAAGATCCTACGTTCCGTGTTTCCCGTGATGAGGAAAGCAACGAGACTATTATTTCGGGAATGGGTGAACTTCATCTCGAAATTTATGTTGAGCGTATGAAGCGTGAATTCAGCTGCGAATGTATTGTTGGTAAGCCTCAGGTGAACTATCGTGAGACCCTCTTGCAGCGCGCTGAAATTAACTACACGCACAAAAAGCAGTCGGGTGGTTCGGGTCAGTTTGCTCGTATCCTTGGTTACATGGAACCTATCGATGGTGATCCTGCATCTAAGATTCTGGACTTCCAAGACGAAACAGTGGGCGGCTCCATTCCTAAGCAGTACGTTCCTGCCTGCTTAAAGGGTTACGAAGAGCAAATGAAGACTGGTTTGCTTATTGGCGCTCAGGTCACCGGTGTGAAAATTGTTGTAAACGACGGTTTGCATCACCCTGTGGACTCCAGTGAAATTGCGTTTAAAATTTGTGCTATGACTTCGTTCCGCGAGTCGTATTTTGACGCAAAACCCGTTATTTTGGAACCTATTATGCGTGTTGGCATTGAAGGGCCAGAAGAATTCCAGGGGCCTATGATGGGTCTTGTGAGTCAACGCCGCGGCGTTCTCACAGGTTCGCAGGCCAACAGTGGTCACAGCGAAATTGAAGCTGAAGTTCCACTGTCGGAAATGTTTGGATTCTCAACTGACCTTCGCTCTGCAACGCAGGGTAAGGGCGAGTTCCAAATGACGTTCTCGAAGTACTCTCCAGTTCCTCGTAACGTTCAAGACGAACTTTGCGAGAAATATAAGCAACGCAAGGCTGCAGAGAATAAGTGATGCTTGTTTTCTTAGCGGTTTTGCCGCTTCTCCTTTCTTTGGGAGTTGCAGCGCAGGCTCTCGGGGTGTATTGCGCCACGCTTGTGCCTGCGCTCTTTTTTTTGCGCAAAGGTCTTGCCCGCAACGACGCGCAGTTTTTGCTTCAAGTTGCGGTCCTGCTTGCATTGCTATGGGGTATTTTTCCGGCCTTCAGTTTGGGACATCTTCTGTTACAAACACATGATGTGAGCGTTCCTTCCGTCCGAGCCTTTGTTGTGAGTCGGTTGAGCACTTCTGCGTTGGTTTGTTCGTTTATCATGTTTTTTGCAGCGTTGAGATCCCTCCTCAAGCACCGCGAACCTGTTGATTTGAACTCTCATGCCGTAACGCACGGTAGGTTGCTGTGGTGGCTCTGTATAGGAATGGCTTTATCGGTATGTCTTGTTGCGCCGTATTTTTTCTATCAGAGTTATGCTGGTTTTGATTATCGTTCGCCCGGACATTTGATGGAAATAGAGCATCGTATGCCGAATGGACTTTACCGTTTGTTCGGTTTTTATGGACATCCCCTTTCCACTGCTGGGGCTTCTTTAGCCTTTTTTTCATTTGCTTGGTATTTGCTTTGGAATTTATGGGGCGAAAAGACGTTGCCTGAAAAACGGTTTTCGCAAGACTTTTGTGAGCCTCGTTTTGGATGGGCTTCGAAATCCTTGCCGTGGGCGCTATTGGTGACATCGCTAGGACATGTTGTTTTTGTGATGTT
>CAIZES010000251.1 GCA_903932045.1 uncultured Silvanigrella sp. | reverse complement strand
TCCACACGCGGGTCATCAATGCCTTCGAATGCAGCAAGAAGCGAATCCATAGAAGCCACCTCGTTGGGATATTGGAGATGGCGCCAGGCGCCACTCTACCGAAAAACCAAACATCTAAAAACACTTACAAATGAGATGAGACACCCCTGTTTAGAATTCACGTCTCGGAATTTTTCTTTTTCTTGCCCGCATGAACCCACCAATCCTTGTCGTCGTCGAACCACCACCGATCACTTGCTGTGCTCAAAATTTTTGCCCCAAGCTTTTTGCCTTCTTCGGTACGCAAACGGGGAGTTGCAAACGGCATCCATTTGTCAGCATCTTTATTACCGAGATCTGACGTCCGTTTCAGCACAAGCATGAGCTCCAGCTGATCGGCATCCTTTGCCAACTGAGCCTCTCGAGTTTGTGCTGCATTAAACTCTTCAACCAACGCAATATAGTCGTCACCAAAAGGCAAACGTGCGGCTTGATCGCGAAGAGCTTTGTCTTCGTCTACTTTGACGTATTTCTTTTGCACATAATTCATGTCACCAGTGCGTGCTTCCACGATATCGTGCAACAAACACATCTTAACCAAACGACCTTCATCGGCATCAGGAGCCAACTTTGCTAAACAATATGCAATTACTGCAATGCGAAAACTATGCTCAGCAACATTTTGCTTTGTAACTCCCAGAAAATGACACCCACTGCGAGGAAGTTCGTTCAAAATTCCAACTTCAAAAAGAAAATCGACTATACCATCCACAAATTCGTCCTCCAACAAAAAACGATGGAAAGGTCATAGCCTTGGGGCGCCGGTGAAGCAACGCTCTTTTGACCCAGGCGAAACCAAAGCGCTCAAACAACCCAAAGCCGTCAAAACCTTAGCGCACCGTAGCTATTTCTTGTGCCGATGTTAGCACATTCCCACCCAAGCAAGTTATCATACAGGAAAACGCAACCCAAGGAGGCCCAATGACAAGCCCCAACCTCAAACATCGTAAAAGATGCCAACAAAATATTCTCGGCACCCTCCTTCGATCCACCGCTTTGATCATTCAAACCCTCAAAATCTCACACAAGCCTTTTTTGCTAACAAGTGTCCTTGCTGTTGCTGCGTTGTCATCGTCAACACACGGTGAAGACCCTGTAGTGATTCAACAACAGGACGAGTCCAACTCCACAGACATGGCGTTTCCGTTGCCTGAGTTAGGCGTTGATTCCGACCCTAGAGAGGCTCCAGACAACTCAAATGTGGCAATTAAAACACCCTTTGGCCAGGTTCAATGGACAGAAATTGGCAACAAAATTGAGTATCACGACAATACAGCAACCGTTCATTACAACGGCCACACTTTAAAACTCACTTTGAAACCTGAACTCCAAAATCTTTTAGAACGTCAACTTTCTATTCAAAAATACGTATCTGGCGCCATTGTTTTGCTAGAGTCTGGAACCGGACGCATTTTAGCCATGGCGGAAAAACGCGGTCCCGTTGCAAATCCTCTTCTTGCCAACAAGTCGATTTTAGTTTCGGCAAAAGCACCCGCAGCAAGTCTAATGAAAATTGTGACTGCATCGGCAGCCCTTGAAAAAGGAAATTTGGAGCCAGAATCGGAAGTTCCTTTTCACGGTGGTTGTGGACACCTCAGTGCTCAAAACTGGCTTCGCGATTCCAAAACAGATCGGCAAAAAATGGAACTTGCTTTGGCATTCGGAAAAAGCTGCAATACAGTTTTCTCACGGGTTGCCATTTACGAAACAGGTCTTACATCTTTGAAAGATTTTGCCGATAGATACCTTTTTAACAAACCAATTCCGAGCGATATTAGGATCGAAACCAGTGCAGCGTTCATGCCACAACCCGAAACAGCAACTCCTTACGAGGTGGGCTTGGCTGGAGCAGGTTTTGGTGCCTCGCGTCTTTCACCCATTCATGCGGCGATGTTATCCGCAACAACAGGAAACGGTGGAATGATGATGGCTCCGTACATTGTGGATTCGGCCACGGATGCTTCTGGAAAAGAAGTTTATAAAGGATCTCCACGCCCCATTGCGCGTCTCTTTTCGGAAGCCACTGCAAGCAAGATGTCGCGATTGATGCAAGAAACAATTCTTGCTGGAACGAGCCGAAAGTACTTTCGCAAAAAAGGAACACGCGCAGACAGATATGAAATAGGCGGCAAAACCGGAACACTTTCGGACCCAGAGGAACGCGATACTCTTTACACATGGTTTTCGGGTGTTGCCCCACTCGATAGCACAAACGGGGTTGCCATTGGAACACTCGTTGCCAGTCCGCAAAACTGGGTTGTTCGCGCCAGTGCTCTTGCGCAAGCAACACTCGCAGAATACTTGAAGATTGAAAGACGAAATGCCAAGATTGCAAGTGCAGGTTCGAAAAACTAATTTCGATAACCTAAAGACAACTGGAAACACTAACGATAGAACCGAGAAAAAATGGCCTTAATTTCATTTATTGATCACATTTTCCAACAGTTTCCAGTACAAAATTGGAAAATGGGGACGGCCATTTATCGCGCCGGCGGAGTGGGGTCTTTCGGTGGCACCAAGGAACTTGTGAGCGCCAAAATAAAAGCGGGCATAGGCGAAAACTACGACGTCCGCATGAAACTTCACGCACAAGGAAAATGTGTGCAGTGGATGGAATGCACATGTCAAGCCTACCGAAGACGCAATGAAAAATGCCCTCATCTTGCAGCTTTTTGTATTTTTCTGGATCAAGATAAACCATCGGTTCTAACACGCATGAACATGAGTGCCGGCGATTCCGATCGCTACCTTTACACCGAGCGATTCTCGAGAAATCCAAACCCAACAGAGTCCTCCACAGCCACGACTGCTGAAAAAAAACCAGCGTTGGAAACACTTACCACAAACGAAAACTCAGCGGAAATAAACGCCGCCCCTGCTTGGATTCAGCAACGCTCCGATGTTACAAGTGTTGATGTTTCCGAAAAAGAGCCACTTCTTCTGCTCACTGTTCAGCTCCGCGAAAAAGGAAAATTAACCTATTGCTTGGGGGTTGATGACGCAGCAAAAGCGCTTGCACTTTCCGAACTCAAACCTCACTATTCTCAAAAGTTCAGAAAAATACAAAAAGAGAATATTCAAGCAAAACGTTTTTTTGACATAAAACCACATGGAAAATCGGCTTTTCGAATTTCGCGCTGTTTGTCTATCCAAACGTCAGATGAAGAGAACGAAACAGTGGTATTTTTGGACAAATATCCATCAACATACATCGCAAAAAACGCAATATTTCACAAGAATTATGGATATATTATTTTCACCGACAGTATGCCACAGCAACAAATTGCAAGATGGGCAGAATATCCGCCAACGGCAATTTTGGAAGGCGACACAGCAGCAATGTTGTTCGAAACAAAATTCGAACGCCTTGCCGAAACTGCAAGCATACGTTTGGCACCAGAATTGGACGGACTTTCGGTTGCAAACACTCTTCGGTTTTCTGAACTCCATCTGAAATCATCCGGTGATGGATTTGTCACAATTGATACTGACTCCATCAACAACGGAAATCTTTTGGAAATTATTCGATCTCGTGCTGCAGGCAAAAAGTTTTTAGCTACAGAAACGGGCTGGGTGAAACTTTCCGACGATTTGGGTTGGCTTCAAGACAAAGTTCAGGAAGACGGAAAACTACGGCTTAGCACCATGGAATTCATAAAATTCCGAGAACGCTTTGCATCAGAAAGCAAAATTACAGGTGCAGGCGCTGCAGTAGAACGCCTGCGTTCAGGTCTTATTTCAAGCAAAGATCTTGAGGAACCTTCGCTTAAAAACACAGATTTGCATCTGCGTCCTTATCAAACTGACGGACTGAAATGGCTCTGGTGGCTCTATCGCAACGGCCTAAGTGGACTTCTGGCGGATGAAATGGGCCTAGGAAAAACGCATCAGGCTATGGCTCTCATTTCAACTATTGCTGCCACTGAGAAAAACAAACTCACGCTTGTGGTTTGTCCCACCAGTGTAATTGATCATTGGATTGACAAACTCAAACGCTTTGTTCCAGAACTAGATGCCATTTGTTATCATGGCTCAACCCGAAGACTTGATGCGTTGCGTCCGCAAAATGCGCACCGCGTTATTGTGACAAGCTACGGAGTGATGCTCCGCGATGCAGACACCTTTGCCGAAACACCTTGGTCTTTGGTTATTTTAGACGAAGCACACCTTGTAAAAAACCAGGCAACTCGAACCTATTTTGCTGCCTGCAAAATTCCGAGCCATATGCGCCTTTGTTTAACCGGTACACCGCTTGAAAACGATATTCTGGAACTCAAAAATCTATTTGACTATATTTTGCCAAACTATTTGGGAAGTGACGCAGAATTTAAACGAAAATATATTACCTCCGGAGAAGTCAACCCTTTGGCCGATCTCGATTTGCATCGCATTATTCACCCTTTCAAGATGCGCCGAAACAAAGTAGATGTTCTTGTGGATCTCCCCGCAAAGGTTGAAGATGTCAAACATTGTCACTTGCGCAAAGAACAACATCAACTTTACCTTGAGGCTCTGGCGCTCAAAGGCACCGCGCTTGTGGAAACTCTAAAAACAGGCGCAGGACCGGTTCCATATGTTCACGTTTTTGCGGTCATCACACTGCTCAAACAAATTTGCAACGACCCTGCTCTTGTTGATCCACGATACGAAAGCGTTGGGAGTGGAAAATTAGAAGTACTGGACGAACTCATCGCTGAATCCATGGCAAGCGGCCAGAAGGTTGTCATTTTTACTCAATATGCAAAAATGGTTGCCCGCTTAAGCGAAAGATTTTCCAGACAGGGAATTCGCCACGTCACTCTCACCGGTTCAACAACAAAACGAGGCGAAGTGATCCGTGAGTTTCAGGAAAATCAGGACGTGAAAATTTTTGTGGGCTCTTTATTAGCAGGTGGTGCAGGTATTGATCTCACATCGGCAAGCGTTGTTATTCACTTCGATCGTTGGTGGAATGCTGCAAAAGAAAACCAAGCCACCGATCGCATTCATCGCTATGGCCAAGTTCGAAATGTACAAGTTTACAAACTTATCACTCGGGGCACATTAGAAGAACGCATCGACGAAATCATTGCTCGTAAACGAATGGTGTTCGAACGATTTGTAGAGCAAGATGCAGAAGTATTCCGACATCTTTCAAGGGAAGATTTGCTGAATCTCCTAGCCTCTCCCACAGAGTCCTCATCCGGAGTAGACATCGAAACCGAAGAAGCCTCTCTGGAAAATGTTATCGAAGAAATTGAAGGGCTATAGAAAAAATAGGTTAAAATGAGATTCTATTCAGGAGATGCCAATTCAGGAGATGCCAATTCAGGAGATGCCAATTCAGGAGGGACGAATTCAGCTAGAAGAAAGAAGTCGGGCGCGAATTTCTTCAAGACGCGTCATAACTTCGTCCAACTCACTTGAACTGGCACCTTTACCGTTGAATTCAACAAGCTCGCGAGCCGAAACAAGCATTGTGGCCGAGACTAACAGCCCTTCTGCCAAGCGCTGCAGATGATCGAGACCAACGTTCTGAGGCGAGTTTTCAAGGCGGTTGACATAGCGAACATCAATCCCGCATTTTGCAGCAAGTTCTGCTTGCGTCATGCC
>CAIZES010000250.1 GCA_903932045.1 uncultured Silvanigrella sp. | reverse complement strand
GGACGAAACAGGAAACCCGGCTTTCAAGCCGGTTTCCCTGTTCTACTGCTCTGCACTGGTATGGAATATATATTTATGCATTATTGCCCTTTTTGCCCTTCCTCTGATTTGGCTGTTTTTGAGTGGACTGCTGACACGCCAGCCAGCAACCGATCTCCCTTGAAAATTCGGGAAAAAGAAGGTCACAATCCTGCAAGAAATTGATGATCGACCACCTTGCCACACCAGTAAACCCCATTACATGGGCATCTCAATCCATTCGCCCGGTTCTTCCTCATGTGTCAGTAGCTTTTACCTCCACGATCTTGGCTGTCTTCGGTTCTGAGATCAATGGCTTGGTAAAACGATTGATCAGGAGGCGTACATTCATCATCAGGGTTTCAACTTTCGTTGCGCTGGTCACTTTTGGGTATGGGGCATTGAACTTGGTAATTGCCCACTTGGTCTCGCAGATGCTTATGGGAACCGATGACCTGTGGCTTTGCCCTATTGTGGTGTCGGTGTTCATCGCCATTGGTGTATTGGCGGAGAGCAGGAAGCAGATTTAACCATTTGGTTAAACCTCTCCGATCTACGACCTTGTTTGACGGGGATCAGGATGGCACATGATGTCTTGAAGTCTCACATCGTGCAGGCTAATTTTTTTGCGAAAAAATGAGCAAGAAGAATGAGCATTTGTGGTATGGTGAAGGAGTCAAAGCGAGTGAAGCTTTTGATGAGAAAATGGAAGAGTGGGAGGAAAGGGACTGGATGACTTGGCTGAAGGAAAACCTAGCCTTTCCATTCAAGGTAATTCGTGAGGAAGATGATGACGACGCCTATTTTCTTGAAGGTGCCGGCGAAGCCCCGTTCAGATTGGGGCACATCATGGAGCTATTGGGCCTTGAAGATGATGAGGAAGACGAAATGAGAGGCATTTTCGTGAGGGCTAAAGAGAAAGGGCAAATCGGTTACGTTCCCCTGTGTGATTTGGAGGTCAAGCCCAAGAGCGACAAGAATTTTTGGCCGGTCATGGAATACGACGTGTGGTTTGCCAATCGCAGCATCGAATGAATTCTCGAAGCTCAGTATTTTATCGCACGCAAGAAAACATCCAAAGCATCTGTCGAATCCATGTCGCCAACAAGACCCACCACTGCCAGCCAGCAAGAACGATCCTGTTGGGAAGTGGCGAGCTGTCGAAACAGAAATATGGGACACCGATTATGACGACACGGAGGAGCCTGGATTTATTGCGTTTGAGAAGCGGGGTGAAGGAGAATTGCACTTTGACTGCATTCAAGCCGGTTTGAATTGGCGACATGACCCTGATACTGACCGCGTAGAATTCTCATTTGTCGGCTCTGGGGAGTTGGAACTTTAAAAAGTACCAGTGAATCGGCACAAAATGACCAAAATGTGGGTGCTTTTAAATCTTCCAACTCCCCTGATGAATTAACCGGCCTTTGCCTCAATTTTTTCACCCGACCTCACAATGTCGAGATAGGTGGAGAAACTGGCCCGTGGGTGAAACCGACAGAACTGACAAAAGAGGGTTTTGTCAGTTTTGTCGGTCTCCAATGATGCTATTTGGTGCGTGGTGCGGAAGAATGCGACCTTCAACCTAAATTCGGCAGTTGAAAAGTGATCACCCCCCCTGTTTTCATAGGGGGATGACGTCAGATTTGAATAGTGTTTAGGCTCACCCGCAGGGTGAGCACCTGTTTTGTTGTAAAGGCTTGCTATGCAATGGAAAAGTCAGTTTTCGAGTGAGCAACTGCCGAATTTAGGTTCAAGACTTGCCACGGCGACGTCAGCACCGATAACATGATTCTCACTTTGAGTTTCCACCGGCCATTTTTATGAGCAAGATTCACATCCGGCCCGAATCTGCGAAAAACAGCCGGAAATACCAACAGTAAGCAACAAATGAGAATTGCTGATTATAATGTTGATAGGCTTGCAATGGGAGTGCAAATTTCTCTTGTTCTGTTCTTTCGCTCAAAGAAAAAAGATCTTGATTATCCAGAGGACTTGTATGAGAATGCCCTATGCTTAGGAACAATTGCGTACTGCGGTTATCAATACTGATCGTTAGGGCAGTTCGCATATCCCGGCAGTAAGCGCCCACGAAAATTTCAGAAGACATACTGCTAGTCCTCCATCGGGGCTACAAGATGACGCCGTCGTCAACTTGCGCCCATTGCACACAACTTTTTCTGGCCGACACTATCGCAAAGGTAATTTGTCTAAAATATGAAGAATCCTGAACAATCCCCGATAAGCGCCTGCAACTTGGACGTTCGAGAGACGAAGGAATATGTCATGGATAAAGAGATGGCGGCAGAGGCTGAGAAGTCTTTTCCCATCGTTGGCATCGGCGCTTCGACGGGAGACAGGCGACCTTCGAGTCCTTTTTCGTCTGGCATGTTCGCTGACGTCGCCGATCTGCGCAAGCAGGCCGAAGCATTGGCCCGTGAAAATACACCGCAATCGCCAGAACAACTTGTGCCCTTGTTGCCCGAGGCTACGCGGCAGATGCTCAACGAGTTGCGCGTTCATCAAATCGAGTTGGAGATGCAGAACGAGAATTTGCGCTTGGCGCAAGTGGAATTGGACGCCACAAAGGCACTCTATTTCGACCTCTATAATTTGGCTCCGGTGGGCTATGTCACTGTCAGTGAAAAAGGGCTGATCATGGACGCCAACCTCACCGTCGCCTCTCTGTTGGGCATCGCGCCAAGCGAGGTGGTTAAGAAACCAATCTCGCAGTTCGTCTTCAAAGAGGACCAGGACATCTATACTGCAAACGGGTAAGATCGTTCTTTCTTCTCGGCGCAAAAATAACATTCTTCCCCGTTCAAATATAAATACCTTGTTCTTCATCTGCGTTAATCTGCGTCATCTGCGGATAACAATTTCTTAACCACGCAGATGAACGCAGATTATAATGAAGTAAGGAAGAGTGCCTGCCGCAAGTCCAGTTCCAACCTCGTATGCTTTTAGGTGAGAGAGATTGAACAGTTACAATTTATGTATTGCCGGGGAATGGGTTTTAGGGCAGTCTAAAGCCGTGAATCAGCCGACGGATTTTGATGGCGCATGGAAAGAAGCGCTGGAACAATTCTTCCGCCCTTTTCTGGACTTTTGCTTTCCAGACATCGCGGCCCGTGTCGATTGGTCCAAGGGATTTGATTTTCTGGATAAGGAACTGCAGAAGGTTGTCCACGACGCCGAGATGGGAACACTGCGCGTTGATAAACTGATACGAGTGTATCGGTTGGATGGAAGCGAAGATTGGCTGCTTGTGCATGTGGAGGTGCAAAGTCAGGCGGACAATGACTTGCCTTGGAGGATGTACCAATACTTCCACCGCATAGCCGACCGTTATAAAAAAGCGGTGGTCAGTCTGGCGGTATTGGCAGATGAACAGGCGTCATGGCGTCCGCAGGTGTATGAACAGTCGCATTGGGGCTGCAAATTGCGGTTTGAATACTTGATCTGCAAGTTGCAGGACTATAATCGGATGCCCGATGAGTTGGGCGCCGATTTGAATCCGATGGCCGTGGTGGTAGCCGCCCATTTTGCGGCGATGGCCACACGCGGGGATGAGGACAAGCGGTTCAATCTTAAGTGGCAGTTAACGCGCACGCTCTATGAACGAGGTTATAGCAAGCAAGAGATTCTCAATCTATACAGGTTGATAGATTGGGTCATGACAATGTCAGAGGATATGGACTTGGCATTTGAGCGAAAAATAGTAGATTATGAGAAAGAAAACAGTATGCCATTCATAACGAGTATTGAGAGAATTGGAATTAAGAGGGGCATGGAGAGAGGCATGGAGAGGGGCCGTCAAGGGCAAGCATCCCTGATTGTTCGGATGCTCAAACGTCGTTTGGGCACGTTAGAACCGGAGTTGGAAATGCGTCTTTTAAAGTTGTCATTGTCGCAGTTGGAGAGCTTGGGGGAAAGGGTATTGGATTTTGACGATGTATCTGTTCTGCAGCGATGGCTCAACGATGATGCAAAGTGAGAATAACTCGACCTTCCGCAGTTCAGGGTTCGAGAAACCCCTTGCGGATGACAAAGCGAACCAAGTCGGTTTGGCTGGATAGTCCCAGTTTGCTCATCAAGTTTGAGCGGTGGGTTTCCACTGTTCGAGGGCTCACGGTGAGTTTCTCGCCGATTTCCGCGTTGTTCAGTCCTTCGGACGCCAAGTGCATCACCAACCGCTCCCGATGCGTCAGTTTTTCGTAACCGTCTTTGGTTGACATTTCGGAATCGGCGAACGCACGGATGGCCAAATCGTTCAACATCGGGGTCAGATAACGATGGCCTCCCACAACCGCGCGAACCGCTTGCACCAAGTCCTCCGAACTGCAGTCCTTGAGAACATAGCCGAGGGCACCGTTTTGCAGCGCTCCCCGCACAAATGGCTCTTCTCCATGCATGGAGAGGACAACCACCTTGGTTGCCTTGGCATTGGCGACCACCTGCCGAATGACCTCCAGCCCATGCAGACGGGGAATCATCAGGTCCAGAACCAGCACATCGGGCGAAAGTTGTTTAACCAGGGTGACTGCCTCCACCCCATCCTTGGCTTCGCCAATGACGCAAAGATCAGGTTCGTGCTCTAACAAGGCTTTGCATCCTTGACGAACGATTTGATGATCTTCGGCCAAAACAATACTGGTCATATTTTACAAAACATATTCCACAGCACTAAAATCGCGTCAAGATGCAATTCCGCAACCGCAGAGGCGCAGAGGCGCGGAGAGAAGGAAGCCATGCATTATTTTTTCTTCTTACTCTGCGTCTCTGCGCCTCTGCGGTGATTTGCCCGCCGCAACCTGTAGGGCAGGCACTATTGGATATTCACCGGAGAAGTATCCACGGTCAGGCCCACCAAAAGTGAATTGACATTTCACCAGTTAGACGTCAATGTCTAACAACATGAAGAGTGTTACAGTGCGGGAGTTTTATCACAATGCAGGGTTGGTGGATGGTCTGCCCGATGGTCGGCAATTAGTGGTTACCTCCAAGGGCATACCCAAATTTGTCGTCACAAAAAGCAGCCCGTTGAGAATGATCCGCCAACTTGCGGAGGTGCGCGCAGTCGGCGATGCGAGCGCTCCACGATTCGACGGTGTCTCCTTCTTACTGACATTTTGGCGATAAAAACAGTGTGTTTTCCTGGCAGTTGTTGTGCTGCTTCCCAGCAAATGCGCGTATTTTAGATGCGACGGCTGTCGAAAATTTCAGATGTAGGATTGGCCATCTGACTTTGGCGACACCAACACACCTATTCTTCCGTCCGATCTCAAGGTCCAGACACGACCAGACTGGCCCAATCAATAATTCCAACAAAGGTGAAATTATTGTTTGCTTTTTGCAATGCAATAGCATACTTATGCTATATATGAACGTTTTAAACGATCTCGATACCATTTACAAACGCATTGCCGCTATTCAATGCCAATTGGCTCAACTGGGACCCATGCGCCCAGGCTGTCTTTCCCGCCAGTACCGCAATCCCAAACTCAAAAAGGGTCCTTACTATCAGCTCAGTTACACCGCCCAGTTGAAAAGCAGAACTCAATACATCCACTCAGATTTGGTTCCTCAAATCCAAGAGGAACTCACCGAGTATCGTCTCTACCGCCAACTTACTCAGCAATGGGTTCAGTTGAGCATCGAAGCTTCTCGCTTGAAGATAAAACAGTGGAAACAAACCAGGGGCCGCTCTACAATGTCCGCCTAACTCGCTCTTCTCTATGTCACAGTCCAAATCCAGGAAGGACAAACGAACAACCCAGCCTGGCGCTAAGAAGAAGTGTGCCAGCCGTCCTCGTTCCTACACCCCAATTTCCGACGCGCTCAGCAAGCCCTTCACCTTCGCTGACACGGAACTCTCTGAAGGCATCCAACGCCACGGCCTTGGCGGCTTGCTGGCCGCAG
>CAIZES010000249.1 GCA_903932045.1 uncultured Silvanigrella sp. | reverse complement strand
TTTGTGAAGAAAATGGAGTTCAACGCATTCATGTCAAATCAGCATCAGGGATGTTTGGAATTCTCCCCCATCGCCTCGATTGCATCGTTGTTCTAATTCCTGGAACTCTCACATATGAAGACAACCTGGGACAACGCCAATTTGTAGCAGTCGACACCGGAATCCTAACAAAAATAGGATCACATGTTGTGATTGCAACACGCAGCGCCGTTAACGTCACAAGCAAAGCAAACGCATCGGAAAACTTTGAAGGCAACTTTTTCAACGTCATCAAAACTAAGGAAAGAATTCAGCAAGCAACAATAGCTACTGAAAATCGCTTTCTGCGTACATTACTGGATATGCACCATGGAAAACAGTGACAGAAATCGCAACGCCAAAAATCAAAAGCAGGAAGAAAACAAAAAGCAATTTCGCAATCCAAAAAATAACACTCTATCTCACTTCGGAGTATTGGGAATTATAGGGTGGTCTGTAGTTACGCCAACAGTACTCGGAACCCTTTTTGGACGCTGGCTTGACGTTCATACTCCATCAAAACATTCATGGACAATTTCACTTCTTATAGCGGGACTTTGTTTTGGAATTTTTACAGCCTTGCGCTGGATTGAAAAACAACAACAACAAATTGCAAAGCATAAGGAAAAAGGAGAAAAACGTGTTTAACGCGATCCATGTGTGGTGGCAGATTATTGTGGGAGTCTTGCTTGGAGTCTTCTACTTTGGTGGACTATGGCTCACCGTATCAAAACTTTCCTCATTCAAACAGCCCGCAGCATGGGTCAGTCTAAGCTTTCTATTCCGAACAGCAGGAGTCATTGGCGGGTTCTACATTGTGTCTCATTTTGTTTTCCTAGACACAGCGTTCTCTCTCTTAGGCTTCATTTTAGCTCGTACAATACTCACAAAAGCAGCTTCGCGCACGTATTCAAATGCTGATCCAAAATCTGACTCAAAAGCAGATTTGTGAACAACTGACCTCGAATGGAGGCATTACCATGCGACTCACTCCCGACGACTGGATTTTCTTCCACGCAGGCTTTTTAAAAATAAACGCAACAATTGCTTTCACATGGGCAGTAATATCATTGATATCAGCAGGATCTTGGCTAGCCACAAGAAAAATGATCATAACAGGTCCCATTCCTCGTTGGCAAAATGCTCTTGAAATTGTTGTTACAGAAATATCCTCTCAAATCGCAAATATTGGAATTTCAAATCCAACACAGGTTTTGCCTTATATTGGAACATTATTCCTATTCATATCAATATCAAACATCTGCGCAATATTTCCATACTTTGAACCACCAACAGGATCACTCTCCACAACTGCAGCACTAGCCACATCGGTATTCTTCGCTGTACCTATCTTTGGAATTTCGGAAAACGGAATTAAGGGATATTTAAAACACTACAGCGAACCTACCCCTCTCATGATTCCATTTCACATTCTCAGCGAATTTTCACGGACAGTTGCCCTTACCGTTAGGATTTTTGGCAACGTCATGAGCGGCACCGTTATTTTGGCAATTTTAATATCTATTGTTCCCCTATTCTTTCCTATTGTTATTAGCATTATTGGCCTCATTACCGGCGTAGTACAAGCATATATTTTCAGCATTTTAGCCACTGTTTTTATTTCAGCGGGAATCGGTTCTCACAACCAATAAACATTGAGGTGTTTTATGGACAGTATTGCTCTTATAGGAATGGTTTCCATAATTTCTGCAGCCTCTACAACTTTTCTAGGCTGCATAATGCCCGCGCTAGCCGAAGGACGCGCTGTTGTGGCGGGTTTAGGTGCACTTGCCCAACAACCCGATGCAGCCGGATCAATAACAAGGACTCTCTTTGTGGGCTTAGCCATGATTGAATCCATTGCTATTTACTGTTTCGTCGTTTCGATGATTCTTATTTTTGCGAATCCATTTTGGAACGCACTTATAACAAAAACTGGATAATGGGTGATAATCTCATGGCGCTAGATTGGTTTACATTTTTTGCACAAATCGTGAATTTTGTAATACTCGTTTTCTTA
>CAIZES010000248.1 GCA_903932045.1 uncultured Silvanigrella sp. | reverse complement strand
GGATTCGCAAAATTGCGCGCACTCTTTGCTGAGAAAGCGGCGGCCACAACGGGCCATCAATAACACCAGAAAATTCAATATCAGTACCGTTCGTAAGAAAATAATTTGCATCAACAATTCTTTCGTCCGTATCCAAAGAAAATTGAGAAACCGTGCTCACCCAAAAAGGGGTCGCGCCATTTCCTAAAGATTTTTCACCCGTTCCCGCAACGGGTCGATGTGCATCATCAAAAGTTTCCAATATGGAATGACAAGCACTTTCGGGATCGGAAGTACCATCGGCATCAAGGGCCCTCGGAAAGATAATATTACCAGAAGAAAATGTTTTCTCGCCTGAAAGTTGTAGTGTTGAAAATCGTGATTGTTGCAACGCCAAAACGCCCGAGTTTTGATAGGCTTGGTACGTTTCCGGGTTCAAATAAGTTGCGTCAATGCGACTCCGATGCAGAGACAATGCAGTTTCATCAAGGTCAGAACGCGGACAACGCAAATATTGGGCGGCATCTTTCCGGATTTCGGCATCGACCAAGCACTGTCGCCCTGAAATTTTTGAAAAGATTGCAAATCGATAGGAACCTTCGTCAAGGTCAATCAAAACCGGAGATTTTCCAACAAAAAGCGTTGTTGCCAGATACTCAGAAACTCCTAAATTTTCGCTTGCGCTTTCAACAGAACGAAACAAATCAAATCCAATGATTTTCGAAATTGACGTTTCCGGAAACAATATTGTTGAATCACGCAACGGAGCACGCCCCAATCTCAGCATATCTCCAGGCAAAATCCCTTGCTCAGCACCAGGCACAATCACCACTCGACCCGTCTCGCGGATCAAAATTCTTACTTTTTCAGCGATCCCGTTTTTATGTGAAACCTCAAATGATGTTTCAACGCGAGCTTCTCCAAATCCCGACGACGCAACATACGAACCCTGCGAAAGAGAACACCGCGCCTTGCCATCGCTTCCAAAAACTCCAAAACCAACAAGCGTTTTTTCCGGCGCTCGCAACAAAGCAAAAACCCGCCTTACAGAAAGACTTGATTTTTCGAGCCCAGCCTCAAATTCAATTTCACTGAAGGCCCCATTTTGAGGCGCCGTTCCAGACGCCCCCGACGTCCCCCAGACGGAACAGCGTCCTTCCCATTCAGCAACACTCTTCCCTGCACTTTGCAAAAAATCTGCCTCGGCAAGCGGACGTTCAGTTCCATCTCTTAAAAGAACAGAAAGAACCGCGGTCGCATTCGAATTATTGCCCCATTGTTGGGCCAAAGGAATACTGAGACTTGTCATTGGACGCGACAGATCGGCGTTTTCGTGCGACTTTGTTATTGCGGTAATACACCCAATTGGGCAACCTAGACCAAGCCATAGACACGTCAAAGTCCTTCGCGTCTGAAGAACTCTGAAAATTTTCCTGAATTTGACCAAAATCAATGCCAATACATTCTCCATGCGCTATGAGTCTCGCTGAGCAAGGTGTCTACAAACTTAGCACTGTTGACCAATTTCTGTACAGAAAGCACCCTTTCCTGTTCGGATTTTCAAAGTCATCAATACAACAGATTGAAAACACCACACTTTATTTTCGGGTGCGCTCCAATTTTTTTGGTACGTTCCTTGCATGGAGATTGCATCAAGACGTTGAAACCATTTTGAAACCATTTTGAGACTCGACTCTAATCTTTCACCTCGTTTTCACCGGGAGGGTTGTTATGTTAAAGCGAACACAGGCACATTTGTCGTCCAATGAAGAAAACACCACAGAGTCAGGCGCTTCGCGCACTGGTTTGGGCGCGTTAGGCACAATTGGTGTTGGAACCGACGGCGCTCAAAAACTCAAAACCCTTCCTCCAAGCGTCGTAAAAGATATCGAGCAAAAGAATGTTGCACGCAAATTGGCTGGCCTGAGCCCCATCGTTATCAAAGTTCGTCGTTGTATTTCCTGTGGTTTGCCTTTTGAATCTGCGGGCAATCGCACCTGTGGCTGTACAAGTCGCACAGCTGGAACAATTGCGGGCCGCGAGATTATCTAACCAGCATCGTCTAACGAATCTCAATCTTACAGAATGATTTAGCCACCCGATTCGAGCCATTCCACCGCTGTTTTCTTGACACATTCACAACAGGCATTTTTTGCCGATACGCCTGCAGAGACACTTTTGCTCTGCGGAGGTTTTTTTGCCTGAAATTCAAGCGGCGGTATTAGACCGTCGTCCCTACAAAGTGGAATATTACAAAGATGGAAAAAAACAGACCATCATGCGTCGACCTCCGCCCAAACTCCACGACGTGCTTCCAGAAGACACTGTCACAATTCGCAACCGAAAAAACGCCGATTGGAAAGAAGGCGATAAGGTGAAAGTTGCGGGAATAAGTTCCCGACAACCCAACGTTTTGCACGTCGAAAAAGAAGATGGCAAGCGCACCTTTCTGAGTTACTTCGACTGCATCGCAGAACCTCGGGCAGACGACGAAGTTTACAAAGACTCGAATGGGAAGATGATACGAGACCCCGTGGGAAACAACTATCTTCTCTGGCCCTAAAAAAAGCGCACATCTCTTCACTATTTTAAACGCCCTTCCCATTTTCAATTTGCTCATTTTTCGGGATCACACAGTTTTGCATTGCCGAAGAATCGACTATAATTTTTGAACACAAACGTTTGCGAGGTTGAAACGTCATGAAACCTGTTTTCAAAACACTGACAAAAATGATCCCACACGCATTCCTTTCTTTAGCAGTCGTTCTGTTGACATCTTGCGGCGCGCCCGAAACGTCCCCCACAAAAAAAGCGCCCGTGCGACCACACAACGGAAATGCACTGCCAACACTTGCAAATTTCAACGATTGGAAAACCCTATGGGATGGAAAGTCATGGATTATTGCCTGGAAAGACTCCGTTGGGAAATCGCCAACAACATCGGCAATTCGCTCACACATTGTTCACGGCATTCTTCCGGGCACACTTTTTTCCGATAACGCAGCCGTTGCACTCGCCGCAGCCACGCACGTTGAATTACTAACAACAAAACACGCATCCAAAAAGGAAAACATTTCTGGTTTTTCCGTGGTTAAATTTTCCACACTCTCTCCGGCATGGTCTCAGTTTTTACCCGCAATCCCGTGGCACGAAAATGCTTTCGGAATTCCCTCATTACCAGTCACAAAGTTTTTATGGTCAAATCTCGAAAAAATACCCGATGCAGCTTGGGTTGAACCCGATTTACAAAGTGAACTCCTAGACGCCACAACCGACACCACCTACGCATTACCACCCCAACTTAGCTCTGGCGGAGTGCAAATCAAACGCATTCGTGCCGATGTTGCTTGGCGCGACGCTCTCAATGCCGATGGCACACACCGTTACGAATACGGAAAAACAGCAAATTTAAATTGGACAAACGTTGCCGTTGTCGACACGGGTGTCGATTACACTCACCCCAGTTTATACGATTCCAACTACGACTTAAGTCACATTTTTACCAATCCACGAGAAAAATCCAATTGCCAAGACAACGACGGCAACGGATATATTGGCGATATTCACGGGATTGACGCAACAATTGAAATGAGTGACTGGAATGCAGCAATGCAAAAGGTGTGCAATTCCGCTGCCGACGCACAACCTATTCCAGGTCCAGCAGACCTTGGAGGCGCAGGGAAAGCCTGTCCCGACGGCGCAACACACTGCGGACACGGAACACACGTTTCCGGTATTATTGCCGCAAAACCCGGAGGAACTGGGGCAGCAATTGGTGTTTGTCCATCGTGCCGCATTGTTTCCATTCGAGTGGCAAGCACTGCGCCCGACGGAAGCGACGACGGCTCCATTGATGATTCTGCACAAATTCGAGCCGTAAACTACATTCTTGGACTGAAAAATGAAAACGGCGACCCCTATGTTCGCATCGTCAACATGAGTTTGGGAAAATACTTTATCAGCCGTTCATTGGAATACTGGTTTCGAAAACTTCTGGAAAACGATATTTTAGTGATAGCAGCCGCAGGAAATGATGATACCGACACTATAAATTACCCTGCCGGCTATGCGCCCGTCCTATCCGTGTGCGCCACCAGTGAACCCAGTTCCGGCGGTGGGGGGCGGGGAGAATTTGCAAAAACATCTTTCTCAAACTTCGGATCTTGGGTAGACATCTGCGCACCAGGATTCAATATTACGTCTACATTTCCTGGTGGAGGGGAACATCAGGAGTCGGGCACTAGCCAAGCCACGCCCTTCGTTGCAGGTGCAGCAGGATACCTTAAATCACTTGATCCCACGATGAGTGGCGCCGACATAGCAAAGCGGCTCACAAAATACGCAAACGCAGTCAATCTTTATCATGGCAAAGATACTACAAATGACATGAACCGATTATACGAAGGCTGGTTTCCCGATGGCACTCAATACTACCTCCTGGGAACAGGTTTTTTAGATCTTGGTTCGGCTGTCACCGAAGGGAAGTCGTGCTGGAATACAGCTGCAAAACCTGATGAGTGCGTCAGCTATGTCTTTTCCAACAATAACCTCGGATATCTTTCGCAGTTGCCCGGTGGTTGCGTCATCAGTTCGCTTTCTTCAAACGCACATCCCGTTGCCAACGCAATGGCCAGCATGCCCTTTCTTATGTTACAAGTAGGAGCGCTGTTTTCCCTTGCGCGTCGCTTGCGAAAACGCAATCAAAAAAATTCTAACGCAATGTTAGAAAAGTGATCTTTATTTTACATTGGAGACCGCCATGTCAAAATTTGGAAATATCGAGCCTGCACTTCTCTGGAAATATTTTGAAGATCTCACAAATATTCCGCGCCCCTCAAAAAAAGAAACTGCTGTTTGCAACTTCATTAAACAAGCCGCAAAAGAGCGAAATCTTGAAGTTCGTGAAGACAAAATGGGTGATCTCGTTGTTTGCGTTCCAGCAACACCCGGATTTGAAAAATCTCCCATCGTGATGCTGCAAGGTCACGTAGATATGGTCACCGAAAAAAACGCCGACACAGATTTCGATTTCGACACTCAACCCATTCCTGCCTACGTCGATGGCGAATGGATTCGCACACGCGGCACAACACTGGGTGCCGACAACGGAATTGGTGTTGCAGCCGCGTTGGCACTTATGGACGAAAAATCCTCAATCCATGGGCCTTTGGAACTTCTGTTTACAGTAGACGAAGAAACCGGACTTTCGGGTGCCACAAATCTGGATGGGTCCATGATAAAAAGCAAAATCATGCTCAATCTCGATAGCGAAGAAGAAGGAATCTTCTACATTGGGTGTGCTGGCGGATCAACGGGATATGCAAAACTGTCTGCAAAATCATCTCTCACACCAGATCATCACACAACCTTCGCCGTAAAGGTGCGTGGCCTTATGGGTGGCCATTCAGGCATGAATATCATAGATAATCGCGGTAATGCCCTCAAATTACTAGTTCGCACTCTGGAATCAATTAGTGAAAAATCGGACTTTCGCATAGCCACCATTCAAGGCGGAAGCAAACACAATGCCATTCCACGCGAAGCATTTGCCGAAATTGCGTTGCCCACAAATAAAAAACCTCAAGTTGAAGCCGCAGTCAAAGCATTCTCAAATATTGCGAAATGCGAATTTGGAAGCGCTGAAAACAATCTTGAAGTTACCATAGAAGAACTCAAAAATAGCGATAAAGATTCCGAAAAAACCAATCGAAAAAACACGTTTGAAGTTCAAGACTCTCTTCGTCTTATGCAACTCTTGTTGGCATTCCCGCACGGCGTTCACACCATGAGCCGCGACTTGCACGGACTGGTTGAAACGTCTTCTAACCTCGCCATTATTGACACTCAAAAAGATGGCTTTGCAATTACAACAAGCGTGCGCAGCTCCATTGCAGAAGCTCGCGATGCATTAGCCAACGAAATTTTGGCTCTATGCAAACTGGTAGGATGTGAGGCAAACTTCACCGATGGCTATCCCGCATGGCGCCCCAATCCTCATTCGCCACTTTTGGCGCGCGCCACTGAACTGTGGGAAAAGAAAACAGGACAAAAACCTCATGCAACCGCTGTTCATGCAGGCTTGGAATGCGGCGTCATTTTAGAAAAGTGCCCTGGGCTCGACATCCTCTCATTTGGCCCCGACATCCGCGGCGCTCATTCTCCGGCAGAATGCTGCCACATAAAAAGCACAGAACGATTCTATGTTTTCCTAAAAGATCTTCTAGAAAATATTGCAAAAAACCCGCTATAAGAGCAAAACCATTTTGCAACTATAGCGGCTCTATTTTTGGGCGCGCAAGTTATTCGTCGTCGTCAATTCCTTGCTCCAGGCCATTGTTCTTGCCAAGCCCATGTTTGCCAGAACGACGTCCGGGCTCGTATGCTCTGCCATGGGCTTTTTTGAGTTGCTCCATTGCTTTTTTCGCAGTCTGACGAATACTTCCGTACATATCGTTTGTTCGCGCAGACGCATCACCACGAAATTCGCCATCATTCCAAACAACGTGAGCAATGTGTTCGCCACGTTCCAAAGAAAGAGTCCACTTTGCAGAAAAATTGTGCTGAGCAAGGTTTTGAATTTTTTCCTTGGACTCCTCAATACAGCTTTGACGCAGAGCTTCCGTAATTTCAAAACCATGGGCAGAAACTTGAATTGGCATATGCAACACTCCTTTAACACAGCGCAACCATTGCCTCAGGGTAGCGCATCTTATTCACTATCACCCTCGCTCGCTCAAGCTCCTGCGAGTTGGGTTTTTTGTTTTGCAACTCGAAAATGATCTGCAAAACAGCTCCGTACATAATATCGTGAATAGCGTCGGTGACAATGTCAACCCAACGGTTGGGTGACACATAATTTGTTACCCATTCCCGTGCAGAATTTTGACATACAAAAGCACGAAGAATATTTTCAAATAAGAATCCTTGCTCAGGATGAACAAAAATTCCGGGGCCAAGATTTCGACGCAACGCCATATCCGCATAACCCACAATGGTTTCCCACGTTTCAATAGCATCAGAAATAGCGCTTGCCTTCAACTCGGCAAACATAAAATTAACATTTTCAACAATTCCACTCAATAAGTTTATGGTTTCCTGACAAACAACATGCCTTGAATATCCAAGAGTATCTTTCAAAATTCCCTTCGAATACAATTCAAAAAGCGCTCGAATTGTGTAAATGGGACTCAAGCGAGACTCCCTATTCACAAGCGCCCCAAAATTTCCTTCTTTTTCGACCAAGCCAACAAGGTCTTTCAAAAAGTCGTTGTCAGCCAGAACAACCCCAGCAGGATCAATCTCCAACCTCGGTTTTACCTCACAAAGTGCGTTGAATATTCCAACAGCCGTTGCCTCAATAGATGCACTTTCTAGAAGGTTGTCCACATCAAACTGCAACAGAAACTCACTTCGTGGAGGATACTCTTGCTTTTCAAAATAGATTTTTAGGTCTTTATAGAAACAAAGCGACGCAAGAATCCCGCGCGACTGCAAATTAAGGGAATCCCAAAGATTGAGCTGATTAAAAACACCGCTTCGAATTAACGCTTCACCAAAGCGAGTTCTGTTTCCCACCTTTGCGGCTGCCTCAACAAAGTTATCAATGGATATAATTCCGCATCGATATATAATCTCACCCATGCGATCATCTATCAAATTTGATGATGCGCCCGTCACACGTCCCTGCCAAAATGTAACACGTTTTTCACAATTTTCAATTTGACAAATTAACACGCCGCTCGCACGCATGCGCGAAAGACCTTTTATTATCGAGGGAATTGCAATTCCCGGAACTAAACTTTCTGCAATCATAATATTGCGACTCCGCTACAGTTTTCCTTCAAACATAATATACTTAAGAATTCTTTCTTCAGTATTAGGATCAAAATCTTCGTTGGAAGTTCCTTGCGGTAATGGAAAGTCTGTCGCTTTTGCCATTTCTTTGTAAGCGTACCCCTTCCTCGATTTTTCCTCTTCACAAAGTGATTCTTCACGCACAAGCTGCTCGAATAAAGTCGAAATTTGTTGCGCAAACTGACTCGGAGCGTCGGCTTGGAGCTCAGAAATCAGAACTTTTGCCTTTTCAAATTTTTTCCACCGAACAAACATTTCTACCGTGTCCAGACGCAAAACATGAAATAAGCCTGCACCTTCTGCTCTCTTGAGAAGATTATTGAATGCCGCTTCGGCCTGCTCAAACTGGCCGCCAAGCGAATAATAAATAGCAAATTCGCGGGCAGTTGTGAGTTCCTGAACGAGCCTTTCTTTTTCCGTCGCTGCAGCCTGTGCAAGCTTCATCTCTTTTTCGGCACGTTTTTGAGACAGTATTCGTTCCTGAAGCTCCAGCGCAGGCGCAAGTTTTGCATCGCTCTTGATTATCTTTTCTAATATTATTGCAGCAGTCTTTAAATCTCCCCTACAAAAAACAATCTCCGCAAGCAAAACTTGAAACTTTGGAAATGCCGGATATTTGCGTAGAATAGGACGAAGAATCTTTTCAGCCTCAGGGTAATTCTTCGCATCAATTGCCGCTTTAACAGAGGAAACAACTTCTTGTTCCTTAAGCGTATCAAACGAGCGTTCCACAATTTCGCGAATTTTTGCCTCCAACAAATTATCATTGAGAGGCTTCATCAAAAAATGGTAGCAACCAGCTTCCTGCAATTCTGCAACGTCGGCACGGGTTTTTACCTGAGCCACAAACAACACAGGAATACTCGATGCCACCGAAGAACCACCTCCCAACAGCAACGAACTCACCGACTCCCCACCAAGCTCTTTGATATCGACGTCCACAATAAGAAAATCGACAGCCTCGCCGCTTCCGATACGCACACCGGCCGACATCAAATTACGAGCTTTTGTGAGTTCCACGACTCCACAGCGCTTCAAGACACGTTCACACTGAGCCGCAATGTCGCCATCGACGTCCACCAACATCACTTTTTGGAGGCCCAGCAAAGCCATAGGGTTGTCACTCCACGATTGTTCTAATCATATCATAGACTATCCATTCAAAGAATACACACGCAAACCATCCTCGGGTGTCAGAACCCTGCTACATTCCGCAAATTTCTGGTGACGCTGGTTGTGTTCTCAAAATCTTAACCATTGACATGCGAGAGCGACGCCGCTAAAGAAAACTCCTCCCTTGAGTTGGGAATCTCGAAACCGCGCCCCGTGCAGGCCGCCGCAAACTCGGCGAAGCAACCGGCCAGCAGCAAGCGCCTTGTCGCACAAACGAAGTGCGAAATTGGAGGAATTTTATGTCCCTTGTTATGAGACTTCAGCGTTACGGTTCCAAAAATAGCCCTTTTTTCCACGTTGTCGTTGCCGACAAGCGTTTTGCACGCAATGGCCGCTTCATTGAAAAACTCGGCTATTATGATCCCAAAACAGAACCATCCGTTATCGAGCTCAAATCCGACCGTATGGCTCACTGGTACAAGCTCGGCGCTCGTCCTTCCGACACCGTTT
>CAIZES010000247.1 GCA_903932045.1 uncultured Silvanigrella sp. | reverse complement strand
GGTCTCTGCGTGCATACACACGCACCGTATCGCTGTCTTGGTTACCGAGGAGCATGCCCGCAACGGCGAGGTCGCCGGTTTGGTTATACACCTCCCGACATCTGCCATGGCGTAGGGCATGTGTGCCACGATATTCCACCCCTGCTTTCGCAAAGGCGTTCTCGTAGCGCCACTGGATGGTGCGGTATTCAAGAAAACGGCTCCAATTATCTTTGAACACCAATCCTTTCGCTCCCACAAAATAAAGCTTCTTCAGGGCTTCGAACGATTCCGGAAACAGCGGGAGCACTTTTTTGCCACCCGTTGATGCCGAGTTTTTGAAGCCCGGAGCGAGTCTCAACTCCACAGTTCGAACCTTGGCCAACTCCATGTGCCGGCAAATGGTCACGAACGACTTTTCGGGCTCGCGCCAATTCATGTGCACATCTTCCCAGTGGAGTGCCGCTGCTTCGGAAATCCTTAGCGCCTGCCGCCACTGAATGGTGAAGAGTGCCCACGACGACTCGCCGTAAATGGCGAGCATTTCGGCACGAACTTTTTCAAAATCGGCGCGGGGTAAATCGGGGTCTCGTTTTCCGGCGTCACGCCGCACGAACATGTCTTCGCGGTGGCGCGACTTGATGGGAAAGCGAAAATCCACGTCATCGTTATATTTATCGAAGTACCTGAGAATGAGAGCCAACAGATCGAGCTCTTTTTCAAAGCTCACCCGTTTGGTCGATTGGGGTGTCAAGCCCACGCGTTTTTTGAGAACGCGAAGCCACTCATCCACAACCTTTGGCGTAATGGCCGTCACCGCCATGGGCATGAACAGGGCAAAATGCAGGCGAAGCATTTTGTCGTATTCTATCTGCGTCCCGCGTGCTCGCGAAGGGTCAGCATTCTCGCGAAAGTTCGCCACCACCTCTGCAAACGTGGGCACCTGTGGTTTGCCGTCACCTTCTTCAACTTCACTTGGAACATCTGCACGCACGGGTTCGGGTTTGTATTCTGGTGCCGTTGGCCTTGATGCGCCTGCAAAGCTTTGCCATGCGCGCGCCTCTTCAAGGGTTTCAAACGTGCGCTTTACGCGCCGCCTGCCGCCCTTTTCATTGTACTCATAGCGTCGGGCATCAAACACATTTCCCCGCTCGGGTGTGCGGTATTCCTGTTTTTCTTTCGACCAGGGGCGTGTGAGTCTCAAAGAGACGGTTTCAAGAAATATCCGGAGGATTCGGAAGTCTAAAGATCTTTCGCAGGATGCTGTAGCGCGTACTGCGGGTTGGGAGACCTCATTTGTAAATAGGTTAGAGCGGAATCCACAGAATTTGAGTTTGACCACGATTGAAATGGTAGCAAGCGCGCTCAACGTTCATCCGGCAGAACTGTTTGCGGACGACGCCATGTGTTTCGACTGTAGCGCATCGATCGAAGAATTTGATAGGGCGCTCGGCATGTTGGGTGCTTTGCGTAAGCACGCAAGAATTCTCACGCATGATGATCTCAAGAAAATTAAATAGTATTGTTGGGTTGTTGTGGGTTTGAAGGATGGAACTTCGCGGTTGGTGCCCAAATTGACTATTGCTTTCACGAAGTTCATCCGATACTAAATTTAGTAGTGGAGGGTGCGCGATGTGGACCGTGGATCTTGCAAAGATCGAAAAGTGGCTCGACGAGCGAACCAAGGAGCAGAAGACCGCGATTGCCCGCCGGTTGCTGTTGCTGCAAAAGCTCGGCCCAGATTTGGGAATGCCAAACGTCAAGGCCTTGGGGAACGGACTCTATGAGTTGCGAGAGATGTCGTTTGGATGTCGTTTGGATATCGGCTGTACTTTTACTTCGACCGAGAAAACAACAAGATCATAATTGTTGTTGCTGCCGGAGAAAAAGACACTCAAGAACGCGACATTAGGAAAGCGAAGGAGGCGATAAAATGAAAACGCTCAACAATTGGCTGGAGGAGAACTTCAGCGAAGAGGAAATTGCAGAGCTCAAAGCGCAATCCAAGAGCGAGGCGAAAGCTATTCTGCGAGCGCAAGAACTTGCTGCGAAATTCGTTGCTGATCTTATGGCGGAGCAAAACTTAGGCTTCAACGAATTCGCTCGCAAAACAGGTCTCAGTGCCAGTCATCTTTCATCGATTTTGAAGGGCCATTCAAGCCCATCGCTTGCAACGCTCTCAAAAATCGCGGCGTCGTTTGGTAAGATTATCGATATCGGAAAGCACTAGTTTGGGTAGTTTTCCACAACACGCCGGTTGATAAGCTGTTTTTTGACTTGACAGCCAAAGTAGATATCCGTAGCTTCGCAAAGTCTCCAAAAGTTTTCTTTATCAACCGAAGGTTATCATATGCCTAAGATTTTTAAGGTAAGTTTCTTCGTTCTTCTTGGAATCCTCTATTCTTTTTCCTCGACCATGGCTTTTGCGAAACAATCCGCACCAGGCGAGGGGCGACCAATAGCGTCAAAGGGAAAGCCAACATATAAGCCGTCAAGCCAGTGCGACTGGTGATAAAGAGTGATGTTCGGGTTCAAAAAACGCGTAATTTTGATAGTTCTTTTAGCGTTGAGCGTTGCTCTTGCGTCGTATGTCATTTTTGTAAGGAAAGAGCACAAAATGAAGCAGCAACCAATTACCGAGGTGGTTTTATCAGCATTCCGATACCCACATCCGTATCTGTTGCAGTTTGTCGCTGAGTACCGGTTCGCCTATCAGGTTGGCGAATATCTTGTGCGTTTTGACGACCACCAAAATCTGGTTCCCGGGCTCGCAAGTTCGTGGCTAATTGCCAACGACAGGCGCAGCATCACGTTTACCATCCGCCAAGAGTTGTACTCAGCAACCGAAGTTGCGCAAAGCTTGAATCGCATTCTGAAGCAGGGACAAACCACGCATAGTAATTTTTCGGAACAGGTCACAAAAGTTGAATTGATTGATGAGAGCCATTTAAAGCTAGACACCCGCGGCGACGCAGCCGCAGTATTAAATCCGCTTGTTATGGCTGATTCAATGATTGTTCCCGACGCACATTGGATTTCTATTCCCGGATACGCCGAGCCCCAAGTTGACTGGAAGAGGACGCGAGGACCTTACATTTGGCAGTCGGGCGAGCTTCCTTTAGGGTATGGTCAAGAGATTGTTTTTGTTCCAAACCCTAAACATTATCTTTTCTCCAAAGAACAAAGCCAATGGCATATTCGCTACGAAGATCCCGCAAATTACAACAGCCACGCAGAGATCAAAAATCTTCTCGAAAAATTTTCTCCGGCGTTTTGCACTCTAGGTTTCTCTGTTTTTCATCAAATGGCAACAACTCCAGAAGAGGGAGTTCAGTTTTTTGAAACACGGCATAATGGCCTCAGCTATTTGCTGCTTAATGCAAGGGGTAAACACTTCCGTTCGCGAGAAGCGCGTAGAGCCTTTGCGAAAAGGGTTTTGCTATCAGAAATCGCGCTCCCACATAATTTGACGAGAGCATTTCAAATTCCGCAACCAGGGCTTGTTGGACGTGTTCCCGAAGAACAAGAGAGCAAAATTCGAAAGGATCTTCTTTCATCACCTGACGTAGAGTTCGAAGGGGATGTTCGCGTCCCGGTGGCTCAAACTCCAGACATGAACATTGAGTGGCAAACGAAGTTTGCTCATTCGGTAGGTCTTGCGGTGCAACCTACCGAAAAGAGGTTTTTTGCTCGTGCCCAAGAGTGGAAATCGGGTGAGTTCGACGTCCTATTCTTGTCTCTTGGCATGTCCGATGAAGATCCTATTAGCGGCGCATCATTCATGTTTTCTCCTGGCGGATTAAATGCCGATTTTGAAGACGGGCGTATTATGAAGTCGCTGAATGCGGCAAAGAGCAGTAAGGATGCCGAGGTTATTTCGCTTGCTGTGCGCGCGGCGTTTCGCACTGCTTTGGAAGAAGCGTTTGTTGTTCCCTTATTTTACACAAGAAATCGCCATTACCACTCAGAAAATTTGCAGCTT
>CAIZES010000246.1 GCA_903932045.1 uncultured Silvanigrella sp. | reverse complement strand
GCCACTCGTGTGACTTCAAAACTTTTGAGTGACCTTGGCGCGGAAGTTACTTCCAGCACCGAAAATTTTCCGAATCAAATTTCCGATCTTGTTTTTGGTGATCGCCCTTCATTGGCGGTTTGGGCGGGGTGTTCATCCTTTTCTCCAGCCGCTCTTGAGCTGAGCAAAAAAACTGAAAATGTCGCGGGAATTTTGGAATTCACCCACTCTTCTCAACTGCGGGAACACGACACTCAGCAGCCCTCCGAACGTGCAGCAGCATCGGATGCTGGGCTATACGAGTCTCTTGTTCCTTTCGCTCAGCCAAAGGTTTTCGATCAGCCAGTGTGCAGCTATATTGCCGGAATCTATGCCGCGTTTTCCTTGATTTCATCATTAATAGCTCGTGAACAAATTGATTCACAAAGCAAAGCAAAGGCAACAGCTTTGTGTGTACCATTGGTTGGGGCCGGTTATTCATTGTTGGGTTTGCAGGGGCTTTTTGCCTTCGATTTTCCGATCAATTGGAAGCCTGTGCGTTGGATGGCTGCACCTTTTAAAGATTTGTGGAAAACGCACGACGGAAGTTATATTTATGTTCATGTTGGTTTGGCGCAACATCTTCAAAAATTTTTTGACGTTCTGAATAAAAATGGTTTCGAAGCAAGTGTCCGTAGCCTGCAACGCTATCTACATTCAATTACAGTGTCAGATCCTATTGAACCGCAGGGATATCTTGCAACAACAGCAATTGTTTTGACGCTCAAAAAACTATTTTTGAAGTGTAACGGTCACTACTGGGAAACTTTGCTCTCGGGGGCGGGCTTGTGCTGTATCCGCATTCGTTCTTATGAAGAGTGGTTTGTTAGCGATCTTGCTCTGCAAGGTGCTCATGTTTGTTTGAACAGCAGCGGTGAACGCATCATTGGTGAAACGGTTTCTTGCCATTTGCGTGATTTCCCTGAAGCAAAACCTCCATCGCAAGGCATCCAAAAAATTCAAGTTCCTCCTTTCGGAAATCAATCCATAACTGCCCCTTTTCAAAATTTGAAAGTTCTCGATTTTTCGCAAGTCATTGCGGGCCCTCTTGCGGGACGAACGTTGGCGGAATTTGGGGCCGATGTTTTACGTGTCGAAAATCCTCAAATGAAGCAGAGTTTTGTTGAACCATTTTCCGCAGCATATCAGGCCGGAAAACGTGTTTTGAGTGTTGATCTGCGAACAGCCGATGGAAAAGGTCAGGTGGAGTGCTTGATATCGGATTGGAAGCCCGATGTTGTTCTTCATAACTTTGCTCGCGGAGTTTCTGCAAAACTTGGAATTTCCGAAGAACAATTGCGTGCAGTGCTTCCAAATCTTATCTATCTAGACATTAATGCGTTTGGCAATCAAGGGCCTTTGAGTGATCTACCTGGATTTGAACAAACCGCTCAAGCGCTCGCGGGGGTTGCACATGAATCATCTCAGCGAGGCGTTCCCAAAATGTTTTTGTTGCCTATTCATGATATGGGAGCCGGATTAATGGGTGCTGCGGGCGTTGCTGCCGCACAATATTGCCGACTTCGTACCGGAAATGGTGCTCATGTTCATACGTCGTTAGCTTCTGCTTCTATGCTTTTGCAAAGCGTGCATCCCAAACGATCTTCTACGCAAGAATGTTCGCAACCTGTAACTCGCGGACTTCGATTTGCGAAACTTTTTCGGAAACTGGATATTTCTAAAAATTGGATTCTTGCAAAAGTAAATCTTCCATCTGGTCATGTTGTTCGAGTTGTGAAGGCACCGGTGGAATCTTCAGCTTGGCAAAATTCCGACTTCAAGTTGTCACACGAAGCAAACAATTCTCCGAAACAAAAAACTTCAGACGCTCACCAATTTCAAAAGGAAAACGCAGTGTCATCGTTCGTCCTCATTCGAGCACAACTTGCCGAAGTTGGTTGGGGTATTTGGTGGGTGCTGCGGCAGTTTGTCTGAATCTTTTCCTAATCTACTCCATGCCGATGGTTTTACCGTCCGATATTTATGTGCGTCAAAAATCGCTTGCCCAGTGCAAAATCATCATAAAATCTCTTGACAAAAAACCGATACCTGATTGATCTTTGTAGAAAGTTTATTGGAGACGATCAGGAATTTTGTGTCCACCCAAACCAATACCACCACAGCCCCGCCCGGGACACCTTCCCGCACCCTGTGATGCGCGTGATTTCTGAACTCTCGGGCAGTTTGCAAAACCTGCCCTTTTTTTTGTTTTTGAGGAGAAAATTATGAACAAAGAAATTTTTAGAATTCATTAGCAAGAAAATATTTCAGCGGAGTTATTGTCTGCACAGAGAGTCTTGCGTTTAGCAGTCAGCATTGACCAGTTGCTTCTTTTCGATTTTGAAAGTCCTCAGCAGAACCTTTCCTTGGAGGAAGCCAGAAAAATTGTTTCGCGTGTGGCTGCCAACCAGAAAAAAAGTGCGGCCGATAATCGATTTGAAATTGAGGATCTCTCTGGCGCCCATTTGCCTGACAAGTCAAAAATGATTCAAAGACTCTGAGTGCATGCGTTTTTTGATGAAGTAGAATCAGCCACGCGCAATGCTAAACGCGAGGAGTCGCGTCGCCGGGATCATCGTGTTTTAGGAAAAGATCTTAAGCTTTTTGTTGCCGAGATCAAATCGGCAAGGGCCTTGTGATGCTTTTGCCCCGCGGGGCGGCTCTAAAAAGGTTACCGAACAATGGGCAATTCGTGAGGAAATGAAACGTAGCTATCAACATGTCGAAACTCCGCCCTTAGCTAACCTCGAAATTTATGAGCGAAGTGGTCATCTCGCACAATATCGCGATACAATGTTTCCCCCAATGGAGGCGGGAAGCAAAAAATTGATGTTGCGACCCTTGTCGTGTCAGCACCATTTTGTTCTTTTCGAATCGTTGCAGCGTTCGTGGCGTGATCTTCCATTACGATATGCAGAAATTTCGAAACTTTTTCGTTACGAAAATTCCGGAGAAGTTTCAGGGCTCACGCGCCTCAGAAATTCTACGTTGGCAGACACATCTTCTGTCGACCGGAACAAATGAGGCAGGAATTTCGACGCGCTGTCGAACTCATAGTTTTCATGATCAATAAACTCGGAATTGCTAAGAAAGTGACGTGCCGCGCATCGCTTCGCTATCCTGCTCGTTCGTCTGAATTTTTGGGTGATGATGCAGTTTCGGATCGTGCAGAGAATGCTCTTATTAAAATTATGGACAGCCTCGGTCTTCAGCATGAAAAAGCCATTGTCGATGCCGCAATATATGGGTCCAAACTGGACATGCAGTTTCAACTTGTAAATGGAAAGGCTGTTGGGCAAACGAGTTTTTGTTGAATCGAGCAAGTGTACTGGAACGAAATTTAGGAGACATGTTTTTGTCAGCTTTGTGCTGGATGGGAGAGGTTTTCTCTAACACTTGACAAACCCCATAGCAGGAAGAAACCGTGTTCACGGTGCAAATTGACTTTATTTCGGCCGAACGTTTCGGCATATCTTATGCCGATTCCGACGGAAGTCGCAGAGCTCCGGTTGTTGTTCATCGTTCCTCAATTGGTTGCTTCGAGCGAACAATGGCGTTCTTGATTGAGCATTTGGAAGGGCGTTTTCCCTGCTGGCTTGCTCCCGTGCAAATTGTCTTGCTTCCGGGTGCGGAACAACATTTGTCGACGGTTGAATCTCTGTGCGCAAAGCTGTTGGACGCAGAAATTCGCGTCGAGGTGGATGGCAGAAATGAAACTCTCTCTCGGCGCATTCGTGAGGCGCGTCTCCTGCGTGCTCCGTTTTGGGGAGTTGTTGGAGAAAAGGAGAGTCAGGCAAATTCCATTTCGCTGCACGATGCTGAAAACGGAAAAAGATTTACTCTTAGTGTCGAGGCACTTATTGACCTCGTAAAGGCCAGAGCTCCATTATAGTTGCAGGGTCTGGAGGGAGTTGTTTGTGCTTTTTTGCCTAAAATGTGGCACTTTTTTCTAGCATCTCTTGACACAGATCTTCTTGTTGTAAGTTTTTTCAAAGGTATCTTGACTTTTGTTTCCCTTCGACTTACTCACACAAACGCAAGCGCGGGGTGGAGAAGTTGGTATCTCGTCGGGCTCATAACCCGAAGGCCGTAGGTTCAAGTCCTACCCCCGCCACCAAGCTTTTTGAAAACTGAAGAGTGAGAGACAGAGTGCGGGTTCGAAAGAACCAGAGGTTCGTAAGGACCTCAAATAAAAGTAAGAGAACAAGCTAGCGTAGCGAGCAGACGAGAGTTTGTAAGCTGCG
>CAIZES010000245.1 GCA_903932045.1 uncultured Silvanigrella sp. | reverse complement strand
GTCCATTGGCAGATATTTCCGATCAGTTTAAGCGGAGCTGGATGAGGCGAGAGTCTCTCGTCCGGTTCTTGCGAGGGGCTGAGGGTGATATTCCCTCGGTTTACTCAGCCGTGAAGCTGGAGGTGCAACTCCTTCGGCTTACTCTTCGGGGTGTGGGGTGAGATGCGGTTGTTTCAGTCCTTTTTCCATAACTTTAGTATTCCGGTGTTGCTCCAAACACCCATTCCCGCGACTGATGTTTTTCTATGAACGGTTGCATTTTTTCGCTCATCAGACTTCTCGCTATTTCGTTCCCTGTTTCGCCCATCGCGCTATCCACAATGTTGATTCTATTTTGTTGGTTCCCCTGCTGGGTTTGTAAAGGACTCTCTGTTGGGAACATCTGGGTAAAGTGAAGTCCAATGGCTGCAGCAATTTTGGAAATGGAAATTTGAGAATTGACTTCTTTCAAGTTCATCACGGGTGCCCGGCGGGAACGCGGAGCTTTTGTTTCAAGGTTGTTGAATGTGGGTTGAATGCATTGGTTTAAGAGCTCCAAATTGCTTTCTACAAGAAGAGTTCCGTGATGAATATTTCCAATGAGTTTGCGCGCGAAAGCGCTCCCAGAGAATTTTCTATTTCCGTACCAAAGACTTTTATGGGTATCAATTTCGCTTTGAATTCCAAAATCGAGCAGGGATCTTTGCAGAATTTGAAAATGCAGGGCTTCGTTATACCCATTCTTAGGCATTAAAAAGGAAAAATTGAGATTGCCTTCGTCATGAAAAACCGTGCCGCCCCCAGTAAAGCGACGCAGAAGGGGAACGCCTTGTGCCCCTAAAAATTCGGGACGGCATTCCAACAAAGGGTTTTGATGTTTTCCCATAACAACGCACTTTGTGTTCACATAAAGCAATAGGGTGGGGCCTATTTGCTCTATTTGTTGCAGCAAAAGTTCTTCTGTTGCCAGATTTGTGTAAGGGTCTGTTGTGGGCAAAAACGCGAACACGGTTCAACACCTTAAACTTCCGTTGATTGTTGTGCTGCAAAGGCTGCGTCAACAAGGCGAGCTTGATCGGCCTTGTGGATTTTTTCTAAACCGCCCGCAGGACTCGATTTTGCATGGCGTCCCACATAGTAGAGTTTAACATGCTTGCCAAGGTCTGTGAGAACATCGCGAATCTCGGGAGCTATGGAAAGCCATGGACCCATATTTTTGGGTTCTTCCTGCACCCAGAAAAATTTCTCGGCAGCACTGTATTTTTGAATTACTTCTTTCAGTAAATCTGTGTGCAAAGGATAAAGTTGTTCGATGCGCACAATTGCTGTCTCAGAAAGGATTCCTGCTGTTGAATTTTCGTTGCGGTGAGTTGTTAAATCGAGAGCGACCTTTCCTGAACAAAAAACAATGCGTCGCACTTTTTCAACAGCAACTTTATCGTCCAGTATTTCTACAAAACGGCCCGAGGTGAATTCATTTGCATCGCACGAGGTGAGGGAACTTCGTAAGTAACTTTTGGGCGTGAAAAGAACAAGAGGTTTGTGCGCATGACTGTGCATTTGTCTGCGTAAAATATGGAAGAGTTGGGCAGACGAAGTTGGGTTGGCGATAATCATATTTCCATCGGATGCAAGTTGCAAAAAGCGTTCCAGGCGAGCGCTAGAATGTTCTGCTCCTTGGCCTTCAAACCCGTGAGGCAGCAACAGCACCATGTTGTTTACGCGGTGCCACTTGCATTCGCCTGCAGCAAGAAATTGATCGATAATAATTTGAGCTCCGTTGGCAAAGTCGCCAAATTGAGCTTCCCATACTACCAAGGCATTGTTGTGATTGCGCGCAAACCCATATTCAAATCCAAGGACTGCAAACTCGGAAAGCGGACTGTTGATAACTTCTACCGTTTGATTTTTAAAGTCGGTGGGACGAAATAAATTTGTGAGTGGCACATGATGCTCACCTGTTTCTTCGTCAACAAAAACTGCATGGCGATGACTGAATGTGCCTCGGCCTACGTCTTGTCCGCTCATACGAAACGAAAATCCTTCGTCCACAAGAGTTGCATAGGCCAGCATTTCACCCATGCCCCAATCAATGGGCGCACGTTCGGCAGCCATTTCGGCCCGATCGGCCAAAAGCTTGCGGGCCAATTTGGAATGAGGTTTTGCGTTTGGTGCAAATGTTATGAGTGCTTGACTTGCTTTTTTGAAAGCAGAATATTTTACGCATGTGTCTACTGGCGCCAAAATGGTCGCTGTTTTTGCAGGGTGTCCGCAGCTGGTTGTCCACACATCATGGGACAATTGTGAGCCTTCTCTTTTCATTTTGAGATAAATGCTGTCGAGGTCAGAACGCAATGTTGTGTAGATGATGTTCAATGAATCCGAATTCTTTTGTGTTCCATTCTGAGAAAGTATGGCGTCGCGCCACAATAACCACGGAGCTTGTTTCTCCTTAATGCGCTTATAAAGCCCTGGTTGTGTGTACGTGGGTTCATCGGCCTCGTTGTGTCCGTGGCGACGATAGCAAACCAAATCGACAAAGAAATCTTTTTTGAATTTTTGGCGATACTCCAATGCTAGAGATACAACATTATGAACAGCGCCAAGATCTTCAGCATTCACATGCACAATAGGTGCGCCAATAACACGAGCGATGTCGGTGCATGAGGTGCTCGAACGGCTGTATTCAGGATCGGTTGTAAATCCAAGCTGATTGTTGGCAATAATGTGAACAATTCCACCAACGCTATATCCATCCAAATTTGACATTTGCAGGCTTTCGTAAACCACGCCTTGTCCACTAATGGCTGCATCTCCGTGCAAAAGAATAGGAAGAACACGTGAAGTGTCGTTTGCAAATTCCAAGGTTTGGCGGGCACGAACTTCTCCCATTAACACTGGATTTACGGCTTCCAGGTGACTGGGATTTGAAGTCATGAGAACGTTGATGGGTAGGTTTGAACGCGTTTTGCGGTGGCTTTGAAAGCCGCAATGGTATTTGACGTCGTCGCAACAGGCATCTTCCGGGATTTCTCCCTCAAATTCGGCAAGCATCATTTCGAAAGGCATTTTAACCACGCCTACAATAATCGCAAGGCGTCCCCTGTGAGCCATTCCAATAAAACAATCTTGGACTCCGCTTTGGGCTGCTTTGTCTATCAAAGTTTCGAGTGCGGGTATTTGTGCGTCGGCTCCTTCAATAGAGAAACGTTTTTTGCCAATGTATTTTGTTGCAAGAGTTTTTTCGAAAGCGTCGGCAAAACAAAGTTCCGACAAAATGGATTCGTTTTCCGATTGTGTGAGTGGTGTGTGAAATGAGTTTGCTCTTTCGTACAACCATGATTTTTCTGCAGGATCTTCAACGTGTTCAAATTCGGGTGCTGCAGTTCCGCAAAACATTTTTTCCAAAGATTCAACACGCTGCCGAAGGGTTTGTTGGGGTAATTTGAGCCAAATATTGGCACTCACTACGGTTTCGAGATTGGCGTCACTAAGGTTGTGTGATTCGAGGTTGAGAACAGAAACGTGCTCTCGATTGAGTCCAAGTGGATTTGTGTTTGCACGAAGGTGTCCGTAGCGTTTGTAGGCATCTGAGAGGCGTTGAGTGGGGCCTTCAATGGAGTTTTCAAAAATTTCCGTATTGCTATTTTCGGGCGCCAATGCGGCAGCAGAAGCAAAACCACTGCGAAAACCGTCAAACCATCGACGCCATTCCAGTGATACCGACTCGGGTGAAATTTGATATTTTTGGAACATGGAGTCGACGAGATTGGTATTTGTCTCAAATATTTGGTCAATAGGTTGTGATTCGTTCATGTGTTCCTCGAGTGATGGTTTCTTGGGAATGAGTGTACGACTGTTTCGATTCAGAGTCTTGCAATATCCGGCTCCCACCCTAATGAAGATGTGTCGATAAACATTTGGCGTGTAATCTTCCTCTGTCGCTTTAAGGTACAATCTTGATCGTATAATCTTAAAGGCACTGTCTTTGAGGGGTGAACTATGTCGCTTGTTCCGGTTTTGTTGTCGCAGATGGGTGAGTCGGTATCAGAAGGCACTATTACGAAATGGTATGCCGCTAAATGGTAT
>CAIZES010000244.1 GCA_903932045.1 uncultured Silvanigrella sp. | reverse complement strand
TTCGGTTTCGATTCTCAACAATTGAGCATAGCTAAGTTCTTTGCTATCTATGGAAAGATCGATATTCGAACCTTCCCGAAAATTTCCCTTGGCCCTGGACCCATATAAAATCACCCGTTTTATGCTTGCATAACAGCTAAAGATGGCCCTTAATTTTTTCAATATTAGAATTAGAAAGGCCCGAATTCATATTTCTATTACACTTTCTGATTTTGAGCAATATGCTGCAATTTATCGCGCAAACTCACAAACAAATCAAAATATACATTTCGAATATTCGTCAAAAATCACCAAATCCCAGGGAGTAGCCGAATTTAGTGCGTTTTCGAACTTTTTATTTTTGAGAGTATCTATGGATGCAATGAGGAAATTTGACTCTTCGAGTTCGTTTGTTTGGGAGCTTGTGAAAATACGAAATCGTCGACCAAAGCGCACCTCCATTTCGTCTTTCCATTGCATCATTAAGCCGGCAGGAGTGGTTACGAGGCAACGAAAACTTCCTTCAGATCGACTTCTTTTGCGAAGAACTTCAATAATCATTCCCGCTTCAATTGTTTTCCCAAGGCCAACATCGTCAGCAACCAACCAACGTCTTATAAATAAGTCACAATCCTTGGGTTGCAACTTGCGCTCCCATGCTACCATCGGGGCGTGCAATCAACGCCAAAACCATGAAACCTACTTGGATTGGCGAACGTGATTCTCTTTGCGGCGTTTTTGTTTGTGAGGTCTGCCCGGTTTAACCAGAGGTCTGCCCGGTTTAACCAAAAAAGGGCTTTGAATTTCCTACCCCCAGCTCGCCTATTTTTTTAAACAGTGAAGCCAATCCAAATATTGAGGTAGGCATCCCGCAAGATAATGGGGAAGATTGGCAAGTTTGAAGCGAGTTGCTGCCGGTGTTTTTTGTTCCTCGATTTTTAGTGGCCCTTGCCAGAAGCGAATGGCCAAGGGGCAGCCCGAGTTGTCAACAAATTGATGAAGCGATCGAAGAGCGCCCGATGCACCAGCCTTGACTTCTACTGGAACGGCTTGTCCGTTGTGAACAAAAATATAGTCAACTTCGGCGGCGGACTGGCTCGATTCCCGAACCCAAAAACAGAGGCCGCGTGGAGTTGTGCTGTTGAGTGCCGCGAACTCTTGGCCCACAATATGTTCGGCAGTGCGCCCTTCGGCGACTGCGGAAATGTCGGTTCCGTGAAGAAGATGGGATGTGATATTGCAGGCGTGATTCATGAGTCCGGTGTCGAGAAATTGTAGCCGTGGCCTTTTGCGCTGATTTGCTACAAAAGGTGCTTCCCACGTCGTGATTGGAAAAACAAGTTCAATAAGAAGTGCTCTTTCAAGGGTTCGCAAGGCTTCGGTCATTTCGCGGGAGCGAACGTTGCTGTTTCCAAACTTTTCGAAAACAATTCGTTTTCCGGCCTCAAGCGGAGCGAGCGAGATCACGTGCTGTAGAAGGAGTCCCGCTTCGCGGTTTCTGGCGTATTTTCTCGCGTCATCACCCTAGCCTGTCAGCAGAGCTTGAAAATTATTTCGGACAACGCTCAGGTCTTGTTGTGCGGCCCAGTTTGCAACAACTTCCGGCATTCCACCAATCATTGCGTAGCGTGAGAATAACGTGTTCAGTCTTGAGTGCGCATAGGGGGCGAGGGGAATTTTGTTGAGTTCGTCACATGCTTGATGTTCCCCAATTGCGCTTAGAAACTCGATGAACGAGAGGGGACGCAGAAATCTGTATTGCACGCGTCCAACGGGAAACGAAGTTTTTTCCTCGTTGATATAATGCTCAAGCATAGAGCCTGCGGCAATAACGTGGAGGCTTGGAAATTCCTCTTTAAAATATCGCAGCAGGGCTGTAGCTCGTTCTGAATTTTGAATTTCATCGATAAAAAGAAGCGTGTTGGGCTCGTTGATATTGGCACTTCTCTCGAAAAACAGAGCGTGAATCATTTCTTTTGCCGACAAACCGCTTTCGAAAAGACGCCGTTCAGTTGCTTGGTCTAAGTTGAATT
>CAIZES010000243.1 GCA_903932045.1 uncultured Silvanigrella sp. | reverse complement strand
TGAAAAACTTTTGCAGGTTTCGAAAGATTTCCTTTACTAATGATGCCAGATTTTACGGGTATAAAAGGGGAGTTTCAAAGGCGTGAAGACAATCGTTTTTGGAATATTGGATTCGGAGTGTTTGGCAGTGATTTGGTTTCTGTCTATGAGCTGTAAGGTTGTGTCATTGGAAACCGTCTCCAGTGCCTGATTCACATTATTGGACACTTGGAGTAGGAGTTCTCCATGCTACTGCCACTGTGTTTGGGATCACTGCAAGTGCCAGCGCTCTCTTATTGAGACCTTAAATTAGATACGCTAACCCCTGCTAAGCGTATTTTGCGTTTTCCTGCTTCTGTTTTTTCGAGCAAAAGTTGTTGCGCACAGTTGAATATTTGGCTTTCGCTGCGAGTGTGATGCGCGAGTGATCGGCTGCGTGTGACTTGCTGGAAATCGGCATACTTTATTTTGAGAACTACGGTGCGTCCTTCAAGTTCTTCGTCTTTCAGGCTGTCTGCAACGTCTTTTGATAGTAATTTTAGAGATTTTTGAATGGTTTCGAGGTCGGAGATATCGGCCGAAAAAGTTTCTTCGCGACCCATGGATTTTCGTTCCCAATTTGTTTCCAATTCACGATCGTCCAAGCCTTGCGATGCTTGCAGTATCCAATGGGCAAACGATCCAAGTTCATTTTCAAGTTGTGTAGGCGAAAAAGTCCAAATATCAGAACACTTTTGAATCCCAATTTCGTGCAACCGTTTTTCGGTTGCGGGGCCCACGCCAAAAATTTTTCGGACTTCCAGATGACGCATAAATTCGGACACGCGTTCGGGCGGAACAACTGTTATTCCTCCTGGCTTGCGCATGTCTGAAGCTATTTTGGCAACGAGTTTATTTGGGCCAACGCCAACAGAGCATGAAAGATTAAGTTCATCTTTTACGGATTGCCTAATGGCCTTGGCAATTTGAGTGGCGTAAATCCCTTGCGCATTGTTTGTGACATCGAGGTAAGCTTCGTCCAGTGAAAGGGGTTCAATAAGGTTTGTGTGCCGGGAGAATATTTCGCGAATTTGTTGTGAGACTTTACTGTATGCTTCAAAATTGGGTGGCAAAAAAATAGCTTGAGGACAAAGCCTGTATGCGCGTGAGCAGGCCATGGCAGAACGAATGCCATATTTGCGTGCCTCGTAGCTTGCTGTGCACACAACGGCGCGTGATTGGGGTGAGCCACCAATAACCACGGGTTTTCCAGCGAGAGAGGGATTGTCGCGAATTTCGACAGAGGCATAAAACGCATCCATGTCTACGTGAATGATTTTTCGTTGTAGGAGTGATGGATGAACGTCGGACACGGTGCTTCCTGTTTTTATTTGCCCAACTGGCCGTTACCCAAAATCTCTTTAATGGTTCCAAGAGACGACAGAACGCCAGAGGCTTCGTAGGGAATAAAGACTTTGTCGGTTGGTTTTTGTGTCATTTCGCCAAAACGTTTTAGATATTCGGTAGCGATAAGATAGTTGGCAGCAACTTTGGGATCGCCAAACGCATTGTGCACAACTTCAATAGCTTGGGCCTGACCATTTGCTCGTGCAATTGTGGCTTCGCGATCGCCAATGGCTTGGTTGATTTTTTCTTGCTTTTCGCCTTCCGAGCGTTCAATTCGGGCTTGACGTTCACCTTCTGCCTCAAGAACTTTACTGGCCTTGGAGCCTTCTGCAGCAAGCACTTGTGCACGACGTTCGCGTTCGGCCTGCATTTGTTTTTCCATGGCCTGTTGAATATCGGCGGGCGGTGTGATGTTTCTAATTTCTACGCGACTGATTTTGAGGCCCCATTTGTTTGTGGCTTCGTCCAGGGTTTCCTTAAGACGAATGTTGATGTGTTCTCGGTTTGAAAGCGTGTGGTCGAGTTCCATTTCGCCAATAAGACTGCGCAGTGTTGTTTGTGTGAGCTGTTGCACTGCCAACGGCAATGTTTGAATTTCGTAGGCAGCGCGACGAATATCCGTCACCTGCAAATAGATAAGAGCGTCAATGACTATGCCTGCGTTATCTTTTGTTATAACTCGTTGTTCTGGGATATCAATAATAACTTCGCGACAGTCAATGCGTTCGGTGTGTCGAAAAACACCGTTTGCAATCCACCACATTTTTCGGGGCTGGTCGATAATGGGAATGATAATATTTAATCCCGATTCTAGCGTTGTGTGGTAACGCCCAAGTCTTTCAATAATAATTGCTTCTTGCTGTTGAACAATATAAACACCTCGGCGAATAATTGTGAAAACAAAAAGTAAAATTGCCAAAATCCAAAACATACCAAATCCACCAATTTCCATTTTCCACCTCCAGAAAAAATTAAACAGGTTCAATTATGACTCTATTTCCAACAACTTGTTTGATGCGTATGCGACAACCAGGCTGTAGTGTGCGCAAAACTGAGATGTAGGTTTCGTCGGAGTCGTTCCATAGGACGTCCCAGGTATCTCCATAAACAAAGACTTTTCCAGGTTTTTCGCTTGAAATACAGATTTCTTTTAGGGTTCCTACCTGACCCACGAGGCCCACGCCGGAAGGTGGAGGAGCTCTATTAAAGCGCGCCCGTGCAAACGGGGTCAGAGTGAAATAGAGAAAAAGCGCAGTGAGGGCCATAACGACAAACTGCACTGTTAGCGATGTTACAAAAACAGAAAGGCCTGCCGTAACAAGGGCGGCAACCCCAATGGGTGCCAAAAAGAAACTGGGTGTGACGATTTCCGCAGTAAGGCACAAAAAACCAACAACAATATAGAACTGCCAAGGCTGGAAATCCATAGAAGGCTCCTTCAAAGGTTGGGACGAATTTCTGCATCCCAAAAGACGTCGGAGCTTACTACGATGATGCCAGAATTGCGAGAGTCGTGAATTATTCGTGTTTTAGAAGCATTTCGACAAATTCATGACACTTTCCGACGAAAAAACTGCAGTATTAAGAGTTCGACTATTCTGTCGATAGGCGTAGTGTGAAATATGAGAGCTTGGCATGGTGCTGAGCGGAGGAAACAATAACCACATGGCATTGAATCGAAATTATCATCTTTATATTCTAGTCTGCCAAGACGATACTCTTTACACCGGCATAACAAACGATTTGCCAAGAACAATGGAAGACCACCGCGCGGGATTAACACCCTATGTGGCACCGCGTCTGCCTTGTTGCTTGGTTTATACCGAGAGTCATCAATCCAAGTGGATTGCTTGGAAACGTGAAAACCGGATTCGCAAAATGTCGCAAACCCAAAAGCTTCAGCTCATTCGCCGGGCGATGGATGAATCAAGACAAATCGCTTGAATTTTGAGGGTGCCATGTGCGCCAACAGAATGGAATGCGATAAGGTTGGTTAGTCGGGGAAGTTGGCGTTGTGATATACGTTTTGAACGTCGTCTTGATCTTCAAGGGCGGCAATCAGATCGGCAGCTGTTTTGGCATCGTTACCTGATACTGCAACAGTGTTGTCGGGAACAAAATCGAGTCCCGAACGTTCAATTTTGAGACCAGATTTTTCGAGAGCGTCGCGTGCAGCAGAAAATGAAGAGACATCAGCATAAACAACGGAAATTTCGCCTTCAGAAACCACGTCATCGGCGCCAGCATCCAAAGCAATTTCCATGATTTTGTCGTCGGTAGCTCCAGAAACTTCAATGACGCCCTTGCGCTTAAACATCCATCCTACGGCGCCTTCTTGGGCCATGTTGCCGCCATTTTTGGTGAAAATGCGGCGCAGTTCGGGGTTTGTGCGGTTGCGGTTGTCGGTCATGACTTCCACGTACACTGCAATGCCACCGGGTCCGTAGCCTTCGTATGCGCACTCTTCGTATGTGATACCTTCCAGTTCCCCTGCACCTTTTTTGGCAAGGCGCTCAACGGTATCTTTGGGCATGTTGCATTCGCGGGCGTGGTCCATGGCCAAACGCAAGCGAGAATTGGCAATGGGGTCGCTTCCGCCTAATTTGGCGGCAACGGTGATTTCGCGTGCAACTTTTGTAAACGCTTTTGAACGAGCTGCGGCGCTTGCGGCCTGTCTGCCGGCAACTGTGGCGTGGCGTCCCATGATGATCTCCTTTAAACGAGCGTTGTCGTCTCAATTGAAGTCTTAAACCAGTCTCAAACCGAGGGGGCTGAGTATGCCTTGTTGTTCTATGCGCTGAAGCCCCTCTTTGGCAAGTTTTCTTCCGGGCCCAGATCTCTGATAGAGTTGGCGTTTGATTCAACTGCAACTGTTTGTGGCTTGTGAGCGGAGGTTTTATGGCGTCGCGCGTTCTTGTGCTTTCGGATATCGATGGAACTCTTGTTGATCATCCTTTTTTGTCGGGCTCCGATGTTTCTGCGCGCCGCTCCAGTGTTGAGCGCATGCTCAAGCTTTTTCGTTTTCCTCATTTTGGATTGGTTACAGGCAGACGCAAACAGGGTTTTGAGCGTTTTTTTAAAGAGTATGACGTTCCAATGATTATGCCTTCCTTTCTTGCGGTTGAGTTTGCAACTCATCTTGCGGTTTGTGGTGAGTGGGTTCAGTGGAAACAGCAAAACCAAAATATCAGCAATTTAATGCGCATTTTGCAAAATCATATAGAGGCCAACTCCGATTTTGGGAAGGGTCCGGATATTATTCAAGCCTTGCAAAGCGGTACTATTGAAACCTTTTTTATGGAAGAAAAAACCATTTGTGCGCAAATTGAAGCGCACTTTCCTAGCGAGATTTTGCGGCGGAAGTTTTTTTCCATTGTTGAAGAAATCGTGAACCCAATGGTCGCATTTCATGGGGGCCTGGTGCTGCAGAGTTTTCCCTCCATGGGGCGTTTGGATGTTTTGGAAGCGGGATTTGTTCCCAAATGTGGTTTTTGGAAAACAATTGAAGACCATCGCGATCGGCTTGGATTGGTTCCAAACGAGCAATTAACTGTTGTGGCACTGGGAGACGAGCTTTACGACTCCTACATGTTCCGTTATTTGCGTGAAGAAATTGGCGGAAAATTGGCTCGCATTTTCACGGTGTCTGTGGGAAAATTGTTGGCGCATGCTACGCACCGTTGCACACATCCCACACAGGCTCTGAGTCTGGTTGAATCCATTGTTCATGCTGGATATGTTGATGATGGTGCGTTTGCCAATTTGGAGGTTGTATTGTGATTCAAAAAAATCGGATTCAACAGTTTGTTTTGCTGTCGGCGCTTCTTTTTTCGGGTTGCGTATCCACAAAGAGTGAGTACTTTTCGGAATCGTTCATTCGTGATGGAAAATTGTCTGCGAAGGGATCTTCATTTGTTGGATTTTCATTAGACTTTGATGCAATTCCGCAAGATTTGGATTGGTCGGTTGCCATGAAAGTTCGGAATGTGACCTTGGATAAAGTTGTCACTCTCACGGCAACTGGACAAGAGCTAGCTGTTGGAAAATCTGGGGATGTCACTCCTGTCGTGTTTTCTGTTCCTACCGGAAAATACACGTTAGAGTCGCTGGAATTGGAGTTTCCAAAAGATAAAAATGATCTCTATAGAACGAAACAGCAAAAAATTGTTGTGAAAACTTCGACTCCAATTCCGCCGGCGGAAGTGACTCCTGGTTGGATGTTGTTTGTGGGCAATGTTGAAATTACACATGATGATTTTCTTATTGGCAAAGACTCTCACGCCACAAATGTAACCGCGACATGGGATCCAGAGGCTCCCGCGATGGGAACCACCTGGCAACAAATTCGTGGGTTTGTGGGTGTGACTGGAGTGGGAAATTATCTTGTTTCGGACTCGTCCAAAAAGGGAATTGTTCCTGCATTATTGATGTATGAAAAAACAACCGAGGCGGCATTTGCGGCCTTGAAATCGGGGTTTTCTGATTCTTATGGACTTGTTGTTGTGCGTGCCAATGATCCAGGGTTTGCTTTTTTTGAAGACACAGCCGGAAATTTGATGCGTGTGGAATCGAAGCAAATTGGTAAGTCCCAGTACTACGGTGTAGCCGTAGATTCGGGAGAGCACGTTAGTCTTCGTGGATTTTGTTTTCAAGCTGAAAAAACAGAAGGATCTTGCATGACCGAAAAGTTTAGAGAAAAACCACTTTTTACTCGTGGAGAGTTTAATCCAGGTGGCATTCGATATCGTGGAACCTTCACTCGGAATGCTGCTATGCTTACGATGTCGCCTGCGCTGGACGAAACTGTGGCGCTCGATTTGAGCAAAGAAATGCCTGGGACCACGTTGCGATCTTATGTTCTTGCAGACGAGCCTTTGAAACGAAATTCTCTTGGATTTACTTTGTTCGATGAAAAAGCAGTGCGTGTGAAGTGGGACGCTGCCTCGGAGTCTTTTGTGCATAAAATCACAGTAAAAGCCAGAGAATGTGACAACAAATTGCGTTCCGCTGATCCTTTTGTGACGGCATCCTGGGAAATGTTTTTCGAGCCGAATTCCGTTGGAAAACTTGTTTTGAAGCCAGATTCTGTTAAGGGCGTGGGCGAAGAAGCTTCAGATATTCTCCAAAAATGCCTACTTCCCGAAGTTTCGTCTTGGACAATGCTCGAAAAGTCGGAAATTGGAAAAGGATTTGGTGTGCGTTTCCGATAAAGCGATTTTATCTGAGAATTTTTTCGAATTGTACAACAGCCTGTTCCAATATGGACCTAGGGCATGCGAAATTGAGTCGGGAAAAGCGTGTTGCAGCGCTTCCAAACTTTGCTCCGGGTTCCAGAGCGAGTCCGGCTTCGTGAATGAGCTTATGAGAAATTTCTTTTTCGTCCCATCCGGAAGCCGCGAAATCTAACCATGCTAAGTAGGTGCCTTCCGGTTTTTTCACTGTAACTTTATTTGGAAATTGAGATAAAAACTGTGCAATAAAATCGCGATTGCATTCTAGGTACTTTAAAAGTTCATCAAGCCATTCGGCGCCGTTTCGGAATGCGGATTCAAAGGCTACAACGCCAAATAGGTTTGTGTGATCGATGGAATATCTCAGGAATGCTGCTTCAATTTGTTGTCGCAATTTTGGGTTTGAAACAATAATTGCGGATGTTGACATGCCTGCAAGGTTGAATGTTTTTGTGGGAGAAACACATGTTATGACGTTGTTGCGAAGATCGGAACTCACAGATGCAAGGGGGGTGTGTTTATGACCCGAAAAAACCAAGTCGCAGTGAATTTCGTCGGAAAGCACAGTGACGTTGTAGCGAATGATAATTTCTGCCAAGCGACTGAGTTCTGTTTTTGTCCACACTCTGCCCACAGGGTTGTGTGGGCTGCAAAGTATAAAGAATTTTGCGCCCTTTGCAAAACACAATTCCAAGTGGTTAAAATCCATTTGATATGATCCATCGGGCCTTCGCAGAAGTGGATTTTCGACGATATTGCGATTGTTTCGCGTGACAACGGTGTAAAAGGGAGCATACACAGGAGTTTGAATAACGACGTCCGAATTGAGTGGCGCGAGTGTATCGAGCGCGAGCGAGAGTGAAGCAAGAACGGTTGGGCTATGGAGACACCACTCGGTTTTGATACTCCATTGGTGACGCGTGTGCATCCAGTTTTGGAGAGACTCAAAATACGACTTGGGACGCGCGGTATAACCGTAAATGGGATGTTGAGCCCGTTTGATGAGTTCATCAGTAACCGCTTGGGGTGCGGGAAAATCCATGTCGGCAACCCAAAGTGGAATAAGATCGCGCCTGCCGAAAAGAGGTTCGCAAAAAACTTTTTTAATGGCGTTGGTTTCTGCGCGATTGATGATGCAATCAAATCGATTCAATGGCTCAGAGGTTTGCGTTGTCATGAAAAACCCTTTTTGCAACTTTACGGCAATTTACTTTGCAATAAAATTGACAAGTTTTTTGGGAACAAAAATGTGTTTCACAATGTTTAAACCAGCCAAGTGCTTTTGCACAAACGCCTGCTCTTTTGCTTGAGCAACAACTTCGGTTTCTGTGGCGGTTGAAGGAGTTTTGAATTCTCCACGTAATTTTCCATTAATCATAACCGCAAATGTTGTTTCATCCAGCGTGAGAAATTCCTCGGAGTGTGTGGGCCAGGTTTCCAAAAAAATGGACTTTGTTTTACCACACCATGACCACCATTCTTCGGCTGCATGTGGAGCAAATGGAGAAAGAAGGATGACGAATTTCTGCAAAGTGTCGCGGAGCATTCCAGTGTTGCGTTCGGCTTCGGGTGTTGCGCGAATGTAGTCGTGAAGTGCATTGCAAAGTTCCATGCAACGCGCGATGGACGTATTAAATTGGAATGCTTCGGTATCGCGTGTCGCCATGCGAATGGAATTGTGCAACACAAACAAAAGTTTTTTGTCTTCTTGGCTGCACTCTAGTTTGGGGGCGGTTGTTGAAGTTAGGGTTGTTTTGTTTTCTTCCAACAAGCGCCATGCACGTTCTATAAAACGAGCAATAGCTTTAATTCCCTGGTCGTCCCATGGGCCGCCCTCAATGTAATTAAACCCGAAAGCGAGATACATGCGCAGCACATCGGAGCCGTGTTTTTCTACGTAAGCATCTGGTGAAACCGTGTTGTTTTTTGACTTCGACATTTTTTGTCCGTCCGCACCAAGCACAAGGCCGTGATGGGTAAGACTCTCGAAGGGCTCGTCAAAGTTTATGTGCCCCAAATCTTTCATGACCATATTTATGAAACGAGCGTACAGCAGGTGCATGCATGCGTGTTCGGGGCCACCCACGTATTTGTCTACAGGCAAAACCTTGTTAGTGAGCTTTGTTTCAAACGCCTGAGAATTATTTCCAACATTTGGAAAACGCAAATAGTACCACGACGAACATACAAAAGTATCTAATGTGTCGGCTTCGCGTTGGGCTTTTCCGCCGCATTTTGGACAAGATGTGTTCATGAAGCTTTCGCATCGCTTGAGTGGTGATTCGCCGGTGGGGCGAAAATCTACGTCTTCTGGAAGCTTCACGGGTAAGTCTTTTTCGGGAACTGCAACTTCGCCGCATTGAGGACAATGCACAATTGGAATAGGGGCGCCCCAATATCGCTGACGTGAAATAAGCCAATCGCGCAAGCGGAAATTGACTTTAAATTTTCCAATATGTTTTTCTTCAAGATCTTTTGTGATTGCTTTAATGACGTCTGAACTCATCATTCCGTTGTATTTATCGGATGCAATCATTTTTCCGTCTTCGGTGTATGCGGTTGTCATGGCGGCGGAGGCATCAATGCCATCTTCCAAAATCACGCGTCGGACTGGAAGTTTGTATTTTTTTGCAAAAGCAAAATCGCGTTCGTCGTGTGCAGGCACCGCCATCACTGCGCCTGTTCCGTACGAGTACAAAACATAGTCGCCAATCCAAATGGGAATTTTCTCGCCGTTGACGGGATTAATGGCGTAGGCACCAGTGAAAACACCTGTTTTTTCGCGTGTTGTAGAAAGACGATCGACTTCTGTTACGCGCGCGGTTTCTTCGATGTATGCTGTAACGCTTGCTTGTTGTGTTGCTGCGGTGATTTCTGCAACCAAGGGATGTTCCGGCGCCAATGTGACGTATGTCACGCCAAAAAGTGTGTCGGGTCGTGTTGTGTAAACGGTAAAAGTTTTTTTGCTGCCGGCAATTTCAAAAATAATTTCTGTGCCTTCGCTGCGGCCAATCCAGTTTTGCTGCATGGCTTTTGTGCGGTGGGGCCAGTCTAGGCGTTCAATATTGTCCAGTAGAGGTTGCGCGTAGTCGGTGATTTTGAAAAACCACTGGCTCAAATTTTTGCGAGCAACAACGGAGTCGCAGCGTTCACATTGCCCGTCTTGCACCTGTTCGTTGGCAAGAACCGTTTGGCAGCTTGGACACCAATTTACGGGAGCTTCTTTTTTGTACGCCAAACCTTTTTTGTACAGTTCTAAGA
>CAIZES010000242.1 GCA_903932045.1 uncultured Silvanigrella sp. | reverse complement strand
AGTGGAATGTTCTTGATGTCTGTAGGATGGATTCTTGTGACGTCGTGTTCCAATGGCTTGAATTTGAAGGAGACGCTTCAAGATAAATCTCAGATCCATTTTTATGGACCTGATAATCGAAGTGCGCAGATGACATTTTCGGCGGTTATTGAAGTTACGTCTGTGCAGCCACTGGTTTCTGCAGATGCTGTTATCAAGGGGCGTCGGCTTAAAACAACAGAAAAACACATTTCATCGCAAATTCAGCATCTTTTTGGCGCTTTGAAAGAACATCCTGATTATGTCAACAACCCGGGTATCATTCAAAACAAAGGCTCGTTACATATCACAGGTGCAAAGCTTATCGATAGCAAAACAGCAGAAGTGAGTTATACCTATTCCGACAAGGTGGTTTTTCAAAAGGCTATTTTGGACAAGCCAAGCAAAACTATTGAATTTTGGCTGCCTAGAAACCCAAAAACCATATATAAAAAGGGATTTGTTCCTGGTTCAAAGGCAAATTCTTGCACAGATGCTCATTATAATACTGAGGGCGACTTTTGGTATTTTTGGAATCCGTTCCAAGAAGGTTGCCCTATTCAAGAGTCAGATTTGGAGAAAGTTAAAGCGGATTTGAAGGTGCTTCCTCAAACGAAAAACACGTTCCCGTACTACGGAGAACTTTTGGGGGATAATGGAAATGGTCGTCAGTTTCACGCAGTGTATATTGCTGGCATAGATGATAATTTTGACGCCACCGATTTGGGGCGCAAAACATTTAATGATGTTGCTGCGGGTCTTGTTCAAGATGGTTATCGCGCAACAAGCACTGCGCAGAACGCCAGCGTCTACGAAAAGTCTTTTGATGGCTTTGATGCGCGTATTGATATGTATTTGCTTGACCCCAATTCCACTGATTTTGTGACAAAGGCTGCTGAAGGAATGGAAACGGGCGACGTGTTTATCTACGACGGGCATTCTGGTTTGGGTGGATATTTGGATATTGGACGATTTTCTCGTGATATTGGCCGTAGTCTGAAGCTTCCGGTTGATAAACAACAGGTATTTTACTTTAATGGCTGCTCGACATATTCTTACTATAATGCCGACTATTTTACATTGAAGGCAACTGCGCAAGACCCCGCTGGAACAAGGAAGTTGGACATTGTGACGACGTCTATTGGAGCCGATTTTGCCGTGGGTGCCCGACAAGACTTGGTGTTGTTGCGAGATCTCACTCAGAACGCTCGTCCGTCGTGGCAAACAATATTGACCGACATGTATAATATTGATCCATCTCTTTCGCCTCTCAATCACATAAATGGTGATGAGGATAACCCTACATCTCCAAATCCGTAGTCACTGAAATATTTCGTCGCCAGTGGGTTCTTGTCTTGGGGCGTTGTTGTTGCCATACTTACAAAGGGTGAATCTTGTTGTTGCCATTCAATGGAAGGATCCTCAACTGGTGTAGATTGAGGATCTTTTTGCACTTGCACCATAAAATGATAGCAAGCTCCACGCGAATTAAGATGCGCAATCAAGTTCTCGGTTAAATAATTGTCAGTTTTTTGCGAAGGGTTTGGTGTTTGTGGCGCGCTGCACGGGATCACCGTGTATTTCACTGCCTGACTGCCAGGAGCGTAAGCAGCCATGCTCCAATATTGAGTTTCTGCGGGGTCTGTTCGTTTTTTTCCGAATGCACGAGTCGCAAGAATAGCTGCCCTAGGATGAGTGCCTAAATAGAGAAGCGGATTCTTAAGAAACCCTGTAAATTCTTGCAAGTTTGCCACATTAAACACTGGAAAATGAACGTTTAAAAAATCCTGTGTTTGAGCGGTGTTTTTGTTATCAATAAGTTTGTTTCCTGGAACGCCAGTAAGCTTAATTGCCATCCCCATTAAATCGGGCTTAGTATCGGATTGAGGTACTGGATTGGCGGCTGAAAAGCGCACCCAGCTGCGATAAGAAGTATCGGGCGCAAAAACACCAATTTTGCTGAAGCTTGGGCGATTGGGATCGGTGGTAAAAATTCCGCGAACACAGCCAAATGCTTTGGGGTGTGCGTCACGCATGCTTTTGCCAAGGTCCTTGCGTCCTTTTTCAACTGACGCAACTGCTTGGTTCACAGCATCGGCAATGATTTGCGGCTCGTTTGGAAACAGAGTTTCTGTTGGATTCAACGTAATTATAGCACCCGAGGGGCCGGTCACTGTGGGGCATTAGCGATGCTCGCGCTATTTGCTGTATTGCTGGAATTAAACTTTCGAGACTTGCAGTTGCAAAAAAGTAATGAAAAAGCACAAGCAGATAATAGTATTTTCATGATGTAACTCCTTGGCTAGTGGTGACGAGGCAAAAATAAAAAAATGTTACAGTAAATAGAGGAATTTGCAGGGTTGATGGTAATTCTTGTCATTTGTGAAGTCAAAATTTTCAATAGAGAAATGAGCAGTCTTTTTACGCAAATGTTGGGATCACTCACAACAATAGATTGTGATTCTTATTTCCTGACCTGAACAATAGTATCGCACTAAAAACTTGTTAGTGACTATGCTGGTGATGAATATCTGGAAAATGGGTGTGGGCGTGCCGCAAATGTGTGTGTTTGTGCGGATGGCTGTGTTTTGTTGTTGCTAATGATGTTGACGTTGAATTTGAGTATGAATTTGAGTTTGAATTTGAGTTTGAAGCTGGGTCGCTATGTTCGTGCAGGTGATGCTCATCGTGTTCGTGTGTGTGAGTGTGTTCTATTTCATTGTGCTCATGAGTGTGTCCATGATTCTCTGTAAGGTGAAGCCATACCCCCATTGCCATAAAACACGTCGCAATAATGATTATGCTATTGATGTTATCTCCTAAAAAAACAATGGAAATTCCGCTTCCTACAAAAGGAGCTAGCGAAAAATAGGCGCCCGTGCGAGCCGCTCCAATGTGCCTGAGCGCCAAAATAAAACTCACAAGGCTGAAACCGTACCCAAGTAAACCCACAACACTCGCTTCAAGAATTTGTTGTGTGCCAGGAAGTTTTGAGCCCAATGCCAGAGCGAGGGAAATGTTTGCTCCGCCAGCAATTATGCTCTTTATTGTAACCAGCTGAACAGGATGATGTCCTGAAATTTTTCGGGTGAAGTTGTTATCGAGTGCCCAACAGAGACACGCTGCAGCTACAAAAAGAGGTCCGCGTAGCGAGGAAAGGTTTGGGTTGCCGCCCCACGAAAGAAAAATGCCACCTAGTAAAATGCACAATGTGCCAAGTGCAATGCGGCGGTCGAAATTTTCCTTAAAAACAAACCATGCCAGAAGTGTTGTGAATACGCTTTCTAGGTTGAGTAAAAGTGATGAGGAGGTTGCGGTGGTTTGAGAAAGCCCAATCATGAGGAGAACTGGGCCACAAATTCCACCAAAGAAAGTTGCTGCAGCTATCCAGGGAATGCTTTGTTGTGTGAGTTTTTCATCGTGGGAAATTTCCTTTCCGAAAATGCGAAATACAAGACTCAGAGAAAAAATTCCAACACCCGAGCCAAAGTAGAGGAGCCCGGCAGTGAGCCAGGGATCGTTTTCTTTGAGCAAAAACTTTGCGGCAGGCGTGCTGGCTCCAAAAAGAATGGCCGCTACAAGCGCAAAAAAGAATCCCTGATTTTTTGTGTTCATGTGTTTCTCATTCACTCAAGATGGAACCCAATCCTACTCCATTGAGAAGTGTTGTGGCAATTCCGTGCGCAGGTTTAATATGTGCGCCGCAAAGATACAGACCGGGGACAGGGGTTTTATAGCTTGGTCTCCACAAAATAAAATCGGCCACAGTGGGCGCGTATCCGTAACCGTTGCGCGAGCGAGAAAAAAGATAGCGTTCATGCGTGAGCGGTGTTGCGAGATCTTCCCAGCAAAGGGTTGTTTCCAACAATGGAAACTCATTTATGAGACGTTTTTTAATTGCAGCCAGCACCATTGTTTTGTGAGAACGATAGGTTTCGGCGTGACCCCCACGGGATTCGGAAACTTTATATTTTTTAGAATCTGAAACTCCCCAAATTTCCGCTTTGGTTGGAAGCAAAAACATGGCCTGAAAAACGCCTTGTGCCCCTTGCGAATGAGATGTGGTAATTGCGAGCGGATCCCGTAAGCTTCCTGTTGAAACATAGAGAGGTGCGCGAGAAGCCCAATCGGTTGGGTTCACGCTTGCAGTTTCTTCCCCATAGCAATTTTCGCTATTTAACGTGCCCATAAGCCAATGGTTACAGTTTTCCATTCCAACTTCATTGAGAGGTTGAGTTGTGGCAAAGTAGGCAATGACAAGTGCATGTGGTTCTTTCACTCGAGAGAGTTGAATATTTTTTATTGTGCCCAAGGAAATGTTCGATGATTCTTGGAAGAGGCGAGGATCGGGCGTCCAAACCACATTGTGTGCGAAAATATCTCCCTGAGCAGTTTCAATGCGAAATCTTCCGTTCTCTTTTTTTCGATTGCGATAAATTTTTGCGTTTTCGCCAGTGACGTACGAAACCGAAGGATGCAAAAGGCTCTTTGTAAAGAAATCTCCGCCTCCTTTTATAAAGCAGGGTTTTTCAAAGTAGTATCGGTGTACTAAAAGATATATTGCTGCACTGAGTTGCTTGGGATTTACCCCAATAAGAAGGTGTTGCAGAGAAATAATTTCAATGGCCGGGGGAGGCAGTTGCAGAATGTTTTTGAGATAGTGTTTGAGACTGCTTGTGGCTATTCGCAAAAGTCGGATCCGGTTGCGTGAGCGAAAAAGCGCTACAATGAGATTGATTTTTGTGAATGGGAAACTGAGTTTATTTGCAATGGCCCAAAGGTCGTTCGCATCTTGTTCAAACTGTTTTAACGGTTTTTCTTGCTCGGGAAAGTCGCGAATGAGATCTTGGATATAGAGATGAAAAGGCGATCGCATTTGAAAAGAAACACCCAAGCCCTCGTTATGCATTTTTTCGAAAGCGGTGTCGAGAGGAATTATTTCTGGTGAAAGTTTTATTTCGGAACATGCTTTTGCAAATAAATTTCCAGGGTCGGTGGCGGCAATGTAGTGTATTCCAACTTCAAAGCGTACGCCTTTTCGTTCAAAAGACGGGAGGTGACCTCCCAGTTGATCGGACCGTTCAATGACGCATACGCTTTTTCCTGAAAGAGCCATTTTGCGAGCACATGCCAGTCCGGAAAGGCCGCTTCCGAAGATAATGGCGTCGAACAAATTTGTTGTCATTTTGCTTTTGGTCATCCGATTCTTTTTTCACTCTTCGGTTATTTGGTTCTCGTTCACTCTTTTTGTTTATCTAAGGCGAAGCGAATGGGCAAGGCATCTTCAGAAGTATCGAGTCGCTCAAATTTTCGGGGTGTGAAATTCGCAAAAAACCTATCGTCGAGCGATTCTTCATCGGCACAGTCTTCTCGGAGGATTGCGTGAACTCCGGAGAAGGGGGGAGCAACATCTGTATTTAGCGAGGTGAAGCGTGTGTGGCATTTTTGAAAATCGGGGTTGAGTGCAAGGGCTTCTCGGTAGGCGTCGATGGCTCTCTGTTTGATATTCTGACGCTCAAAAGCAAGGCCCAAATTAAAGTGGACCTTTGCCTTGAGGAAGTCTTGCGACAGTGCTCGGAGGGCTGTTTGATATGATAACTCCGCGGTTTCAATCTCTCCACGTCGCGCCGAGAAAATGCCGATGTTGTTGTACAAACTTGCTATCTCGGAACTGTCTTTGCTGTCTCGCAAAAGTTCGACAGCATGGTTCAAATTCGACTCGCTGAGTTCGATAGCGAGAAGACCTCGACGGGCTCCTAAATTGCGGGTATCAATTTTTGTGGCAGCCTGATACTTTTCCTTGGCCTGCTTAACTTTGTTGAGAGCTAACAGACCGTCTCCAAGGGCAACAAGGCGCTCTGCGTTTCCGGGGCTAAGGCCATCGGAACGTTCCAAAATTTTTACGGCATCTTCAAATCTTCCAGTTTGAAGGTGAGCTCGTGCAATAATGTTTAAGGCGCGGAGATTGTCTGGAGAAAATGCAAGGGCTTTGCGTGCGATATTGATGGCTTGCTCGTAGTCGCGGTTTTTGAGACACAAGTTTGCATATTCAATTTTTGCGCGATGTGAATCGGGAAATTCGTGATACAAATTGAGAATAGTGGTTTCAATTCGTTTTTGATCGTTTTCTTCGGTAGCATTTTCAAGCTGAGATATTTTGAACCGGAATCCGCTGGGGCGTAACAAATCATCATTGATATCTTTTAATATGCGCTTGAATTCTGGTGCAGATGTTCCTGATGTTAGCACTTTTGTGACGTCATATTCCACAGCGATGGAAGCAATGTCGCCCGTGGTTCTGTTCGCAATAATGAGAATGGGAACGTTGGAGCAACGGGGGAGAGCCCTAAATCGTTGCAAAAGACTGGTCATTTCCGAAAGTGTAAACGCATTCCACTCAAGTGCTAGTAACGAAGGTGCGTGATCTCTTGCTGCTGAAATTGCTCCCTGAGAATCATGATAAAGCGCGAAGGACGACGCGCTTAGGGCGGGACTGAGCACGGAACGGAATTTGAGTCGTAGGGTTTCGTCGACGCCAACAATGATAAGGGAACGTATGCCGCTAGACATTGTAAATACCCTTTCGAAAAGATTTCTTTGTAGTTTACTGAAAGGATCTTGGTAGCGCAAGCGTGGGCTTTGTTACATCTTGGTGAGATGGGCAATGTTTTCCCATGGGGCGCGTATCTTTTGTTTTATGCTTAAGGAGTACACATCAGGAGTAGGCATAAAGAGTACATTTAATATGAATAAAACGTGAAGGATTGGAAATGCCGAGAACAGAAGGAGCGGAAAACCAACGCCATTTGGCTTTGGGGCTTTCTCAATATGCCAGCAAACTGCGCAACATTCTGATGAAACTTTCAACTGAGACAGGGGGCAAGGGGGAAATAGGATCTTCCTGGTTTCACAGCCTTTTTGCACACTTTCGAGCACGTTTTTCCTGCACAAATGATGTGGAAGTTTTTTGTGACGCTTATGCTCAGGCGCTTGCGTTTGGATTCTTTGTGGCGAGGGTTCAATATTCGGATAGAGAACCACTTTCCCGGGAGAGCGCTCTGCTGGCCTTGATGAGGAGCGGTCGTGTGCTCAATGACGCGTATGAACCGTTGCTGCACCCAAATGTTCCGTTAGATGTTTTTGCAGTTCTTGATGAGCTTCTCGTCTTTTTAAAGAGTGTCGACTTTTGTATTTTCGATTCTGAAAATCTTCTCATTTATTTCTATGAACAATTCTTGGCATGCTATGCACCAAGCAGTCGTGCTGGACTCGGGGTTTATTACACCCCAAGGGAACTTGTT
>CAIZES010000241.1 GCA_903932045.1 uncultured Silvanigrella sp. | reverse complement strand
TGAACCCACACCTTTTATCCGGTCTGGATTTTAAAAACGACATTTATTTTGAAAAACGGTGTTTTGGTGGGATTACGCGATAAACGCCGTTTTAACGCGGTTTTTAGACGCTGTTAACACCATGGCGCTTTTTCCAGGCCGTTTTCCGTTGTGGCGTATTGCTCATCCGATTCAAAAAGTACAATTTCAGCAATGCCGTTGAAGTGAAGAATCGTATATTTCGCCAGTACCATTTGCGACGGTAAATACGTTGGCGAGCTTTCCCCACATGGAACCCTTTCCATGCTGGTATTTATCAAGCGCATATGCCGAAACCAAAGGAGAAAACTCAACTTCGCCATGGCAATAAAACGAGCGTTCCAACGGAAAGTAGTACTCTTCGGCAACAATTTTTTTCCATTCGGATTTTAAGCTTGTTTTAAAAAGACCTTCTTGTTTGATGCGGGCGCTCTTTGCTATCGGTTTTCCAACTGCTGTTGTGTTTCTCGTAAGCACAGACTCCACGCACTCAACATCAAAACGCTTGTACGAATTCGCACTAACTCATAAATGCTATCGTACCGAGACACAATGCATTGTAAATAACCACTGGTTATTTGCCAAGCGCGAATCTGAAAACTCAATATTTGTGAGTGATGAAAAAACAACAACTCTGCGGATAGACTTTTAAAATTAGGAAATCAGAAACATTGGACCGAACTTCAAAAATCAGAACGAGAGGAGCATCTGGTATTGACCAGTCACCCCTTGTTGCGCCAAGGCTCTCGATAAACGCAACGTTTTCAGAAAAGCGCGCATTGATATTCACCTCAGCACCGCCGGGCTTAATGGATCTGAGCTATCTTTCAACGATTAAAACTTCTGGTCCTATAGACCGCGGTCATTTTACCGTGTAAAATGACTGTGAAACCACAAGGAGAGGGTATGATACCGAGAAAACTACAAAAACATTTGGAGTCAGCCTTCAAAAGCGTGCTTTTATTGGGTCCCCGTCAAACAGGCAAGTCCACTCTTTGCAAGGTTCTCAAACCAACCCTAACCATCAATCTCATGAGAGAGCAAACCTACCTCGAATTTGTTTCCAATCCTCGCCGACTGGAAGAAATTCTTGCGGCATCTCAACCTGGAACTATTCTCATCGACGAAATTCAAAGGTTGCCAAGCCTGCTGAATACCATCCAGGTGGTTCTTGATGAAAAAAACTATGACACAAGGTTTATTCTTACCGGTTCGAGCGCACGCAAACTGCGGCGCGGAGCTGCAAACCTACTGCCTGGTCGTCTTTTAACATACAAATTAGGCCCGGTTTGCGCATCCGAGTTCAATTATGAACTGTCAAATTCAATTATTCAGTATGGCTCGCTTCCCGAAGTGTATCTTTTGGAACGTTACTCCCAGAAGGAGAAACTTCTCTCCTCATATGTTGGAACATACTTAAAAGAGGAAATTCAGGCCGATGCTCTGGCGAAAAACATTGAGGGATTTGCAAGATTCCTAACTGTAGCGGCCGCGGAATCGTCGCATTTTCTTGACCTTGCAAAGTTAGCGCAACAGGCACAGGTGGATCGTTCTTCGGCCGTGAGATGGTTCGAAATTCTTGAGGATACGCTACTGGTGCATCGCACCGACTCTTTTTCAAAAAGCACCAGAAAACGCCTCATTCAGCACCCGCGATTCTTCTTTTTTGACAACGGAATTCTGAACGCGCTCTTGCGTAACTTTGTTTGCTCACCCGATCGCCAAGGCGCGTTGTTTGAGAATCTTTTTTGCTCACAACTCTTTTCTTCCGCTGCTGCGAGCGATTTAGAGATTTCTGTAACGAACTTTCGCACGTCCCACGGCGCGGAGGTTGACTTCATTGTTTCCATCGGCACCGAAACATTCGCTGTGGAGTGCAAGGCAGTCGTTAATGTGCCTAATTTTTCGCGAACCGGTTTTGAATCCTTCGAAAAGTATTTGGGTAAGCCAGTACGCAAGATTGTGGCCTATCAGGGAACCGATTCGCTTCAAAGAGATGATGTGTCTATACTTCCTTGGCAAATTGCGCTTCGCGACATGGGTTTGTGAAACGAGCGGTCGTGGGTTTGAGAGCCTCAAAACCAAGACACAGACATTTGTAGCGAAATTCTTATTAACAAAAACCACTGATGTTGGAAGTGCGCACACAAAACAGGATCGCACTTTTAAAGGATATGTGGTCGCCTCGGTTACTCACTCTTTAGTCGCATGGGCGTGGTGTTTTGGCTTAACTGGCATCAGCTGAACAACTCTTTATCCCAAAGAATCCAAACGGCCCATGGGCCGGAACTTATTTGTTTGTGACGCAGAAAAAGCAATGTGTCACTTGTTGTTTGGATTTTTGGAGAATTTTTGTAAATAGCATGAGATTGAATTTACTGTAAAAAATAAAATAGTTTGCAAAAAGATAAAAATAGTCCTCAAGTACAGAAGAGGTTGTTCGATAGGTGGAATGTGAGTCACGGAAGTCCCAAGGAACACGGGATAAAGACTCATTTCTTCGCAAACTAACAAGGTGTTGGTTTCGAAGAGGGTCTCACAAAGAGACCTGGAACCTTTCAAGGAGGATTTTGTTATGGGTCTTCGCATTCGCACCAACGTTGAAGCTCTTATCGCACAGCGCAATTTGAGCAATTCTCAACAGGATCTCAGCACCAACATGGAAAAGTTGTCATCGGGTTCTCGAATCAATCGCTCCGCCGATGATGCCGCCGGCCTTGCTATTTCCGAATCTCTGCGCGCAAAAACGCGCGGTGTTAACCAAGCCAAGCGCAATGCCAACGACGGTGTTTCGTTGGTTCAAGTTGCGGAAGCCGGTTTGGGTGAAATGTCTAATATCATGGTTCGTCTTCGTGAACTCACAGTGCAAGCTGCATCTGACACAATTGGCGGCACAGAGCGTGGCTTCCTTCAAAAGGAATACAGCCAACTCACTCAAGAAGTGGATCGTATTGTGAAGGGAACTGAATTTAATGGCCGTCAGCTTTTCAGCCCTGAAACTGCTGCGGGCTTGGATATTCAGGTTGGTTATACTTCAGATGCAGAAGTCAGCACTCTTAAAATGAAGTTTGGCGATGGCGATCAGCTCGACTCCGCTGGACTCAAGCTCAATGATATCTCAATTTCTGAGGGCAGCGGTACCGAAATTGCCAAAAATCTGGACAATATTGATGGTGCAATCAGTGTTCTTTCTAGGAATCGTGCCTCATTGGGTGCACTTCAGTCGCGCCTAGGATCGACCATCAGCAGTCTCGCTGTGAGTGCGGAAAATATGATGACAACCAACAGCCGCATTCGCGACGTGGACTTCGCCGAAGAAACAGCTCGCATGACTCAAAATCGAATTTTGAGCCAAGCCGGTGTGGCTGTGCTTTCTCAAGCTAATGCAAAACCAGAAATGGCTCTTGCCTTATTGAGGTAAGAGTGTCCCGGTTTGTGTGATTTTTGTTTGAGTTTTACAGAAATTAAATGTTTCTGATTGAGAAATAATTCTAGGGGGAATGTATCATGGGACTTCGCATTAAAACTAACGTGGAAAGCTTGGTGGCACAGCGCTCTTTGAATGATTCCAGAGGAAAAATGGAAGATAGCTTGCAGAAGTTGTCGTCCGGTTATCGTATTAATAAATCTTCTGATGACGCTGCTGGTATGGCTGTGTCTGAAACGATGCAAGCCAAAATCCGCTCATTGGGCGCTGCAAAACGAAACGCCAATGACGGTATTTCTTTCTTGCAGGTGGCAGAAGGGGGACTTTCTGAAATTAACAACATGGTGGTGCGCATGAGGGAATTGGCCACTCAGGCTGCTTCCGACACCATTGGTGAAAGTGAACGGGGATTTTTGAATCGAGAATTCAAACAACTGTCTCAGGAAGTTGTGAGAATTACAAAGGATACGGAATTCAACGGTCGCAAGGTGTTGTCGGGAGACGATGCCGCCGCCACCGACGGACTCAATATTCAAATTGGAGCCGGATTCCGAGGTCCCAATACAGATTCTGCCGCAATGGCGGAAACAGAATCGGTGAAGTTGAGCACAGAAGACGTCACCAAGGTCACCGAGGCCATTGATAAGCTTAAGGACCTCGAAATTACTGGCGCGAGTGGTAAGGAACTCAACGGCGATACTAACGAAGTTTATTCTGTGATCGACCAAGCCATGACAAATGTGACTGACTTTCGCGCAACTTTGGGCTCCTTACAGTCGCGCATGAACTCGGCCATCACCGGCATCGATGTTTCAGTGGAAAACATGGAATCGGCACGGTCTCGCATTCGCGATGTGGACTATGCAGCGGAAACAGCGAAATTAACTCAGAGCCGCATTCTGACCGCCGCAGGTACTTCGGTGTTGTCGCAAGCTAATGCATTGCCTGAAACCGTGCTGCAGCTTCTGCGCGCATAGTGTGGAAACGGATGCGCGTTTTGGGTTTTCGTTGTGATGGGTGTTTGAGAGGTGTGTCATGGCTTTGGAAATGAAGCAGGGGTTGAAGCAAGGGCTAAAGCAAGCGCAGTTGGTTCAGCTGTCGCCCCAAATTCAGCAAGCAATTAAGATACTCCTTTTGAGCCGCCAAGAACTCGAAACGCTCGTCGCCGAGGAAATTCGCGACAATCCAACACTTGAAGAATTCGATGCAACTTCAGAGAATGTGGACGTGACTCCCCTTGGAGACGATATTTTTGTACATGAAAGAGATGGATTTGATCAACTGGCACAAACTGTTGGTGATGGTGAAGGTGGCGACGATTTTCGTGGAATAGATGATCTTGTTCAAAGATTTAGCGAATCATTGCCATTTGCTGAAGAGCGTGGACAAGAGTCTGATGCCATTCGCGATCAACCCGGTTACGAATTGTTTGCTGTTAAACAGTCGGACTTGCATGAAGATATTGAGTCGCAGTTATCTATGATGCGCCTTACTTCATTTGAATTGCAATGTGCCCAGTTGTTGCTTCAATATATGGGAGACAACGGATACATTTCAGCCTCTTTGAGATCTCTTTCCAAAGAACACAACATCAGCTTAGACGATCTTGAGTTTGCCTTAGAAGTTATTCAAGAATGTGAACCTACGGGTGTGGGCGCACGAAGCTTGAAAGAATGCTTGTTGTTGCAATTGAATGTGATGGAAAATTCGCCGCCTTTGGTTCGTGAAATTTTAGAAAAATGTTGGACGGATTTTGAAAAACAAGACATTCAAAAAATTGCTCGTTCGCTAAAAGAAAAGCCTGAAGACGTGAAACGAGCGTTTTTGTTTATTCGCGGTAATCTTGATCCGCGACCTGCGCGTCAGTATGGCGGCGATGCCAATGTGGCAATTGTGCCTGACGTATATGTGTTTCAACGGGACGACAAATGGATTGTGAGTATTAATGAAGATGGTTTACCCCGTTTGCGGATTTCTCCAAAATACGAGTCCATCATTCGCGAAATAGCCGAAAGCCCGAGTGGAGGTAAGGGCGTGGCGTTGTTGAATTCAAAAACATCGAAAGTTGCAAAGGCATTTTTAACTGAAAAAGTGAAAGACGCAAAATGGATTTTGAGAGCCATTGGAGAACGTAATCGTACAATTGTTCGAGTTATGGAGGTGGTACTCGAAAAACAGCAAGACTTTTTTGAGTTAGGAATTGAGCATCTCAAACCACTGACACTGAGAATGGTTTCTGATGCAATTGGGTTGCATGAAAGTACAGTTTCACGCGCTACAACCAATAAGTATGTCCACTGCCCCAGGGGTGTTTTTGAACTGAAATACTTTTTTCGTGCGGGCGTTGGTGACGAACAGGGGCTGGCCAACGAAACTGTCAAGAATTGGGTAGCGGAATACATTAAGACTGAAAAGCCGGGAGCGGTGCTTTCGGATCAAGATATTACCGACCTTATTGAAAAGGAGAAAAGTGTAAAAGTTGCAAGAAGAACAATAGCCAAATACCGCGAGGCTTTGGGATTTCTTACGTCGTCAAAAAGAGCAAAGCACTTGGTGGAAAAGTAGTGCGTGCCAACAATAAAGGGAGGAGAAAGCAGTACGACTTGACATCGGTTTTCGACGGTTCAGAATGTCTTTGAAAGGTGTTTTTTTGTTGGCGTTAGCTCATTTTGTATAAGGATATGTTGTAACGGAGGATTTCATGAAGGTTGATGTGACTTTTGTAAACTTTCCCGCTTCGCATCGATTTCGCTCAATGCTGGCGGCGCGTATTGAGGAGCATGTTGCCAAATTTGGAGAGCCTATTGAGGCGGTGCGCGCGGTGTTCTCTGTGGAGAAATTTAGGCATCACATGCGGCTCAATGTGCACGGGAGTCATCTCAAATTGACCGTTGAGGCAACAGGGGATGATATTGGTCATGCAGTGGATAAGGGTATCGATAAATTGTGCGGTGCGATGAGGAAACAAAGTGGGCGTAGGAAGGAACGCTTTCATGAAAGAGCAAAGCTTCCTGAACAAGCACGGTCTCATTCGTGGGTAAAGCGTGCTCGTGGTGTGGAACCGTTGAGTGACAACGTGTTTGATCGCTACGAAAAGGAATACATGAGAGAGTTCGAAGATCAGTTTGAAAATGTGGGTTAGAAACTTGATTTGAAAAACAGCGGTGTGAGAGCAAAGTCCCATGTGCTTCTTCGCCGTTGAGGTGTTCCCCCGTCGGGGCGGTGTTGTTAGCATCGCCCTTTTTTGTGGGTTCGGTTTGCCTATCGGAAAAATGTCGCAAACCGGACATAACGGTTAATAATAGGGTTAAGGTACCGATAGAGGTTTGGTGTTCCCTGTGTCAGGATGTGGTCGCATGCGGCGGTCAATCCTCCCATTCGGATGTGTTGTTGAAACGTGTGCAGACGGGTCGTGTATGGGATGCAAATTGTCGGAACTTATTCGCCGAGAATGGATTATTCCCGATCTTGTGTCATCTTCAAAGGAAGGAGCACTGGGTGAAATTGCGCGTCGAATGTCTAAAGTTTCTACAGAAATAGATCCCACAGAGCTTTTTACAAAATTGGTTGAGCGCGAAAATAAGGCGAGTACCGGGGCCGATCAGGGATTGGCAATTCCACATGCATCGTTACATACGATTTCACATTTGATTGTGGCTGTTTGTAGATCTTCTGGGGGCGTCGATTTTGGTGCTCTTGATAACGAACGTTCTAAGATATTTTTCACCATTGTGAGTCCGGCGCGAACTTTGGAGTCTGGTGAAGTAACCTACCTTCAAGTTATTTCGTCTGTTTGTAAGTTCATGCGAGCGCCTAGTGTTCGGAATAGAATTCTTGCCGCAGAAAACGCCGACGAAATTTACGACATTTTAACAACAGAAGAGCATGTCCGCGAAAGCAAACTTGCGATGGCTCTGTAGCTTTTCATTGGATCATGAACAGAGGTGAATATGGGTGCGCGCTTGGTTGTTGTTTCGGGTATGGCGGGAGCTGGTAAAACAGTAGCCGTGGATGCTCTCGAAGACTTGGGATTTTATTGCATCGATAATCTTCCAGCAGTTCTGTTGGACTCGTTTGTTGAAAATCTTCTGGGCGGAAAATTTTTGTCTGGTAAAGTGGCTATTGCTCTCGATTCACGTGATCCCGATGTTCCTGTGGCATTTGAGCGACTTTACGATCGCCTTGCGAGCAATGTTCACGTAGATGTTTTGTTTTTAGAAGCTTTGGAAGACGTGCTTGTGAAGCGGTTTCGTGAAACACGTCGAGCCCATCCTTTGAATTTGGTATCTGGTTCTGCAAGCCCACAAACGTTGCTTGAAGCTATTAAGCTTGATACTCAAATACTTTCTCCTATTCGCAACCGCGCCAAAAAAATTGTTGATACCTCCGAAATGACTGCGCACTACTTGCGGAGCTTGGTTCGCCAGGCCTTTGCTGCAGATGCAGTGTTGCAGAGTGAGCTGCGTTTGAACATTGTCTCTTTTGGTTTCAAATATGGAATTCCAAAAGACGTGGAAACAACCTTTGATGTGCGATGTTTTAAAAATCCCTATTACGAAGAATCGCTGCGCAGGCTTACTGGATTTTCGCGAGAAGTGCAGGAATTTGTTTTCGCCGATAAAAATGTGGATGAGTTTATTAACAAAGTTTTCGATTTTTTAAGCTTTATGTATCCGCTCTATCGTTCCGAAGGAAAGAGTTATTTTAGTGTTGGAATTGGTTGTACGGGAGGCAAACATCGCAGCGTTGCTATTGTGGAAAGGCTTACGCAGAAACTGCGTGAAGCGGGGATATTGGTTCATTCTGAACACAGACACTTCGATCGTGAATAATTGTGAATAATTGTGAACGACTCGGTTGGATTCAGTTGCAGCTTTTGACAGGTACCATGTACGCGCTTACAAAATTGCACTGACCGCTGCGATAGCCATCGCTGATGTACTGATCTGATGCTACTTTTACCTCGATATGGCCAGCAACAGGATGCACTGTACAACCAGAGCCATAGCGAGGACGGTATATCATAACCGAACCAATAGGCGCGTCGCGTGGGTCGAGTTTTGAGCTCCAATTGCCGAAAACTTTGAAATGGTATTTTTTGCAAACGTCAGAGGAGTTAACTGTTAAATAGTCGAGAAGATCTGATGGATACATGCTGATTGTGCTCTGGTTGGTATGATTGTTTCTGTGAGGTGCGGAAATACTCCAAACGTCCATTCCATTACCGAGCAGCACTCTACTTGTTGCTGCGTAACATTTTCCTCTCAATGCCTGCGACATTCTGTTGCTTCGTGCTGAAGCTACTATTTTTTTGGCGCGCGCAGCATCATAACTTGAGTTAGACGCAGTGCTCGTTCCTGAACTCGGTTTACTTTGCGGAATAACGCTTTGTGGCGCTGCATTTTGAGGAAGACTTTCGAGAACACTTTCTTCAGTGTTGAGTGTGGAATCAACTTGACTCTCAATCTTGGCAATGGGATTTTGAGAACCAGGCGAGTCTTCGGGCACATTCTTAGCCACGAGCATGAGGTCGTCTGCTTCAACAAAATCGGTGAGTTTAACAAAAGAGAATGAGAGTTTACAAGACGAAGGACCATTGCCATTATTGGATATTTGTATGGGCGTTGTATCGAGTATCTTGATGTATCCGTCGGAAACGACGTCCCATTCCATAAAGGAAATTTGTGCTCCCACTTGGAGCGGGCAAAGCTGACTTTGGGAAACCTGAAGTTGAGAGGGTGCTTCCGTGGTTGAATATGTGATTGCTGAAAATCCTGAAATACCATCAGCGGTTTGGAATTGTGTTCCAGTGTCGCGCACTGTGAGCGTGATGGGAGAGCCGTCGGTCGACTTAAAGCTTTCTTGCTGACTGACGCCTGCTACCGTGGGTTTGCATTGTGTGAGGCTTATTGCGCCCATAAGACTCAAAGTAGAAAACAGTGGAAGTGGGCTTTTGAAAAAAAACGTGTTCATGCCGTAATGTTCCTTTCCTGGATGATGGTCGTTTTCAATCCAACAAAGTCTTCGGCGAGGATGTGAAATTCTTTAGGTTAATTCTGCAAGCGTCAATTTTGCGTGATTTTTTTATGTTCTTGACAACGAGCCTGGGGCGCTTGGGGTTGTCGTTTGGGGTTGTCGTTTGGCGGTGGTTTTCGAGAGCTATAAATAAATTTAGCCTTTAGGCCCAATGCTTGCAAAGCAAGTGACTTCGTCGCGGTCGTGGTAAAGTTGTTTGCAACGTATAATGAGTTTGTCGTCGTGACCCGATTGATTTGCGATGATTCCCAGACACAAACGAACTTCATCGTACCTTTTTTTCATGGGCAATTTAAGATTTACAACAAGGTGGCGGCAGTGTTCTTCGCGGAGCCAAAGAGCAGCAAGATTTGCAACACGGGACGGCTGTTCAACCATGTCGCACACCATCCAATCGACGGGTTTGCGAGGACGATAGGTGAAACCGTCTTCACGAAGATGTTCAACAAGACCGGTGTTCATGAGTGATTTGTCCATGGGGCCGTTATCAATTGCTTGTACAAGAATTTGTCTGGCAACAAATTGGAAAGTCCATCCACCAGGTGCTGCACCAAGGTCGATTGCTTTCATGCTGGGAGCCAAAAATTTTTGATTTTCTTCGGGTGTGAGCAATGCTGAGAAGGCTTCGTCGAGCTTTAATGTGGAACGGCTTGGCGAATTTTTGGGGAAGCGCAAACGAGGAATTCCACAAGCCCACGGAGAGCTGAAAGTCGCCCGTGAGATACCTATGAAAACCTTAGAATAGTCTGAGAAAAAAACATGGAGTCTGTTTACCGCGTCCGATTTTTTTCCCTTGCGCAAATTATCCATTGCCCGTGTGAGTGGATGCATGAATGAGGTAGTGAAGGCTTTGAGACCCTCAATTTCTGCAGTATCGGGACTTTCCACAAGCACCGATTGGGGGATAGCCATTCCTGAATTTTCGGCAAGAAATGCTTTTATGGCAGTCATAATGGAAGTGAGTTTGTCTTTCTCAGGCAAATCCGTGATTGTTGAAAAAGTAACAAACCCTTGTCTTGCAAAAATGAGCGAACAAAAATCCAGTGAGCGAGCGAGCTCTACTGCGTTGTGTTCGTTGGTGAGGGGGTACTCCAGAAATCCGGTTCCTTCTTTGGTTCGAGGAAAGCCTGCAATGCCCCCCTCACCAGCGACAGAAGCTATTTCGGCGGCACACTCTTTTTCGAATCCGGAACGACAAAGCAGAATTAGGGATAACATTGTTCACCGTCAGAATTTTGACTCACATTGGGATGCTACATAAAGAAGCATTGATTACGAGATCCATTGTTATTCGATATTTCTTCACAGCGCAAGGCCGCGCCCTCCAGATAAGGCCCAGATATTTGCTTTTTTCTGGGCAAGACAATAGCAGTTTGGCTTGATACAGTATGGCATAAGTAAAGCCATTGCATTTGCACCTGAACCAAGGAGGAAAGGGAGCCTATGACAAAGAAGAAGACAGCAGCAAAATCTCTTTTGAGAGTTGGAGCATCGGCGAAAGCCATTTTGAACGCACCAAAGTCGCGAAAGACAATGGCGCGCCCTGCAAAAACGCGCATTATTGCAATTTGCAATCAAAAAGGCGGATGCGGAAAAACAACAACGGTTATTAATCTTGCAGCAGGTTTAGCGTCCATGGGGCAACGCGTTTTGGTTGTTGACCTCGATGCGCAGTGTAATTCCACTGTAGGTCTTGGAATTGATGCGGATGAGGTGGATACATCCATTTTTGACCTGATGGTGGACCTGAAGGGTACAAGTGTTGAAGACGTGATTGTTGAAACCGATTATGAGAATCTTCATGTGGCACCCGCCTCCATTGAGCTTTCGGAATTTGATAGCCGCGTCGCTAACGAAATTGGTCGTGAAAATCGATTGAAGAAGGGGCTCGCAAAGCTTCCACCCATTTACGATTATATTCTGATCGACACGCCTCCCAGTTTGGGGCTTTTGTCGGTAAATGCATTGAACGCTGCAAACGAGGTTCATATTGCAATGCAGGCTCATCCGTTTGCTTTTGATGGCCTGAATCAATTGCTCGACACCATTGGATCTGTTCGCGAAGAAATCAACACCACGCTAGATATTAGCGGCATTATTGTGACAATGTTTGATCCGCGCACTCGCATCTCTCGTGAGATTGTCGATCGTCTGTTGGAAATGAGCGAAATTTCGAAGTGCGTTTACAAAACAGTGGTGCGTCAGAATGTGAAACTGACTGAAGCCTCCAAGGTTCGTAAGCCGGTGATGTACTATGATGCGGCTTGTACCGGCACAGAAGACTACTTGGATCTCAGTGAAGAGGTTTGCGCTCGCGTTGCAGTCGCAAAGACCTCGGAAAAAACCGATGTCACAAGCGCTACTCATTAAATTCAAACTCAACTTAGGATGAGGAAGAGAAAATTATGGCAAAACCAAAAAAAGCATTGAGAGGACTTTTTGCTCGAACCGAACCCACTCCCATGTCAGACGATGTGACGTCACATCACATCCCACCCTCAAAGGTGCGTTGGTCGGAGGTTGATGAGGTGGCGACTGGGGTAATTGCCGAACCGGAAGTTAAAACAAATGCTGAACAGCAAGAGCTCGCTGAACAACATGAGCCCGTCGCGATTGTCTCAGCTCCTGTAGCTGGTGTTGCAGATGTTGCTCCTATGGCAGATGTTGTCGTGGAGATCGTTACGGAAGTTGTCTCTGAGATAGCCGTGGAGGCAGTCTCTGTAGCATCTGTGGATGCTGTTGGAGAGATCTCTGAGTCGAATTTGGTTCCATTGGTTGAATCCATGTCCGCAGCTGAATCCATGTCCGCAGCTGAAGCCGTGTCTGTGGTGGAATCAGTTGCGACAGTTGAATCCGCACTCAGCGCCCCTGTTCATTCTTCTGAATCCGTCCTTCATGTTGCGAATGAACCAATTGTTGTGGCCGTGGATACGCTTGTTGCGCAAGCGCCCGTGACTCCAGAAGTACACAAGGCAAATGTTGTTGCTGCGGTTGCGAATATTCAATACAATTTTAACTTATCTCGCGAAGATCGTGAAACATGGGCCGAGCGTGAGTATATTGAGTGTATTCGTCGAATTGATGTGGCACAGGCCGAAGCTTTCTTTCTCAAAGGCAAGTTATTGGGCGAAGTAAAAGATCGTTTCTATCAGGAAAACAAAACCGGCTGGAAAACTTTTGCCGAGGGTTCCTTGGGAATGAACTACACCACAGTGAATCAGTACATCAGAGTTTCCCAAGAATTTGATGTGGCGTCACATCGTCGTCCCGATTTCGGATTTGAGCATTACAAAGCTTTGCTTCCTTTGAAGCTGGATGAGCGCACCAAGCTTCTTGAGGAACTCCCTCAGGTGAGCGTTAAGGAACTGCGGAACATTGTGCAACGAAAGCTTTCGGAAGAAGGCATTGTGCCCCAGCGGCCGCAGCGTTCTTCGCAAAACAAGGAGCTCATCGAACTTCTCCTCAATATTAAGACGAAAATTTTCGATTGCACTCCCGAAACAATGGATCAACGCGAGCGTTGGCAGCTCACTGCAGCGTGTCGCAACTTGGCTGACGATCTTGCGGAAGTTGCTCGCCAGCTGAACGACTTTGGAAAGCGAGGCTCTGATGTGTCTTCCCAAACGTCTGCTCGCTCGAATAGTGACAACCCAAATCATATCGAGATGGGAGTGTGAAATGACACACTTCTTGTCTCGTTCGGGTGCCGGGCTTTTTGCCCGCGCGCCTCTTTTTTTTATACGGCTGTTAGTAACAAGTGCAATTGCTGCAGGCACGCTTGGCTTCTCTGCTCAGGCAGGCTCTTCAAATGTGCAGGGCCCAAAAGCTGGATTTGGTGGGGTGCCCTCAACTCCAAGTTGTCGATCTCTTCCTCTGGCGGTAGGCAACGTTGATACCGCTGTGGACGATGCCAATCTGAATGATCTCAAGCTTGCGCTCAACGACCTCGAGGCAGCATTTGCAACAGAGGACTCAAAGTTGTTTCACAACTTGGCGCATCCATCGATCCACCAAACACTTTCAAAGTCGAAGTTGATATTTGAGAGCGTGTTTCCAACATACGGGCTTGTGAAACCCAAAATCACGCGAGCCTCCTTATATGAACTCACGTTTCCCGTGACTACAAAAACTGTTGAGGTGGAATGTTCTGGTGGCCGAGCGCGTGGAGTGGTTGGGCCCGAACGGCAATATATGGTTCAACACACTGCGTTTTCTAAAAATGAACAAATGCGCATCACCACCATTTTTGCGCCAATTCCAAAGGCCGTGCGAGAACTCAATAAGGCAAAATACGGAATTGGAATTGTGATGTTTCATACTCAGGCGTGGAGTCACGAACAAAAAACCCCGGTTGGCCTTATTGAAGAGGCTCGGAAGTGGAATAGACTCAAGAGTCCGGTCGTTGCGTGGATGTTTGCTGAAGCAGCAAAACGAATTCTCGATTCCAATCCTTATTTCGCGCCGCGCGAAACGAGCGAAGCTTTACTTTTGGCGGATGAGTTGAAAACGCAACTTCCCCAGGTAGAGAAGGTGAACGGTGCACTGCGCGGTTCTGAATCCTCTTGGAACTTCTTGGGATTTACCATGGTTTATCAGGGCTATGGTGTCGAACCTGGCTTTTATTTTCGCATGAAAGAGGGAGAGGTTTTGAATCAGAGCTTGGACAAATGCCGCCAGCATGTGGCTCTTGTTTTGCCTCAGGTAAAAGAACTCCGCGATCGGTTTCACGGCGTAGAGTGTCTTCCTTTTTCTCCTGCTGAAAATATTTCAGCAGCGCCTGCCGGTGGAACAATGTTTGTTCCTTGGGCCGAACTCAAATAGAGCTCAGCCTGCACTTGAAACTTGTATTAGGTCGGAAAATTCAGTGAACGGAGAGTTCGAACAATATTAACGGCGGGGGCCACGGGAATCGCGGGGGCCACGGGAATCGCGGGGGCCACGGGAATCGCGGG
>CAIZES010000240.1 GCA_903932045.1 uncultured Silvanigrella sp. | reverse complement strand
TCGTTGGGATATTGGAGATGGTGCCAGGCGCCACTCTACCGAAAAACCAAACATCTAAAAACACTTACAAATGAGATGAGACACCCCTGCTTGTTGAAATTTGCTTTGTCTCACGACAAAAGCGTTTGGCTTGGGTAATCTCCTAAGGTTGGTTTCTTTGTTACAACAGTGGGAGAACGCGTAGTATGGAAAGTCACATTCTTCAGTTAGAGCATGTGAGCAAAACCTACCCCAACGGCACTCGGGCGTTGAAAGACATCTCGTTTTGTGTCGAAAAGGGTGCGTTTGTTTCGGTGATTGGGCTTTCGGGCTCTGGAAAATCCACAATGTTGCGATGCATTAATCGTTTGCATGAGCCTACATCTGGCAACATCATATTTAATGGTAAAAATATAACTCATGTTGGCGAGCGTGAGTTGCGTGATGTTCGTGGGCAAATTGGCATGGTGTTTCAGCAGTTTAATCTTATCAAACGACGCAATGTGCTAACAAACGTCTTAACGGGGCGTTTGGGTCAATGGCAAAAAAGTATTTCGGGTGGTATTTTTCAGCATTGGCCCAAAGAGTGGATTGATGATGCTTATGCAGCATTAAAAACTGTGGGAATTGAAGAAAAAGCTCTTGTGCGAGCCGACGGACTTTCGGGTGGGCAGCAACAACGTGTTGCCATTGCCAGGACACTTATGCAAAAGCCGCAAATGCTACTTGCAGATGAACCTGTTGCTTCTCTTGATCCGTCCACAAGTCATTCCATTATGAAATATCTTAAAATGCTAAACGAAGAGCATGGAGTTACCGTTCTTTGTAATCTTCATTTCTTAAGTTTGGTGCGTGAGTACTCTACGCATGTGATTGCGCTTCGTGGTGGCGAAAAAGTGTTTGAGGGCAAACCATCCGATATTACCGAGCAGTGGTTTCGCGACATTTATGGAGAAGAAGCACGGGAAGTGGAGATTCGCGCATGATAATTCCAAATTTTGTTCCTCTTGTTGAGTCGGAACGCAAAACACGTAGCCTGGTTGGTTTTGTGACCGAAGTTGTTTTGTGGGGCTACGCTGCCTTGGTTTTGGTAAGAATATTTTTCTTCAGCATTGTGATGGGAAAAATTGAGGACTTGGCCTTTCGCGATCCTCCAGTGTTGTGGGCTGCGGATTTTTTGAAACGTATGGCCTACGATAGTCGAGATTTTTCATTGGAGTGGTCTGCTTTTGGTTTGATTTTTTTGGCAGGATGCTTTCTAGGAGCTGTGGTTGGCTTTACGGGAAAAGGATTTGGAACTTGGGTGTCTAGTATTTCCAAGCTTCAGGTGTACAATCCCGAAGACAGCTTGCGCATTCACAAACACTGGTTATACGCTAGGTTTGAGGGCGTTTTCTTTTTTGTTCTAACATTTGTAGCAGCATGGATAATTACTAAAATTAATATTGGGAAACTTTTTGAGGCCGATGGGCTTGCTGGTGCTGGTCGGTTATCGCTGCAATTAGCCTGTGGCATTCCTGGAGTTGGAAGCACCGTGGCTGGAATTTCAATTTTTTCGGGCCTTCAGGCTTTTATGAATGCTGCTTTTGGTGTGCTGAATATGTTGGGTGCTGGGGTTCCTGTTTTGTCGGAAATCTGCACTCCCACAACGCTTTCCTATTTTGGAATGGCATTTGAAAAACTTGCCGAAAGCATTTACTTGGCATTTATTGCTACTATTCTTTCTGTACCAATTGCATTTGTGTTTTCATTTTTTGCTGCGCGAAATATTTCGCGTCATAGTTTCTATTCACGTGCAATGTATTCTCTTATTCGCGGATACATTAATGTGACGCGCTCAATTGAGCCGCTCATTTGGGCAATTTTGTTTTCGGTGTGGATTGGAATTGGGCCGTTTGCGGGTGCATTGGCTCTCATGATTCACAGTGTTTCGAGTTTGGTGAAGCAATATTCTGAAGCTGTGGAAAGTGTTGATGCCGGACCTATTGAGGCCTTGCAGGCTACGGGTGCAAACCGAATTGCAACCATTTGGTTTGCTGTTGTACCACAAGTGGTTCTTCCGTTTTTGTCGTTCACAATTTATCGTTGGGACATCAATGTGCGAATGGCAACAGTTATTGGGCTTGTGGGTGGCGGTGGTATTGGTGGTATTCTCATTCAAGAGCAAGGCTTGGCGCATTGGCCGGCCGTGGGAAGTATTGCGTTTCTGATATTTTTGGTTGTTTGGGGAATGGACTTTCTTTCGGCTCGTATTCGCGAGGCGATTCACTAAAGGATTTCGTCATGACTGCAAAGGTTTATTTTACGGATATGCGTTCGCGTCCTGGAATGGGCATGCTCGAAAAACTTCAGGAAATTGCCAAAGCGGCCGGACTGAATTCTATTTCAATGGAAAAAAAGTTTGTGGCAGTTAAAATCCACTTTGGTGAGCCTGGGAATGTTGCTTTTATTCGTCCAAATTATGCCGCACGCATTGTTTCCATGCTTAAGGCCAATAAGGCCCTTCCGTTTTTAACGGATTGCAACACTCTTTACAAAGGGCGACGTGACAACGCTGTGTCTCATCTTGATGCTGCTGCTGAGAACGGATTTACGCCATCAACAGTGGCTTGTCACGTTGTCATCGCCGATGGAATTAAGGGTACAGAACAAGCGGAAATTCCCGTTCATCAGAAACATTGTAAAACGGCAAAAATTGGCTCAGCCATTGCATCTGCCGATATCATAGTAACACTCAACCATTTCAAGGGTCACGAAATGACCAGCTTTGGAGGAGCTCTTAAGAATATCGGCATGGGTTGTGCCTCTGTTGCAGGAAAACTAGAAATGCATTCGACTTCGCAGCCCAAAATCACATCTCAAAACTGTGTGGGCTGCAAAGTGTGTGTTCAGCATTGCAATCACGGTGCGTTATCGATGGTGCCGGCTCCGGCCGATCACAAATTCAAGAATGTAGCTCAAATTGATTATGCAAAATGTGTGGGATGTGGGCAGTGTGTGGCTGTTTGTCGGTACGATGCAGCACGTGTTGTTTGGGATGCCAATGGTGCGCTTGTGGACGAGAAAATTGCGGAATATTGTGTGGCTGTATTAAAAGACAAGCCTGCTTTGCATTTTAATTTTGTGATGAATGTTTCGCCCGAGTGTGATTGCTGGAATTCAAATGACGCGGCCATTATTCCCGATTTAGGAATATTGGCGAGCACTGATCCTGTGGCATTGGACCGCGCTTGTATAGACCTTGTGAACAAAGCTCCAACCTTAAGTGCATCGGTGCTTGGTGAAAAGCAAACGGCGGCAAGCGACGACAAATTGAATTGTTTACACCCGCGCACGGACTGGCGCATTATTTTGGATTATGCACAAAGTATTGGCTTGGGTGAACAAAATTATGAGCTTGTTCCCGTGGCGTGTGGGGGAAGCATTATTTCGTAGCAGGTTGTGTCTGCTGCTGTTGCTGTTGTTGTTGCTGTTGTTGGGGAACTTTGTATCCCGGAACTGCCGATGGATTTGAGAGATTAAAGTACACGCTGATAGGCGCCAGTGTGTTGTCGGCTTTAATGGAGATGAGGCGGTCGCCATTGGTTGGCCAAGCCATGGCCGAAAGTGCTCCTAAAGCTGCACCCGCGCCAGTTCCAGTGAGAACTTCCCATGCCTGAACCTTTTTGTCGCCCGTGGTGAGAGCAAGAATGAGGCCAATTGCCGAGCCCGCGCCTGCGCCAATAAGTCCGTTAATGCCGTATGAAGTCCAGTTTGCCTTCAGGATGTCGTCGCTTTGCACAAGACCCATTGCGGTGGTTGCATATTGAACGCCATTGGGAAGAATGAAACCGCCAGCAGTAAATACCGACTGTCCTCCAGATACCAACTTCATCTTGCCCCAAACGCGGGAGTTTGAGGGAATGGCAATTTGAGTGCCTGCCATAATGGGATCCACGGTATATGGGAGGACAACGTCGTTGCCGTTGGCGTCTTTCATATTTGGAAAAAGCGCAACTTCAAGGTCGGGTTCACCAACAATAGATGTGAAAAGGCGCATTGAAAATGCTTGTTGGGTCACTTGAAAGGGCATTTGACCCTGAATTTGTTGCTGCTGTTGTTGGAATTGAACCTGAACTTGGGTTTGAGTTTGTGGAATTTGGGTTTGGCCATTTTGTTGCGTTGTTTGAGGAGCTTGAGGAGCTTGAGGCGCGCCTTGTGCAGCGGGTTGCTCGGGAGCAGGATCGCTACTTTTGCTTTTTGTACAACCTGCAATAGCAAGTGTGACAGCAAACGTTGTTGCGGAAATTGAAGCAATAGAAGCTCTCATATGATTTTCCTCCTAAGGGAATCCCACAAAAAGGAATTCCGAAATGAAAACAACTTTCCAAACATGTCAGTGAACTTCGAACATGCTAGCACGTCTCTGCCTGGCTCGTCTTTGGAAGGTGTCGAAAATTTTGACACAGCAATGAACTCCAGTGGCTGGGGGTTTTTTCAGCATTCAAGCACTGTCTTTGTGTCTTGGTCTAACTTCTCACAATAACTAGCAACTGACCTTCCCTTAAGTTTTCCAAAAAAAGTTCCGAGCACATGTGCAGATAGTTATTGAGGGCAACTTAGAGGAGGCCCTATGTATCAGCGGCACGCACGAGAACTTGTGGCGTCATATTTAAGCATAGAAAACCTTATTTTGTATGCATTTGTTACTGTATTTTCTTTGTTTGCGTCAGTTGCATTTGGAGAAACCAATTCTGCGCCAGCAGCAAATTCGTCTTTGGATGCGGTAACTTCCAGGCCGCCTATGGTTGTTCAAAATCGCTTTTTTAGAAAAGCGCTTCGTCCTGAGGTGTCGGCAGTGGGGGGAGTGTTACTGAACGAGGCTTATAGCAAGACCTACGGCATGTCTATTCGCACCGGGCTCTTCTTTAATGAATATCTTGGAATGGAGTTTGGGTACACCTCTTTTTCATCGTCCAACTCTGCCGACTTAGATGCGCTGTCCAGGCTTGTTTATTACAAAAAAGACCAATCGCCCACCCATATTGAGCCGTCGTTTGTTCGCTTGAACAGTGCGGCGTCTGGACACTTGGTATTTGCTCCCATTTACGGAAAAATCAATTTTCTAGATTACGCAATTATTTATTCCGACCTTTATTTTTCTGCTGGAACTGGAATGTTAAAAACAACCGGCGGCAATGAGGTTCCAGGAATTCTTGGTATTGGTCAGCGCTTCTTTTTTGGAAAAAAATACAGCGTACGAGTTGATGGATGGGATCATATTTTTACCGAAACTCGCGAAAATAACGGCGAGAAATTGCAAAGCACTCGTCATGCTTGGCTTGTTACGCTTGGAATGGGGGTCTTTCTTTGGGGCGGGGATCAATAAATGCCAAAACATTTTCGCTTAGAAAAGTTGGTTGGCTCGCTCTTTTCCGCTTGTTTTTTGCTTTGTTTTTTGGGTTGTTTTTTGGGTTGGACTTTAGGAATGAACGCGAGTGTTGCCTTTGCTCAAACCCGAACATTGGCACAAGCTTCAGCAGTGGAAAGTTCGCCGGCAGCAGAAGCATCGCGTCAATTAGAAAACGCGATGTGGGAAAAAATTCTGGCGGCTCCCAGTTTGAGTGGGTATCAGAGAGCTTCTGCACTGGTGCAAATATATGCCTCTTTTTCTAAGAGTCGCTTGCGTTCGGAAGACGAAGCTGTTGTTCTGGTTGCAATGGCTGTGTTGCATTCGTACGATAGGGGGTTGCGATATGTTGCCCTGCCGCTTATACGAAGAGCTGTTTTACGTCGACCAAATTTGGTGAAAGAAAAAGACATTTTGCCGGTTTGGAAAATTTTTGTTCAGCAATTTGGATCCCGATCTCCAAGGGATGAAATTACTTTGGCAGGAATTGCCGCAGCATTGGATGGATCTGTCTTGGCGGCTTCAACGGATTCACGTTTTGCATATTTTCGAGGTTCGTCTTACTTTGCGGCCGGAAATTCTGTGGAGAGTTTGGCTTGGCTTTCAAAGGTGGGTGTTGATTCCTTCGACTATCGAAGAACAAAATTTATTGAGGGTGCAAACTATTTGGCGCAAAGAAAACATGCAGAGGCAATTACGGCCTTTCAAATTGCAGTTGCCATGGATGCCACTGACGCTGAGCGTCAGGCAGGAATGTCTAAGTTTGAAATTGCGACGTTGCGCGAACGTTCGGTGCTGCAAATTGCTCGACTCTTGTATGAAGAAGGTCGGTTTGATGAGTCTTTGGCGTACTATCGAACACTGCGTCAAGATTCGCTGCTTTTTTATGAGTCGCTTTCCGAGCAAAGCTGGGCGTTCTTTATGGCGGGTTTTCCCAATCGTGCCATGGGAGCGGCATATGCGGCTCAGAGTTCATTTTTTGCTGAGATGTTTAATCCCGATGTGCGTTTTTTGGATGCCGTAGTTTCGTATTGGTTGTGTGACTTTGAGAATGCTAAGGCAAAAATTTCGAAGTTTATTGCTCACACCCAAGACGAAGGCGATATTTTGCGAGGACTTGTTCTTCGCTATGGAAATTTCCCAGCCCAAGAGTCGCTGGAACGATATTCTCGAATAGCGGAAAATGCCGCTGCAGGAGTGTCGCCTCAAAACATAGGATTGGGCCCAAAAGTGCTGGCAACACTGCTACGGCAGGTTGGTGTTGGTGACTATTTAAGTGATCTGGAAAAAACACAAAATGAACGACTCAAATTCAAAACTGATAAACGATATCCTGGTGGAAAAGATCGCATTGACTATGCATTGAGTGAATTTGAAAAAATCATGCGTTTGTCCATTGGATATCAAGTCAAGAATAGACTTCAATCCTACGCAAAAATATTAGACCAGACCCTGATGCGCATGCGCTTTTTGCACCTCGAAGTTCTCACAGCAACAAAAGATGTTGTTGTTGGAAAAGGGCGGTCGGTTTCAGGAAATGAATTTGGAACGCGGGAGCAGGAATTTGCCGATGCCGGACAAAATGTGTTGCGCAATTGGATTCAAGACAAAAATGAATATTGGTTTGATGAATTGGGTCATTATGTTTTTCGCGAGCAGTCTAAGTGTCAAGACTATACGCCTTAGATGCTTGTAAAGTACGGAGTGAGGAAAGGAAGTGACGTTATGAGCCAGAACAGAAAATGGCTGAATTCGTTTTTTTTGGCTGTTTTATTTGTTGGCATCGGAACCGAAGCTATTGCAGAGGGGGTGTCGAAGAAGAAAAAAAAGGTTGATTCCGATGCTGTTTCGTCTTCATTAGAGGAGCAGACGAAACAGAGTCCAAAGGTTCAGCCTGCGCAACTTCCGCCTGGGCAAAGGCAGTTGTTGAGCTCCAGTTTAGCAAGCGACCAAGGGGTCGATGTTGAACTTTCCGACTTCACTCGCGACACCTTATTGAAGGATTTGTCCACAAAAGAGATGCGTTCTACCAGTGGAAAAAGCCAAGTTGTGCAAACCGTAAATCCCGAAGCCGCCAAGCGAAAAACCGGAAATTCAACAAATTTGGGTGTTTCGCGCACTCGTGACATTGCGCAAGGGTATGTTGCCGCTCCTGGAATATCCGACTTTGCGTGGTATTTTAGGGCTTCGGCGGCTGCATCACGTGGGAGTTTAGAAAACTCAGTTTTTGCTGCGCGTCCGGGAAGCATGGATGCTGAAGAGTTTAACAAACAATCTCTTGCCGACGATTTGCGACGTCAGACTGCCGATAGTATTCGGCAAATTTTGGCAACACGACCCAGTAAGGAACAGCGCTTGGAGCTTTTGTTACGTTTGGCAGAAATCCAGATGGAGCGCCAAGCTTTCGCAACGGAATTGGAAATTCGAAAATTTAACGATGCACACGATAAATGGCAAAAAGCTGGCATGAAGGGTGCTGAGCCTGTGTTTAAACGAGACTTTGCAGAACAGCAGCGTTTGGTTGCTGTTGATGCTTTACGCGCTGTGGTGCGAGAATATCCAACTCATACTCGCACGGCCGAGGCTCTTTTTACCCTTGGTTTTTTGCTCTCACAAAGTTTGGGGGATTCTTCGGCAGCTCTGTACTTCGAAAAACTTATTGCGAATTTTCCAAATTCTGACCTTGTTTCGGATTCATATCTCGCATTGGGCGAGTACCATTTTTCTAAGGCAAAGTTTATAGATGCGCAAAAATCCTATCAGAAAGTAATGGATTACAAAGAAAAAAATCCAAACGCATACAACTACGCTGTTTATAAGTTGGGATGGACGTATTTTAATATGCGTTCGGGCGGCGAAGCAAAGGTGAAAGAAAATATTGGAAAAAGTTTGGCTGCATTTAAGCTTGTTGTGAAACGCGCAGAAGGAAAGAGTGACGACAAGGTTTTGAAAGATCTCAGGCGTGATGCTCTTCGTGACATGGTCCTTGTTTTTGCCGATTTGGGCGACGTGCAAGGTGCGGAAGCCTACTTTGAGGGACTGAACGAGCATGAGTTGTACGTGACAATGCTCGAGCGTTTGGCCTGGCAATATTCCGAAAACGGTGAATACAGCCAGGCTGTTGCAATCTATCAAAAGTTGATTTCACAGGCGTCGGATCATGTTCGTTTGCCTCAGTTTTACGCTCATGTTCCAGAGCTGTTTGAAAAACAGGGTCAAACCGAGGCATTGCTCCAAAATTTATCGGTTATGGCGCGATCCTTGGGCCCCGACTCTGCATGGACTAAAAAATTTGCAAACGATGCGCAAGCTTTGGCCTCGCGTGATGGAATTTTGGGGAAAGAGTTTAAAGGATGGGCTGAGCGCTTTCATGCCGAGGCACAAAAATACAATCGTGAAAAACGTTATGCCGATGCTCTTGTTGCCTACGGTATTTATCTAGAAATGTTTGGAACGCTTCCCGAAAGTTATAATGCGCATTTTTTTAGGGCAGAAATTTTGGCACGGCGTGGGCAATATTTAGAGGCTGCCGACGGTTACCTGCGTGCTGTTGATTTGGATGAAGGACAGGGCTTGAAGGGCAAATACACAAACGATGCGGTTGTTAATTCGATTGCTTGCTTGGACAAGGTTTTGGCAAAGTCCCAGCCGCCAAACCTACCAGAAGCCGGCAAAGCAGCAGAAAAAATTCCTCTCACAGCAACACACGAAAAACTTGTGCGCAGCATTGATATCTTTTTGCGGTTGTTTCCATATGACAAACAAAACTTGGAATTTTCTCACCGAGCTGCGCGCATTGTATATGCATTTGGAGATTATATTGGTGCCAGAAAACGTTGGATGACAATGGCTTCACATTATCCCAAAAGTGTGGAGGTTCGCGATGGTTTGCGGCTTGTGCTGAAGGTGTATTTGGAACGGAAAGACTGGGACAATGCAATTTCAGACAGCCGAGCATTTTTGGCAATTGCGGGGGTAAACGAGGCGCTTGTTGGCAAGGAAATTGTTCAAGTCCTAAAGGGGGCAATTTTTTCTAAGGCACTTGCATTGGAGGAAAAAGATCAACGTGCAAAAGCAGCCGATTTGTTTTTGGCGTATCAAAGGGAATTTCAGGATGACCCCGATTCTCCAAAGGCACTTTTTAATGCAGCAGGAAATCGCTTTAAAATTGGCAAAATCGATGAGGCAATTTCTGTGTTGCGCATTCTGATGACACAGTATCCAACCTCACCCCTGGTGCCAAACGCACTGTATATGGTGGCAAGCGCCAACGATTCGTTGGGACGATTTTTGGAAAGTTCGGCGGGATATGAGAAGTTTTCTAGGGAAAATCCAAAGAACGCAGTGTCGGCCGACATTATGTTGCGTGCTGCTGAGCAGCGCTACGGCATTGGCGACTCTTCCATGGCTTTGAGAGATATACAGGATTATCTGGTCTTCTTTCCAGGACATTCCAGTGAAACAAAGGCTCTATTTGTTGCAGCAACTGTAAATCTCGATTCAAAGAAATTTTCCGAAGCTGTGAAACTTTTTTTGCAGGCAGCCGAAAAATCGCTACCTCGCGATCCTAAAATGGCTGTTCATATGTATGGTCTGGCTGCTGATACTGCGTTAAAATCGGGAGACAAACGCAGGGCAGTGTCAAGCGCTGCATTAGGTGTTAGCATTTGGCAGCGACTTCCCGAAAAGGGTAGGACGGGAGTTGCTCTTGAAGGCGTCCGTTTGCTTGCACTTGTTCAATTTTCTGCTTTGGACGAAAAAATTGGATCATGGTACACTGCCCATATCGAAAATGGCGCAGAAATTGTTGATGAGTTTGCGGCCATTCGTGCCAAAGCTCAGGTTGTGGAACAAAAATACGCAGAAATTGTTAAACTCGGAAATGCTGAGGCGGGCGTAGCTGCGTTGTATCGAATTGCTGAGATCCGCGAATTTTTGTCGAATGTGCTATTGAAAGCGGCAGTTCCGGCCGACGCTTCTCCGTCCGATGTTGAGCAGTTTCGTTCGAATGTTGAGAAAATTGCTCTTCCCATGGCCGATGAAGCTGCAAAGTTGTACGCGGCGGCGTGGCAAAAGAGTAATGAGAGCGAGGCAATTACGCCGTTTCAGCAAAAATTGCATGATAAATTGGCCGTATTGAGGCCAGCTGAGTTTAGAACAGTGATTACTGAAATGCCTTCGCCAACGTATTACGATAGCGAAATTGTTTTGGTTCCCGAAACAACTCAGGTGTTAAAAGATTGAGGCGCGGCGTGGGTGTTGATGCTAGATTTGGGGAGTTGAACATGAGAACGAAAAACGGACTCTTAACGAAAAACGGACTTTTTTTGTGTGCGTTCTTTTTATTGGAGGCTTGTGCGAGTTCGCCAAAGCCGGTTGCTCAAATTGCGCCAAGCGGAGGCGAAGCTTCGCTACAATTTTCCCGCGACGCTCGGAGTACGATGTCGGTATTGCCAGCAACTCAGGCATTAGAGGCACGCAAAGAGTTGCAAAAGCGCAAAGAACTGAGCATCGAACTTATGGCTTCGGTTGCGGAGCTGGGGTTGATTGCAGGGCATTTTGATGAAGCGGCTGAACAGGCGCGCGGTGTTATCAAAATGGATTTTAAAAACGCCGAGGGCATGAAAACTCTGCTTAAGGTGTACATTTTTTCTAGGCGTCCACAGGAGGCTTTGTTGCTTGCCGATAACGCTTTGCAAGTGCAGCCTCGCGATCCTGATGTTATTGGTTTAAAAGGGCTGGCCTATTACTATTTGAATGATCCTTTTGCAGCGCGCGATCAATGGCGAAAGGCTTTGGAAGTGAATCCGGGTCATGTTCCTTCGCAAATGAGTCTGGCTGTGCTCTACTTTCAAAATAGGAACATTTCGCAGGCTGGAATTGGATTTGAGCGTGTTCTTGCAATCCAGCCTAGCAATACTGATGCACAAATAGGCAAGGCGTTGGTGCTTGATGTTCAGGGGCAGTCTGTTCAGGCTCGTGAGCGTCTCGAAAAAATAGCAGCCGATAACCCACGGGCGGCATTGGTTCACTACAACCTAGCGGTGATTGAGCGGGATCGTTTCGAAAACTACGAGAAGGCTCTGACACATATGGATGCCTACCTTAAAGTGGCTCCTAAGGAACGCACAACAATGGAACGGGCTCTGGGGATGCGTGAAGAGTTGCGTTCGTTGATTGCGAAAAAGAAATTGAACAAATTGAGCGATGATGAACTTCGACAGCTGGCTAAGAAATCGAGTCAGGCTAGGGAGCAGCAAAAGGCTGCCGTTTCAAATAGTCCTGCAGCTGTTCCTGCAAATGCACCTGCAAATGCTCCTGTGAGTGCTTCTGCAAATGCCAGCCCTGCCGACCCTCTTACCGTGGCACCCAAGGTTGAACATCAAAAACCTTTGGGAACTGGGGATGATGTGGAAAGTTTGGAGGATGCCATTCGATGAACATGACGAATTTTAGAATGACATTGCGAATGAGTAGAAATGCATGTCGAACTGGAAATACCTTGCAAAAGACAGGCTTGACAGCGTTGTTTGGGGTGTTTTTTTTGAATTGTGGTTTTGCGACAGCAGCTCCTTCTGTAACAGCAGCTCCTTCTGTAACAGCAGCTCCTTCTGTAACTGCTGTGGGTCAGGGCGGTGTTTCCTCCGAACAAAAGGTTAAAAACGATGCAAAAGAGCAGGGCCAAATGGTTGATGCAAATGGAAAGAAAATTTCGGTGGTCAATTTTGATGACGCAGTAATTGAGGGAAAGGCGCGAGGACCCGATGGGTTTGTGATACGGAGTAGGCAGGCGGGGGCAAATAAGAGTGTTTTGGAATTGCGCAAAGATTTTCGAGAAGAAACAATGTCCGACGCCTATGGGGGTATACCCGTTGTCCCGAGCCTTCCTTAGTGATACCATCTGCCATTCTGTTTTTTCGTTTTGACAATCATGGGGGTTCCCAAAGATGGTGATCCGTTCGAGAGAAAAAGAAGTTCAACTTCTAAAAGAAGAAGAAGTGTTGAAACTCAAGGAAGTTCTAGAAAAGGAACGCGCTATTCTCGTTGAGAAGTCGCAGGCCCGCATAGCCGCGGGAGCCTATCAAATCAGTCGCGACGATTTGGCCGATGATGGCGATAAGGCTTCTATTGAAACCGAGCAAGATGTGGGTATGACTCTTGCGGAACACGAAAGAAGCAAGCTTACTCTTGTGGAACGTGCACTTCGCAAAATTGAGGCAAACGACGGTTCCTACGGCATTTGCGAGGGAACCGGTGAACCTATTGGCTTTCATCGTCTTTCGGTTCAGCCGTGGGTGCTATTTTCCTTGCGCTATCAGGAAGAATTGGAGCGCGGACGTCGCTAACAAGTCCAAGTTGTATCTTTTGATTTGCCTGTAAAAAAGGTCCTTGTTGAGGATCTTTTTTTTTTGCAATTTCTTGCGTCGATGTTGTGAATGTGCAAAATTTACGCGTGTTCGGAGGAATTCATGAAACTCTTGAAATATCTGCTTGGCGTTGTGGTTTTGTTTCTCGCTTTTTTTGTGTTTTTTGCCATGATTGTTCAGTTGCTTTCGTGGTTTGATCTGTTACCGCGCGGCTCCATTCTGCAAATGCTGACATTCATTCCTGCAAGAGCTCTTGCATTGGTGGTGTTGTTGGTTGCTGTGGTGGGTTGGATTTTTCGCTGGCGGAAGTTTGTTTTCGGTCTAGTTTTTTTAACCACTCTTTATTGTCCTGTTTGTGGCGACTATTCGGCGCGTTCTTTTTTGAGTTATGGTCAACCGGCTTCAGCCGGAAAGCGTCTTTCTGTTGCTACTCTAAACGAACGCTATTTTTTTTCTGGCGCCGGTGCATTGGTTGATGCTGTTAAAACAATGGATGCGGACGTTGTTCTGTTATCGGAAAACGTTTTGGGACGGCGCGACCTGGATTTAGTTACGGAACGATTCAAGCCTTACAAATTTATGATGGGTAAACAATTTGAAACCGCAATTGCAACCCGGTTGCCTGTTCTTAGTTTTCGGGAGGTTTTATTTCCATCGCATCAGGCTTCACTGAGTTTGGGTAACGAAGAAAAATATCAGGCTTATAATTCTCATCGCGCATTCACTCATGCTGTTGTGGATGTTGGGGGTGTGCGGGTGAATGTTTTGTCTGTACGCCTCATAGCCGGTAGGGCAAAAGATAAAACACTTTCTGAAAATCTTGCCTGGGGTTGGTATTTGTTTCGCGTTCAATTGGGTGAAGTTTTGTTTTTGAGGCAGTATGTGGAATCGTTGCAAGGCCCCGTGGTGTTTGCGGGAGATATGAATGCCACGCCGCCTTCGCGAATTGTGCGTGACATCGCCGCATTTGCGTCTGATATGTTTTTGGATTCCCGGACTTTCGGTCGAACAACGTTTCCCTCGTACAATCGTCCGGGTGTGCGCCTCGACTATATTTTTGGACGGAACGGAGTACGCGCTGCCGGGGCAGAGGTTTTGAATTTATCCGTTTCCGATCACTTTCCCGTGCGTGCCGATTTGGTGATTTCTAACCAATAAGGGCACAGTAAAGGGTTAATAAGGAGAGGTCTATTTTGAACGCGCAAAAGAGTTTTTATATCAGAGTATGCTTCTGGATTTTGGTATTTGTGATTCTGGGTGTTCTCTTGCCTGCCGTGGATTTCTCTTGGACGTCTTTTTTGCATCAAAATTCTTGGGAATCTTATTCTCGTTTTATGGAGCAAAGTTGTGCTGAAGGACATGCTTTTGGCGGTGGTGATATTGGTAACATTTTTACAATTGTGATTGTGTTGTTTTATTTTGCTTCCCGAACAAAAAGGTGGGAACAGCGTTTTGCTGAATGGAGCAACAGGTTGGGCTTTTTAGTGGTGTCGTCGTCCATTTTGGCGCTTGCGCTACACGGAATAAAAGTGTTGGTTGCACGCCCTAGGCCATATCTTGTTGTGGCTGGAACACAGTCTTTTTCTCAGTGGTATCAAATAGGAAGCCTGGCGCTTGCGAAAGGACATTATTCCGGAAGTTTCCCCAGTGGTCATGTGGGGTCGGTTATTGCTTTAGCATCGGTTGTTTTTGTGCTGGAAAAACGATGGCAACGTGTGCTTGTTGGCTGCTTGATAGTTGTTTTTTCCATTGGAATGGCCGTGGCTCGTTCCATGGCCTTCAAACATTGGATTTCCGATGGTTTGCTTTTCATTCCATTTGCATTTGTTCTGTTCGAATTTCTGAATCACTATTTTTTTCGGAACAATAGTGAACCTTCAGCGACAAGAGGCGGACGCTGGTGGGAATTGGTGTTTTTGCTTCGTGTTGCCGTTGTTTGGATTTCGTTTGTCATGGCTGTTGTTTTTGTTCGCAAGACTTTTTTGCTGGGGTGAATTCAGCAGAAAATAGAGTGAGAAGGGTGAGAGCGTGTCTAACATTTTTCGTTCTAAAAAAAGATTCGTATTTTTTGTGCTTACCTGTTTTGTGGCGCTCATTATGGCTCTTGGTGTTCTGAAAAGAATTGCGGAACGAGGTAAAAATTTCGACGAAACTGAAGTGCATATTCAGCTGAAATTTGCTGTTGTGAGTGCCCTGGATGAAGGTCCAGAGTCCATGGGCATTGTTGTTCCCATGCCGGTTTTGGATGACGAATATTTTCGCGTGAAAACTGTGGATGCTCGTTTCGATGGAAAATCGGTGGAGGCGCGTCCTGGTGAGGATGTTCGTTTTACAGCTCCGCTTTGGAAAGTTGGAGAGAGACGCGAATTTTTGGCCAAACTCACTTTGGGACTTAGAAAAGATCCCAATGTGCCAATTTCAACTTGGGAGCGTTTTTCAAAAGGCGATTCTGGCGACCTTGTGAGGGTGGGATACGGAATTTTGGTGGATAAAGATGCTGTGGGAGCTGCGCAAGAATTTTCGTATTTTCGGCAAATTCTAACTGCAAAAGGTTGGCGCTTCGAAAAAGACGTTAATGCCGATGAAAAAAATTATGTTCGCCGACTTGTATTGGTTTTTAAAGATTTTTCGGAAGGTACGGACTTGGAGAGTTCTCGTTTGGCTTTCGAACGTGGATTTGGGTATCGACTTTCGATGGAATCGGTTGAGGTTCTGAAATGAAAAAACTATCGCATTCTCCAAATTTGGTGTGGTGTTCGCTAAAGTTGTCGCGTTCGCCAAAGTTGACATTTGTGTTTTTGCTGCTTTTGTCTTGGTGGAATTTGGGGTTTGCCGCGTCCCCCGAAATTCACTCTGGAGTTTTGCGCGACCGGATTTTGTGGAACACTGGAACCGAGCATCGTGTTGCGTCTCGCTTTGAAATTGCCTCCGGTGCAGAACTTGTTGTGGAAAAAGGCGTCAAGATATCTTTTGATGCAGGGGCTTCTCTCATTGTAAAAGGGGTCTTGAAGGTTCAAGGTTCCGATTCCCCAGAGGGTCGCGTTGTTTTTGGTTCCTCAAGCGCCCAGCTTTGGGGTGGCGTGATTGTCGAGCCCGGTGCGTCTCTGGATATGACGTCAATTCTTGTGCGTAATTCGCAGAGTTGTTTTAAAGTGATTGGCAGTAAAGTTGTTTTTCGAAAATCCCTCATTCTTGGATGCGTTGCTCCGGGCGTGTCGGTTGAGGGCGGCGTTGTGCGCCTCGAAGACTCGGAAATTGGCGGTGGTTCTGAAAGCGGAATGTTTATTCAAAATTCCGAGAGTCGCGATTCGTACGTCACAATTGTTCGATCTGTTATTCGCGATAATGCAAAAAATGGCGTTGAAATTGTTGCTGGTGTTGCGGCAATTTCGGAGTCTCGAATTCTGAACAACGGAGCACTTGGAATTTCTGCATCCACAACCGATCCTATGCCCCCGCTTCGAAACGTGGAAATTTCCGGAAATTATGGTGTGGCAAGGCTTCCAATTTCTGCATTACCCAGTGAATCCGATCATTGTCAATTCAGAGGCACGCACGAAAAAATTCTGCGCATTTCGGGTGGTCGGTTGGATGGGCAACTGGAACTTCCGGTGTACGGAATGGGTAGCCCATTCGAAATTCGTGATTTCTATGTTGAAAAGCCTTTTAAAATTGCTCGCGAAGCGAAGCTTATTGTTGGTCCGGCACGTGTGTTTCGCTTTGCTCAAGGTGCCGGAATTGTTGTGCGCGGCTTGCTTGATGTGGACGGAAGTCCTGTTCAGCCTGTTCTTTTTTCGTCCATGGAAGACTATTCCTACAGTCCAAACCCTGCACGGGTTTTTGCCGGAAATGGCAGTTGGCAAGGAATTGAAGTTCTCGGAAGCGGTCGTGCTTCGTTTCGGTACGCCCAAATTCGTTATGCGGGTGCGACAGATGCCAGGGGTGTGGCGGTTTCTGGAGCTGCGGTTTCTGGAGCTGCGGTTTCTGGAGCTGCGGTTTCAGTTCAAGACAAAGGCTATGTTGATTTCGAGAAGTCGCAAATATTTGGTTCAGGTGGTGCGGGTATTGCAACTTATGGTGGAAGTCTAAAAACTTTTCAACTTAAGTTTTTAGCCAATGCTGGAACGGCATTTGTTGGAAAACAGGCCACCACGGATGTTGAAATTACCGAAACCGATTCTATCGCCAACGAAGGCGGTGACCTGCCCATAGCTTCTGGATATCGTTTTTTAGACTGGAGTGGTTCATCCATTGCAAGCGGTTCGCAATTTTTGCGCAAGGGATGGTTTCCACATTTGGCATTTCTGTTTTCCGATGATCGTGGTGTTGAGCGAGCAAGTTGGGGTTCCCTTCATGAGAAAGGGGAGCCAATTTTTAAGGGCTGGGAGCGCTCTGGAAATTCGCTTATTTCCCGGATTTCGGGAATTGACGCCCATTCCGATTACGGAATTTTGCGAATTTCAAAAAGTCGTGAATCAAAAATGGAGCGTTTGTTTCCTTTACTGCGTGTTGGAAAAGAATATTTTGGAACGCTACTTCCTGTTACCGGTAGTCAATATTTTTCGGAGTATCTTACTTTTCCAGGTAAGCGCGTTGCACCAACTCAAGTTGTTGTTGATGCGCAGAAAATTGACGACGCGCGACGCATTGAAAATTCAGATATTGAAATGCTTTGGAGTTCAACCGAAAAAAATTCGGATCGCATTGTGCTTTATCGCAGGGATGTTGAGAGAAATCTTCTTGGCATGAAAGTGAATGTCATTCAAGCGAATTTGGGCGAGGTGCCTCCCGGATTTTTGATGCTTTCTGGCAATGTGTTTGATGTGAATTCGGCCGGAATTCGTAGGGTCGAAGTTGGAATTGCCGAAAATAGCTCGCCAAATTTTGTATGGCGTCCGGTGTCGTATCTTTCTGTTGATGGCAATTGGAGTTTGCGTTGGGCTATGAAACCTGGAAAATACAGGGTTCAGATGCGTGCTCAAGATTGGCTGGAAAATGTTGGCGAAGTCACTGGCGAAATGGAATTTGTAGTTCGTTGAGCTAAAATGTATTGGTGAACTTTTTTTATTCTCTGTTCACTAGCACCGAAAACGCTGTAGAAGTTGACGCAGTT
>CAIZES010000239.1 GCA_903932045.1 uncultured Silvanigrella sp. | reverse complement strand
TTTGTCTATGAAGGTTTTGGTTGTGCCGATAGCGGCGGGGAAATACCGGATCCCATTCCGAACTCCGAAGTCAAGCTCGCCTGCGGCGATGGTACTGCACCTCTAGGTGTGGGAGAGTAGCACGGTGCAACCTTCTAATTTTGAGATCCTCGAAGTTCTCTTCGTGGATCTCTTTGCTTCGGGTATTTTTAGTAGACAGCATTTTTGACTGAGTTGTGCTGTACTGCTGGATATTTGGAACGCACATAATTATGTTTGTGTGTTGAAGTTTTGATGATGTCGGATACTCCTAATCGGGAGTCCGGCGGGCTCGTAGCTCAGTCGGTAGAGCAGTAGCCTTTTAAGCTATTGGTCGCCGGTTCGAATCCGGCCGGGCCCACCAATCCGAGGAGAGATGAAGGCAAGATGTCTTCATGAAGAGGAGCTGAACCGTGGCAAAGTCGGCAAAAAGAATTAAGAGGATCAAGCGTATTGTTCGTACGAACCGTAAGCTTAAGATGAAAACGAAGCAAAGTGCACGTAAGCGTTATAAAGTGACCGGGACTGGGAAGGTCAAGTGTCCTTGCGCATTCCGTAGTCACTTGCTTAGCAATCGTACACGAGCGCGAAAAAATCGTCTGCGTCGTGGTCGTATATTGACAGCTGCGAATATAAGGCTTGTTCGGCGTTGCCTGCCGAATAGTTTTTGAGATTTTTTTGCGTCAATTGGACGTAGCGAAGTCTTGTACTAGAGAACTGATTGCCGGGAGGCAAGTTCCCGTAATAGGGACTCCGGTTGTCGTTTAGGAGAAGGGATTTTTATGGCAAGGGCAAAACGGGGATTTAAGCTTCGCCGCCGCCACAAGAAGATATTGAAGTTGGCAAAAGGCTATCGTGGAACACGTAGCAAGCTTTTTAGGGTAGCTCTTCAGATTGTGCGTCGCGGCCTTCTTTATGCGTATCGTGATCGTCGTGTAAAGAAGCGTGAGTTTCGTGCTCTTTGGATTCAGCGTATTAATGCTGCTTCCCGAACGCATGGGCTGGTTTATAGCCAGCTAATGAATGGTTTGAAGAAGGCCAATGTTGGTATTGACCGTAAGATGCTTTCGCAGCTCGCTATCGAGGATGCTGGTGCATTTGGACGTGTTGTTGAGCTTGCAAAAAAGGCTCTTACCAAGTAATTGGTATTGTGTTTAGTGTTTTTGGAGCTTTGGATTCGGGGTGTAGCGCAGCCTGGCTAGCGCATCTGCTTGGGGTGCAGGAGGTCGCAGGTTCAAATCCTGTCACCCCGACCATTAAGTTCCAACTTCTTGAGTGACCTTGAAACGTCGCCGGTGGGATTGACTATGAAACATCCAGATCTTGTAAAATTTGAAGCGAAGCATGTTCGCAAGAATCCACTTCCCTCGTTCCGCGCTGGTGACAGTGTTTGTGTTTGGGTGAAGATTCGTGAAGGTAATGAGAAGGACGGTACTCCGAAGTTTCGTCTTCAAGGGTTTGAAGGCACATGTTTGCGTCTTCGTAAGGGAACAACGAATTCTACCTTTATGGTACGAAAGATTTCTGCAGGCGGAATCGGAGTTGATCGGAATTTCTTTGTGAATTCTCCTTTGATTGACCGCGTGGAAATAAAGGTTCGTGGTAAGGTACGTAGGTCTCGTGTATATTATATTCGTGCATTGAAGGGAAAAGCGGCCCGTATTTCGAGCCGTGTAGGCAGTTCTGCTTCTGAAGCCTGATGTAGGCTTTTCGAATAAAAAGTCCAGCTCCTTTCGGGCTGGACTTTTTTTTTAAGATTTCGAGGTTAAAGACCAATGTTTCGGTTGGATTGGCGTGCGTACGGGAATTTGGCAACCCTAAGGAGCGAAGCGCCGGTTGCCCTTTCTTTAGGGAATTTTGATGGTGTTCATCTTGGGCATCGTCACCTTCTCGCTTCGCTAAAGGCACTAGCGGCTGGTCGACCTACAGTTGTGATGACATTTTTTCCTCACCCTACGAAGTTGTTTGTTCCTGGAATGAAGAGCGCTCTGCTGTGCTCTCTTGATGAGCGCGTGCAGCAGATTTTGGATTTTGGAATTGATACTGTGTTGGTTCAGAATTTCTCCATGGAGTTTTCGCAACTTGGAGCGAGAGAGTTTTGCACTGATGTTTTGTGTCGAAACCTAACCCTTTCCAAGGTTCTTTTGGGTTTTGACTTTCGATTTGGAAAAGATAGGAAAGGTGACTTCGATGTCATGAAAGCCATTGGACGAGCGCAGGGCTTTGAAGTGTTTCGTGAGGAGGCTTTTGAACGGAATGGTTGTGTTGTTTCATCATCGGAAATTCGACGTTTGATTTCGAATGGAGAAATGGAAACCGCAGAAATTTATCTGACACGTCCTTTTTCGTTGGCTGGTGTTGTAATTAAGGGCGATCAACGGGGGCGCTTGCTAGGTTATCCTACGGTGAACTTGGGTCACTATGATTTGGACATGATTCTTCCGTTGTCGGGAGTGTATGCAGGTTATGTTGCCTTTGATGACGGTTCTATGCCCTTACCTGCAGTTATGAGTTTTGGTGTGCGTCCAACCTTTGGTGCAAATCTTGAGTACCGTGCAGAGGCTCATATCTTTAACTTTTCTGCGGACGTCTATGGTAAGGCTGTTCGGTTTATTGTGAAACACCGCCTGAGGGGCGAGGAAAGATTTTCCGATGTCAGGGATTTGAAGGCGCAGATGGCTCGGGACAGTCAGTTGGCCTTGAGTCTGCTTGAAAAATAATGAAATTTTCCTCTATAAATTCATTACCTTAATTGGCTTTTCTGGATTTGAAATGAATGGATTTTTTGACAGGTGACCTCAAGATGCTTGCTTGGGCAGTCACAACTTTGTCTTGTATACTTAATATGGGAAGGTTTCTGTCGATGGTCTGTCAGGTGATCTGGATGGGTTCGCGCAAAGTTTTGTGGAGGCAAAATCTTGTTTATGAATCGGCTGCAACAACAAATGGAGAGAAAGATGGGCCATGTGGCTAGTTTTCTTGCAGCATTTGGAGCGGCTGTTTGCGTGACCTCGGCATTCGCTGATAGTGAGGTGTTTGAATATCGTACTGAAGTTCCACTTGTTGCGGATGGATTTGGTGAGCAAGCGGAATTATCTGCATCTGCTTCGCTTGTTCGTATTATTGAAGAGGCATTACCGCAGGAAATTGAAATAGCAAAAATTGAAAACGCTAAGAAAGTTATAACACATAAGCATAAGACGATGATGTTGACGGAGCGTGATGTTGATGCTCTGAATACTGTTCAAATGAGAGGTTTGGTAAATACCTATGACAAGATATTGAGCGGGAGTTCTGTAGAAGATAAAAATAGGCGTTTTATTGCGGCGGCAGACAGCTTGATTGTTGATGGACCTGTTTTGAGTAGACTTGATCCTTCAAAGACTTATTCTTTTTCTGATAGAGGTAATCTGAACGAAATCGATCCGAAGAAATACTTTGTGCCTGAGAAACGGATGAGAATTCAAGGTGAAGGTTGGGTTGTTCAGGTTGGAAAGTCTGATGCATCTACCGCCTCAAAGGCAGATGTGATGTATGCGAAAAATACAGCATTTTCTGCGAAAAATATTTTGCAAGAGGAGATCTCGCGCACTCAGTCGTTAGTGTCTAAGGCAGCTTCGAATGTACCCACTTTTGCGATTGATTCCGCTTTGAGTCAAACAGTAATTCCAGGAAATGTTGGGCAGGCATCCTTGAAGAGCACAACGGGTGCGAAGCGCGCAACGATTTCGGGACGGGTGATTGCTCCGGTTGGTACCGATTTTCGGAATATGAAGTTGCGTATTGGGGGGACTGATATTGATATTTCACCCGATGCGGAAGGTTTTTTTCAGTTTTCGGAGATGCCATTGGGTGCTCGTGTTGAAGTGATTGTTTGGGATGAAAAAGAGCGCTTGAACCGCAGGATTGTTCCAGTAACTGTAACATCGGAACAGCGCGATGTTGAGATTGTGCTTGAAAATGTTGCTGTTGTTCAGGATTTGGCTCGGTCATTTGATAGCGTTCAGAGCGTTATGCAGTCTGGTTTTTGCGCGACTTTGAGTGCAGAGTTTCCGATTGATCTGAAAGGTGCAAAGATTTTTGTGCGCGGTGGCACTGAAACATATAGTGTGAAGTTTTTTGATCAGAACGGGTTGCCAAAACGCGAGCAAACAGCTCTTGATTTGAGTGGAAAATTTTGTGTATTTAATGTTCGACATGATCTTGTCGATGTTGATGTGGCTCTTGGAAATGGTCGTCGGAGAAGTTTTGTGATTCACACAAAACCCACTACTTTTGAGAATGACATTGTTTTGGATGTTGATAGGACGATGTACAAGCAAGTCTCACAAACGGAATTATTGAATTTTGATGAGACTGTTGACTCTGCAAGAAGAGATTCGGCATTTATTTTTGGAAGCCCAGGTGTACGAAGTTGGTTTGATGGACAGAAATCTTCGACTTGGGCTCGTGTTAGTCATGCTGCGGTTTCTTCAGAAAGATTGTATGCAGCCATTGTTTTAGAAAAAGATGCGATGGAACCGCAATATTTTCCTGTGAGTCAGGAATTTCTTGAGGTTCGTTGGGGAACTGGTGCGGAATCGCTTAATGGATTTGCTCTGGTTTCTCGTTCAAGGTTAGAGGCAGATGAAAGCGTGTTTGCGAATCGTAGAGTTGTTGTTGATAAGAAGAATCCAATTGTTTTGAGAATGCTTGACGCCAGCGTCCTTGACGAGATGGAAAGATCCACCGGCACGAGTTTTTCTCGTGAAAACGGAACCGCATTTGTGAGCGTGGATTTGGGCTCTTTGGGACTGGATTACGCCGATGTCCGTTTTGCGATACGCGACACTTGGACTGGTCAAGCGATTGGGCAGTACTCATATGTTCCTTCACTGAGTGGCTCAAACCCTCGTTTAGTAAGATTTTTTGTTGGTAATTTGCCCGTGGGGCAGCACTCTTTTGTGATTTCCGATAAGTCGGGAGTCATTCACTGGCTTGATGTTGTTCGAAGTCGGCCTGGAGCATTGCAAGTTTTGTCGATTGGCGAGTAAAATCTATTCAAATTGTGACTCTTAAAAGTTGGGCTTGCACTCGCGTGGAGGTTGCTCTGAGGTGTTTTTATAATGATTAGGAAAATGACTTCTATTTTGTTTGTGACTTTTGCGGCCATTGTATTTGAAATTCGGGCTATGGCAAAGGATATTCCTGTTTCGATTTCGCCTGGTCAGACGGTGCAGTCGCCTTTGATTGGGCCATTTTTGTTGGTGGAATGGAATGCTGCTGACATTGCGGCTAGGAGGGGGAGCATACGAGGTGAGTATGTTGCGATGGATGGCGTGGCATTTGGCCTGAGTTCTTTTTATCAAAGCAGAGTTGTTGGCGATTGGAAACAAAAAGTGGTTGGAGCAGGAGCTTCGGTTGCTCAGTATTATCAGAGTTTGAGTTTGCGAGGTTTCTTTTTACGCGGAGAAGCGGCTCTGTATTTTGCTCAATTTGAGCAAAATGGATGTGTTTCTGTGGAAGAGTCTCGGAGTGGTCGCACAGTGGGTTTTGCATTTGATTTGGTTCCTGGTTACCGATTTGTTCTGTCAAAGTATATTACAGCAACTCCTGCGTTGGGTGTGAGGAGAATTGTGCCCGATTTTTTTGAAACGCGAGAAAGTATTGATGGCAGAACTTTTTCGAATCACGAGGGAGTATGGCAGCCTCGGATTGAATTATCTGTTGGCTTTGGGTTTTAGGTGTTAGGTTTTTGAGTTGTTGATTGGTAGAGAGGGCGGCTGCACTGGCACGCTCGGCGTGAACTCATCCTTGAGTTCCGCACCCATCCATGGGCATATTCAGCGTATTTTGTGACTGTACATCTTGCTCCGAGCTTGCTTAACTCCTCCTAGAGTAGCCAGTGCATTGTGTAGCCGCTGATACTTGTTTCGGAAGAGATAAGCGAAGCTGAACGGAACAAAATTGCACTCTGTGTCGGATTGTTGAAATTTTGAAAAGCAACAGAAGTAGCATGACGACTTAGAATAGACCGCTTAACATGAGGCCTGCGGAAGGCTTTTTGATGAGGCGGCTTGCTGCATCGGTGGGTTGTGAATCTTTTTCGAAAACGAGTTCATATCCTACTGTACCTATTCCCACTAGCCAGGGCGTTATGAAACGCGTTAGTGCGAGCGATGTGGCACTATTGAGCGAGAGGGTTTCCGCACCGTAGAATATTTTCTTGGCTCCAAAAGCGACGCCAATTTTGGCATTTGTGAGAACACTAAATGGAATTGTAAATGATGGAGTGAGTGTTGCCGAAAATGAGTGACCATTTGTGTTGCTGGTTGCGAGGGCAAGACGTTGTTCGGATGCAGAATCGAGATCTGCAGTGAGGCCAGTTGTGTTTTGCCAAAGTTTGAGCGCGTATTGTTCCGCACCAACAATAGTGCCGGTTGCCGTTGCTCCTTTGGGACTGTTGCGTTCGTAGCCAAGGGTGCTATTGAATTCGAGGTAGTTAACGCCAGCTCCAATGTTGAGAAGTTGAAAGTTGCCATCGATGATAGACGCATTTACGTTTTCGCTGAACTTGAGTGTGCGAATTTCTGTTTTTGGTTTTTCATTTTTGTCGTTTTTCTTGTCTTCGGGAACTGGAACTTCTATGGAAGTTTTTCGAATTTGAGAAACTCCTGTGCCTAAAATAATAGAGTTAAAAGATTTGAATTGTGTAGGGTAGTGCTTGGCGTACATGGCCGTTGCGCTTGCTCCTTTGTACCATCCTGGTTCTTCACGTGTTGCAGAAGGGTCCCAAGAAAACATGGCTCCCGCAATGGAACGCAGTACGTTTTTTTGTGTGTATCCCGGAGGAAGTATGGCATCAGAAGTGAGTCCGAGTGTGTTGCCTTCCCATTGAACTCCGAGAGGAATAATGACAGACCAATCTTTGCGTTCTCGTAATTTCTTGAGAAAGTCCCCTGACGATGCTTTGAGTGATTGTTCGAGATTGTCTTCCCAAAGGAGGGCTCTACTAAAACTATTTCGTGCTGAAAAGTCCGATGGAATTCCAAACTGCGCAACGCCTGAATAGTAAGGATATTCAGTGCGGCGTTTGTCGTCGGATTTCATGCGGCTCCGTGCATCCGAAAAGACATCGTTTGCGTCGGCCCACTTTTTTTCGTCTAGAAGCATCAGGGCGAGTTGCCAAGCTGGATCCGCATAGTCGGAGTTTTGCGTCATGGCGAAACGGAAATGTTTTTCTGCTTCTAAAGGTTGATAGAGTCCTTTGTACGCAATGCCAAGATTGTATGAAATACGGGGATCTTCACGTTTGCGATCTTCGACAGCAGCAAGCTCGTTTAGCATTTCGAAGTAGTCGGAACGGGATGCGAGGTCTTCCACTTTTTTGAGAATAGCCTCGATGTCGACGGGTTTCTGAAGGGCTTCGGCCTTGCGTCTGGCGCGTTCTCTAATTTCTTCTGGAGTCATGGTTTGATGGATTAGTTTTTCCATGAAGTCGGGTTTGGGTCGTTCGAACGGACCTATTTTTCCGTCTTCGAAAACGACGAGTTCAACACCAGGGGGAATTGTTGCAATTGAAGCAGGTTTTTCGGCTGTTTTTGGCAGTTGAAAGCGTACTGTGCCTGAGATGGAAACGAGTCTTGTTTGATATTGGTCGGCTTTTGCAACTTCGGCAATGTTGCGAGCTCCGGTGCGCCGACGTGTTGCATCAGCTGGGGGAGCAATGCGAACAATTGCAACGTCTACACTGGGATCGACAAAAACATTGACTTCTTTTGTGCCGATAAGAATATCGTTTCGCTCAATTTTCTTTTTGGGATCAGCTTTTTCGTTAGATTGAGCACGTACAATTCCTTTATCTATGACGATGCTGCGCAGATTTTTTGCATCTTTGTCAACAGCAAAATTGACTTGGCCGTTGCCTAGGAGAAATATTTTTCCGAATTTGGGATCGGTAATACGAGCGACACCTCGGGGTGCAGTTTTGATTTGACCTTCCCAGGGAAGATTGCGAGCGACAGATCCTACGACGATGACGTTTTCGGGATAGGCATGAACCGCGTTTCCCTGCATCATGCTAATATTGAGCTTGCCGGGATCGAGTGGTTCAATTTTTGACGCATGGACGTCGACGACTTCGCTTTCAATTGTTTTGGAACGATATGGAGATTTTTGCGACCAGCTACTTTTTTGAACAATTAAATTATGGCGAGATATTGAACTACCTTGTATATTATATGCAACAAAAAGAAGTTGATGTGATCCGGATGAAAGCAATTTTCCGTCGATAGGAATGCGGCATTCCTGTTGTTGGCATACAACCACTCCGTTGAGAATCCAGGCAAAATAGATTTTTTCGGGCCCTTTTGTTTGCCCCTTTGCAGCGCCTTTGAGTGTGATTTCTTCGCCGATCCAGGCTCGGATTGTTTTTGTAGGAGCCATGGTTACGATGGGAGCATGTTCAAGGTCAGGTGCCGTATTGCCTTGTGGTGGAACGGGAATATCAATTTCCTTTCGCGGTGTGTCGCCAGGAGCTTTTGTGTTGGGGGGAAGCTCAGGAGTTGCCTTTTTTGCACGCTCGTCAAAACTTTTTTGTTCTTGCATTACCTTTTCAGACACAGTGCTGATATCTGATTGTAAATCTTCGGGTGACTTTCCTGCGGCGTGGGCTCTTATCGTTCCTGTGGCTAACAATGCGATCGTTAAATATTTTGGGGATTGGTTTTCCACGTTGAGCTCCTTGAATATTGATGCGACCATAGAATTGTCGCATCTCACCTTTGTTTTTGGCAATGGTGAGATGTGGCAACATTGGCGGATTTGAGAAGTTCAGGGTTTAATGGAGCCTTCGTTTGCGAGCTGGCTGAGAGAACGTTTCAGGAGAGCGAATGCCTTATTGGAGTCGAGAGCAAAAGCTTTGTGGGAAACGGGTAAGAGGATTCGACCGTCGGGGGTGAGTCGAATGCGATTCTCGGGGGTGTTGCATATGGTGAGAATTCTTTTGACCAGGACTTCGTTGCTTCCATCATCGCTGGACTGAAAAATATCAGGGTTCATGCGTATTTCTGAGAAGTCGTTGGACACATGAATTGCCGCCGCATTGATTCGGATAAGCCAGCGACGAATGCGAGAAACTTCGGCAAGGTTTTGAACGAGCGCTGGGGCTGGTCCGAAGCGATCTTCACATTCCGAAATGAGATTGGCGAGTTGCTCTTCGCTGTTGGTTGCAAAAAAGCGTCGGTAGATTCGCAATCGTTCTTTTGAATTTTCAATATACTCAGCAGGAATTTGATAAGGAACTGGTATGTTTATTTCGGACTCTGTGCTTGCTCGAACTTTGACTCCTCCGAGACTGTGAATGGCATCATCGAGCATTTGTGTGTAGGTTTCGAGACCAACGTCACTCACGCGTCCGCTTTGTTCATCGCCAAGAATGCTGCCCGCACCACGCATTTCTAGGTCGTGACTAGCAATGATAAATCCAGATCCAAGTTCTTGGTGTTCGCGAAGGATGTCGAGTCGGCGCATACCTTCGTCTTCCTCTCGAATTTTTTCGGACATCAAAAAGAACGCGTAACCGCGGCTCGCTCTGCGGCCGACGCGCCCTCGGAGCTGATAAAGTTGCGCCAAGCCAAATTGATCGGCGTCTTGGATAATTATGGTGTTCACATTTGGCATATCGATGCCAGATTCAATAATTGTTGTGCAGAGAAGAATGTTGAATTTTTGATCAAGAAAGTCGATGATTGTTCTGTCCAGATCTTTTTGGGACATTTTTCCGTGTCCGACGCCGATTTTTGAAGTGGGCACGATTTTTTGAATATATTCTTGAACGCTCGCCAAATCTTCAACTCGATTGTGCACAAAGAAGACTTGCCCACCGCGACCGAGTTCAGCATTTATTGCGTCACGTATAATAGCTTCGTCGTAGGGAGAAATGAAAGTCTTTACCGCCAATCGAGACTTGGGAGGTGTTGTAAGAAGCGAGAGGTCGCGCAAGCCAATCATGGCCATTTGTAAAGTACGGGGAATTGGGGTTGCTGTCATTGTGAGCGCATCAATTCCGTAGGACATTTGTTTGATGCGTTCTTTTTG
>CAIZES010000238.1 GCA_903932045.1 uncultured Silvanigrella sp. | reverse complement strand
CTACTCGTTGTGCGAACTGTCCCAATCAAAAAATATTTCTATTTGGGGTGAATTGGCTATTTCTCATTCTCAGAATCTCGCTGACATACAGCAAGCTGCGCAAAAAGTAATGGAAATGTGCCCCAATGCTACAATTTCGGTTATCGACCTACACAACGGATCGGGCATTCACATTGCCATTCCAACGCATCAATACATTTCTGCCGCAAGAAGAAAATGAATGAATTGAGGAAGATCCTAGAACAATTCATCATAAAAACACATTCCTATTCTTATTACAAAAACATCGCCACACAAAACGTTAAAAACTGACGTGATAGAATCTTACACTTTTTCTGTAAAAGAGGTGTTTATGCGCGATAAAACAAATATTACTATAGCAATTGCCAACGAATTAGCACATCAGGCAAGAATTGAGGCCGCCCGTAGAAATGTATCATTGTCAACTCTCGGTGCAGAGAGCCTTGCAAAACTCGTACAGCGCAATAAGCAACGCAAGCGTGCATTGGTAGAGGCATCGAAATTTCTTGGCCGCGCATTCGTCCCGGATGAAGCACCTCTGGATAGAGAGGAAATCTATCGTGACCGAGTTCGTTGATACGAATATCTTACTCTATGCAAATGGCATTAATGCAGCAAGAGAGCCAGAAAAAGTTTATATAGCACGTTCCAGCCATCAATCAATTTCTTTTCACAATATTTCCGTTGCAGGTCTCTTTCACTTTTTGCCAATCGGTGGCGGTCAACGGTGATGAATCAAATGCATTTGAATATTCATTGGCCATTGCGCAAAGTTGCGCTTGAATAGGTTTCAGAGAGGGATCCTCGCTAAAATCTGGAGCTTTATCAACATTGCCCGGAGCAATCAAATGCCTCTTCCGAAGCGGACCAGGAACACCTAAACCATCGGCAGCAAACAAAGGTAAAGCATCGGCCACAGCGCCGGAAAACCCCTGTCCCACCAGCTTACTTAACATCTGCATGTCTCCGTTAGAAATAGAAAGAAGTTGTGGAGGATCCCATGCCCCGGCCTGATATCGATAAGACGGGATACTCGATGGAGCTGGTTTGTAGGGATTTATTTCCGCCGGAAAAGGTTGACCAATTTCCTGGCCTAACGCACTGTCCAGATTATAAAACTGTTCGGTGCCACAACTTTGCAGAGTTGTATTGTAAACGCGGCGATACTCAAACCATTCACTCCACGCAAAATAGCTCATCACTACTTTTTTAGCCTGATCTTGAGTCAGTCGCAATCTCCACTGCTCTGTTGGATTTTGCTGACGTAAATACGAATCGCGATAACGCTCGCGGGTTGTAAGCACTCCCCACGTTGCGGCATAGGAATCATTTCTGCCCTTAACAACAGCATCAAACGAAACACCAACCGGCGGAGCCGCATTCACGCTCAATATGATGTCATTGGCAAGCATCACAGGAGAAGTTGCACTTGCGGGATATTGTTTTCTAAAAACAACGGGCTCATTAAAAATAACACGCATCTGCCCGTGTGCGCCAACAAAATTGCCAATATAAAACTTCTCAATATGAAAGTATACGTCCTTAATATTTCCAACAGGAATTTGCGCCACCATCAATTGATCGTCAATATCTTCCACATTAGCTATGGAAAGGTACTTAATATTTGCGAACTGTTCATTCAAGAGCATTGGGCGAACCGGAGTTCCATAATCGATTCGTTTCAAATCGGTTTTGAGTCCAAACTTTTCGGCGTCGCTATTCGCAAGAACCAAAACCGGTCGAATTTGCGATTTAGCAATACACGGAGAAGTTTCAGCATTCGCAGTTGCATAGGGTCCAAATAATAGGGTGCCACCCATTTCCAGTCGATCATCTGCATTACGCCTGCATCTCGCAGCCGAAAGAGGCCACGTGGGCAAATTTGCTCCCTGTGATGCGCTTCCTCCACCCACAGTCATAGGATCGCCAAGCTTGGATGAATTTATACCGGAAACTGTGTTATACAAGGGAAGCTTGCATCCCAAAAATACAAAAGCACAACTCAAAGATCCAAGCAACGCAACCGCATATGACGACAAACCAATCCGAGAACAATTCAGCATAAAAACACCTTTCCTATTCTTATTACAAAAGAACATCGGTACATAAAAAACTTGAAGTATCGCTCTCTAAAACGCCTTGCACAACACTCTTTCCCACATCATCATGGCGAGCAGCTACCATGGAGCGAATGCTAAAAGCACGCAAGGCATCACCCACACTCAAAGTTCCCTCTGCAGAGTTTTTGCGACCGGTAAATGGGTACACATCTGGACCACGTTGGCACTGGGTATTTAAGTTGATGCGACAAATCTGATTAGCAAGCTTGTCTATCAATCCGCCAATCACCTGCGGATTGCGTCCGAAAATTGCAGCCTGTTGCCCGTAATTAGACTGCACAACATAGCTTTCAAATTCATCAACATCTTGATATTCAACTACTGGAACAATGGGACCAAATTGTTCTTCACGCGCCAATTCTGTATCAAGAGAAACATTGCTTAGCACGGCAGGGAAAAAGATTTGGCCAATAATGCTACCGCCTAATTCAGGATTTTCAAGCTTTGCACCTTTGGAAATAGCTTCGTCCAACATTCTTTTCAGCACCAATGGTTTTTGAGGATCGGGAAGCGGAGTAATGGCAACTCCCTCGTGCCACGGCATTCCCGGCTTAAGTGCGTTCACCCCTGCAACAAGCATTTGAGTAAATTCTTTAGCAATAGAGGCATGTACAAAAATAATCTTAATGGCTGTGCAACGCTGTCCATTATAAGAAAGAGCGCCACGCACACATTCCTGTACTGCAATTTTGAGATCGGCATCGGGCAAAACAATTGCGGGATTTTTTGCATCAAGCCCTAATATGCTTCGCAAACGATGCGGCATTGGATGGGCCGATTTAATAATGTCCCCAACCTTACTCGAACCGATAAACGCCAGAACATCTATTTTTCCTGTTCGCATTGCAGCTGTAACAGTTGTTTTCCCGTCGCCGTTCAAAATATTGACAACACCTGCTGGAAAGTTCTTCTGAAACGCCGGCAACAAAGGTTCCCAAAACAACCTTCCGAAACGCGCCATTTTCACCACCGCAGTGTTTCCCATCAAAATTGCGGGAATGAGAGTGGTAAAAGTTTCATTCAATGGATAATTGTAGGGCCCCATACACAATGTCACACCTAAAGGAGAACGCCGAATTTGCGCAATAATTCCCCCCGAAAACTGCAACCGCGAATTGTCGCGGTCTAAATTTCGAGCTGCCTCTAAGGTGTCATCGATATATTGAAGGGTTCTATCGAATTCTGTTGATGCATCCGTTTCGTTTTTCCCAATTTCCAGCATCAAAAACGCAATAACTTTGTCGCGAACTTTGGCTATATCTGCACGAAAACGCACCACAGCCGCAACCCGTTCGCCCATGGAAGCCGTGGGCCAAGGACCTGTACCCAAATTCCATGCCGCTGCAGCGGCATCCACTGCACTTAAAACTGTAGCAACATCCACATTGGGAGCTGTTCCCAACCTCCAAGAAACAAGTGTTCCATTAGAATTTCTCTTAAGACACGCAGCAAAAACATCTTCGCGCGCAAAGCCTTCTCCTTCAATTTTTCCATTCACCAAAATACTTCCGTGCATTTCAGTCAAACAAAGGCGTGAAGGAATTTCTATCTCTGCGGGATACAATGAACTTTCCAATGGCATTTTGTACTCCGTGCTCCCGGTTCTTTGTTCTAGAGAAACACCTTGGTTAAAACAAAGAGAATACACCCCCTATGACCCTTGTGCTCAATATCCGTCAAAAACCAAACAAGAGCTCCCCAAACCATTCACACACGACTAACTTCTCCGCTGAAATAGCATATGAAATGGAGACCACTATGAGCATATCCCTCCGCAAACCCGACTGGCTAAAAGTTCCACTTGTTCACGGCGATCGTCTTTTTGAAATAAAGCGCACGGCGCGCAGTAAAAATTTACACACTGTTTGCGAAGAAGCCAAATGCCCCAACATTTCGGAATGCTGGAATTCGGGCACTGCAACTTTTATGATTTTGGGAGATACCTGTACCCGCGCATGCCGTTTTTGTCACATCAAAACCGGGAATCCTCAGGGACTTGTTGACGAAAACGAGCCCGAAAACCTTGCAACCACAATTGCAGCCATGAAATTGGATTATGCCGTTCTCACAATGGTCAATCGCGATGACATGCCCGATGGCGGAGCCCAGCACATTGCCCGATGCATTGCAGCAGTTCAACAAAAGGCGCCACTCATGCGTGTTGAGATGTTGGCTGGCGATTTTCAGGAAAACAAATCAAGCGTTGATGCCGTAGTGAATGCAGGACACGGTCTCGATGTTTTTGCACCCAATATTGAAACCGTTCGCCGCAGAACGCCTCGCGTACGCGACCTTTATGCCAGTTACGATCGTTCGCTGCGCGTTTTAGAGTTGGCTAAAAAAATAGGCCCGCAAAATATATTTACAAAGAGCGCAATTATGTTGGGAATTGGGGAAGAAGAGACTGAAGTTGAAGAATCGTTGCGCAATCTCAGAAATGTGGGCGTGGATATTGTGACACTGGGTCAGTATCTTCAGCCCACGCCAGCGCACCTCAAGCTCACGCGCTTTGTGCATCCCCAAGAGTTCGAACACTGGAAAACACGTGCAATGGAATTAGGATTCAAAGCCTGCGCATCGGGGCCCTTAGTGAGAAGCAGCTACAAGGCCGCACATTTATTTCCCTCAGCTGCCCTCAGCTTCCCTCAGCTTCCCTCAGTGCCGCTCAGCTAGGCGATTTGGCGAAACGGTAAGAAGCCACTGATGTGTAGGGGTGTCTCATCTCATTTGTAAGTGTTTTTAGATGTTTGGTTTTTCGGTAGAGCAGCTCCGACGGTTCGGAGTTAACAATTTTGTAGGCAGCGTTTGCGCCCATGTCGATCT
>CAIZES010000237.1 GCA_903932045.1 uncultured Silvanigrella sp. | reverse complement strand
GTGGTTAGAGCCACTTATGGAAGACCTCAATGCTTTCATCGACCGCATCAACCACAAGGTTACAGGCGTTGTAACGGTGAAACTTTTCAAAGGCCGCGCCGACATTTTGAGCATGCAAACTCCAAACACCATCTTCAGCGAAGACCTCGCAACGTTTATGAAGAGCACTTCGTTCAACCAAAATATTTCGGCAGGATTCATTGAAGCATACACCATGCAAATGCGCCTTTCTCGCGAAACAGAACGCTATGCATTGGTGTCCATTGGTGGCACAGAGAATAAAGAAAAATTCATGCCGCTGGTGCGCGAGCTGGAACAAATGGGCTTCATTCTTTTCGCAACAGAAGGCACACATTGCCATCTTTCCGACAACGGCGTGAAAAGCATTCGCCTGAACAAAATTTCGGAAACCGGCAAGCGCCCCAACCTGCACGACCTTCTGCGCCAAAATCGCTTCGACATTATTGTGAACGTTCCCAACACAAATAGCGAAGCAAAAGAAACATCGGACGGTTCACAAATTCGTCAATGGGCGGTAACAAACAACACAACCCTTATCACCCGCTACGACGTTCTTGAAAAAATGGTTGATGTGCAACGCGGACATGGAAAAGACACTCGTTTTTCACCAGAACGCACACCTGCTCTCATATAAAGCGAAGAAAGGGAACAAAATGACACGCGCGCCGCTTGCCGAACTTCTGCACCGTATTCACACCGCCGGAGGTTTTGTGAATGCACACAGCCATCTCGACAGAGCATGGACTGTAACCACGGAAGACCTCAAAACGCGCGTGTATGCTCCCCTTCGCGAAAAATGGGAACTTATTGACGCTGTGAAACGTGCATCTTCAGAAGAAAATTATTTTAACCGCATGCAATACGCACTTTCCCTTCAACAGAAAATGGGAACAAAAGCATGCCTCACCTTTGTGGATTGCGATGCCGTTGCAGAAGAACGCGCATTGAAAGCTGCACAAAAATTACGAGACATATCGGAAAGCGAAATGGGAATCACGCTTCGTCTTGCCGTGCAAACTTTAAAAGGAGTGTGCACTCCCGAGGCACGCACATGGTTTGAGCGCGCCGTTCCAAACGTAGACGTTATTGGCGGCCTTCCCGGTGCCGATAGAGGTCGTGAGGAAGAACACCTCGATATTTTACTTTCCACCGCAAAATCGACAAACAAACGCGTGCATGTGCACGTTGATCAAAACAATTCACCAACTGAAACGGAAACCGAACTGCTTGCAAAAAAAACCATTCAATGGGGAATGGAAGGCAAAGTGAGTGCTGTACACGGTATTAGCTTAGCAGCACATCCCATGGAATATCGCCGGAAAGTGTATGCCCTATGCAAAGATGCAGCTCTTTCTTTTGTAGCATGCCCCAGCGCTTGGATTGATGCACGCCGCAACGAAATTCTCACACCCACCCACAACGCCGTAACGCCCATTGATGAACTGGTTGAATTTGGAATTCCCGTTGCCATTGGATCAGACAACATTGCCGATCTCTACAAACCCTTTGTGGATGGAAACATGGAAACCGAACTCAGAATTCTTCTTGAGTCTACTCACTTTTACAACATCGACGAACTCACCAAAGTGGCCACACTCCACGGACGTTTCGCACTCGGCCTCAAAAGTGATAATCTGGTTGCTCCACAAAACGCGACGCAGAGCAACACACAGGGGGCGGCGCACAATTCATCGCACAGTACAGCGCATGATGCACAAGGGAGTTTTCGCAATGTCTGAAAAAACAAAAAAAATGGACCCACATCAAACTGAACACGCAGAACGCATCAAACACACATCGCATCACGCAGATCACGCAGATCAAGCAAATCATCAAGCAAATCAGCGAACGATTCCCGCAACGCAAACAACCGAAGCGCAACGCAGTGCTCTCATGGCCATTTCACCGGTGGACGGCCGCTATGCCGATCGCACCAGCCACCTCCGCGAAATTTTTTCTGAATATGCACTTATTCGGAGCCGCTGCGAAATTGAACTCGATTATTTATTGGCTCTTGAAGAAACAAACACATTTGCACCGCTCCTCACAGAAGAACGGGCACGCATTCAAAATTTACGCAATTCATTGGATGAATACGCAGCACTCCGAGTTAAAAACATCGAACTCACCACCAAACACGATGTCAAAGCGTGCGAATATTTTTTAATTGAAGCACTGCATCTGCGCGAACCCAATCGCATTCACTTTGGACTCACATCCGAGGACGTGAATAACTTAGCGTGGACCTCGCTCTTGCGCAGCTACCGTGACACTGTTCAAATTCCCCAGCTCAAAACACTTGCTCAAGCCCTTGCCGAACGCGTGCGCGAAGGACGCGAATCAGTGTTTCCCACACGCACACACGGACAATTTGCATCGCCGTCAACCGCAGGAAAAGAAATGGCAGTGTTTCTCACACGCCTCTGCAACGGCCTCGACAACTTAGCCGCACTCCGTTTCCGTGGAAAATTAAATGGAGCCACGGGCACTTTTGCAGCCTCAATTTCGGCCGCTCCAAATTATGACTGGCGTGCATTTTCCCGCAGATTTGTTGAATCTCTGGGTTTTGAATTCAACGGATGCACCACACAAATAGAAGACCACGATTCTTGGGCGCAATATTTTAATATCACGCGCATGATTTTAAATGTTGTCACCGATCTCGATCAAGACATGTGGCTCTACCTCATGCAGGGATTTTATCGCGAAACAGCGGTTGCTGGAGAAGTGGGTTCCTCCACAATGCCCCACAAAATTAACCCTATTCGCTTCGAAAACAGCGAAGGAAACTCGCAGTTCGCATGTGCGCAACTTTCTTTCCTTGCCGACAAACTCACACGCTCACGCATGCAACGCGATCTTTCCGACAGCACCGTAACTCGCAACATGGGAACAGCATTTGCACACGCTCATCTTGCTGTGGCCGAAACAATGTCGGGTTTGGCGCGCCTGAGTCTTAACCGCGATTACTGCAAAAAAGTTGTTGCCGAACACCCCGAAGTTTTGGCCGAACCCGTGCAAACAATTTTGCGTCGTTTTGGTGCCGAAAATCCGTATGAGGCACTTAAAGATCTCACGCGAGGCCGCACAGATACTGGAGACGCATTTGCTCCAGAAAATCTTACAATCTTTGCCAACACCACCGGAGTTTCGGAAACACACAAAAAAGAAGTTGTCGCTCTTTTGCAATCGTTAAAACCTGAACTCTATTTTGGTGCCGCCACCGCAGTTGCCGACGAAGCACTTGCACGTTGCGCACACTGGACTCGAAAGGAAATATAATGACACAACATCCATTCAACCCGCTTAACACTCCTCGTGTCGTAGTTGAATTTTTGCTTGAAAATAACGTGTTACAATTTGGCGATTTTACGCTAAAATCGGGCAAAAAATCACCTTTCTTTCTCGACATCGGACGCATTTCCAGCGGCGAAGCGCTGCACACACTGGGACTAGCGTTCTCACAAAAAATTGAAACCGCTTTCCCTAATACCGACACACTCATTGGTCCTGCATACAAGGGAATAGCGTTGGCAACAGCCGTAGCAGTTGCTCGTACGTCTTCACAAAAATCGAATTGGAGAGTGGCCTTCAACCGCAAAGAAGTCAAAACCCACGGTGAGGCTGGCGAATGGTTTGGATCTCCCCTCAAGGCAAACGATTGTGCCGTAGTTATTGACGACGTCGTTTCCGACGGCGGAACAAAAGTAGAAATGTTTGCTCATGTTCAGCAAAAATTTGGTCTGAAACCCTTGGGCGTAGTGGTGGTTGTGGATCGCAGCGTTGGCAACAGTGCGTTCGATTTTCCCATTGTCTCGCTGTTGAAAATTTCAGAACTCGCAAATATTTTGCAAGAAATGGATCACCCGCAGGCCAATGCCGTGCACTCTTTTTTGAATAGCAATACATAAAACACTGTGCAGCCTTATAACCTTCAAGGAATTTTTCATGACGTCCACACTGATCCGCATTATTCCATCTCTCGACACACTGTCTCTTGAAGACGCCCTTGGTTGCGTGCGCGACACTCACCACCGCAAATCCATTTACGGATACAAAGTTGGTTTTTCCCTTGGCCTGCGCTTTGGTCTGCAATCGTTTATGGAAAAGTGCCGAGCCATCACCAATAAACCCTTCATTTACGATCATCAAAAAGCTGGAACAGACATCCCCGAAACCGGACCTCTTTTTGCCCAAACACTGCGCGAGTGCGGAATCAATGAAGGAATTCTTTTTCCACAAGCCGGAGCACGCACCCTTGCTGCATGGGCAAAGGCGCTACAAGAAAACAACCTCAAAGTTATTGTGGGCGGCATGATGACTCACCAAGGTTACATAAAATCGGAAGGAGGATACTTAGATGACGACTCCATCAGTCGCATTTATTCCAACGCCTGGGAGCTGGGGGTGCGCTCGTTTGTCACTCCTCTCACACGCCCCGATTTTGTAAACCACTTGGTCGCAAATATTCCAGGCATTGCAGACGCTGAGTTCTATTCTCCCGGTTATGGGGCCCAAGGCGGAAGCCGAAATGGATACCCGACTCTTGCCAAACATTATGTGATTGTGGGACGTCGTCTTTTAGCTGCAACCGATCGCAATGCCGAAGTTGAAAAAATGGAAGCCGAACTCCACATCAACTAAAACGAGAAAAACAAGAAAAAGCTAAAGAAAAAGATAAAGAAGAAGAAATAGAGAAATAACCTTCAAAATCCCTTCATCTGTTCATTCCTCCAGCACATCAATGTCCGCGTGTCGCGTGGAGGTCGAATTGTCGATCCCAAGTCAAGCTTGTTGAGATCCGATGGCCCTGAACACAATTGAACTCAATTGAACTCAATTGGAATGTTTACAGGCGGTCGTGCTCATATTTTGGTGCTGTTTTGTGATCAAATGTATCAATTTTTAACAGTACTTGGGCGGTGACTTTTGTTTTTTTTTTAATATTGAGACAAGCCCCTCAGCATGGAGGGATATAAGGTATGCTGAACTTTCAAAATTGAGATGTTTATCGCTGTGCTATTGAATTTCTTGCATTGGCTGTAAAAATTCAAGGGCAGCTGGCAAAGAGTGAAGCCGAGCTTCGGGATCAATTAAGGCGGGCAGCTATCATCCATTCCGTTAAATATCGCTGAGGCATCGGGAAAGATGGGCGTAAACGATCGCGCAAGTTTCTTTGCCATCGCAAGAACTTCAACGATGGAATGTGGTGCCATTCTCGATTGCATTGAAATACTGAATCCATGCTGCCAAGTAGTGAGCCCGAACCCACAACCAATTGACCCGCACGGTGCAACTTTTGCCTGCCATCCCGTTTCGCCCTCATCGTAAAATAAAAATAGCATAAAGTCCGACACAAAAAGCCACACAAAGGCCAAAAAAAATGTTTGCATACAACGGAAACAATAAGATAGTTGAAACCACACTGCTCAAAGAAGTTTTTGATGAAATTTCTCGACTCGAACACGAAACACAAAACTTACGATCCGACGCAACATCGCAATTAGAACGAGAATGGCACACATACAAAAGCCATCTTGCTCCCATATTTGAAGCCTGGACCAACTCAATTTGTGCAAATTCCGTAGCAACTTATGCAATTTTCAATGCAACAGCAATGTACATAGCCGCACTATCACAAACCTCTGCCAATAATTCGGCTCAAACATTTTTTCTAGACAGGGAAAATGAATTATTTTCCTCCAAGAACGATAGAAATTTATTGCGACAAATTCGCCTTTCCGTTGGATGTTTGGATATGCACATGGACTTTGACAACAAAAAAATCGTTGTACCCTTAATTATTGCCGATACCGCCTGCGGCGTTGCCATTGCAGATGTTCCCACTCTAAAAAAAGAGTATTACGCAACAATTGTTCATAGCACTTCAACTTTTTTAGATCACTTTAGAACGTCCGTATTTTCTGCTGCCAGCAATCAAATAACACAGGCGTCAGCGTCATGACAGCCGCAAGCAACCGCACACCAACTCCATCCCACCTCTTAATGTCCACCGGAAAAGAAGTGCGCATTGCTGTACTCGACAGCGGCCGCAACCCTGCTTTTCCAAAGCTTCATGCCAAAAATGGATCCATATTCGACTGTCGAATAAAACTAGGAACCCTCAAAATTGAACAACTGTCCGACTCCGAAAACACAGACAGATGCGATCACGGAAGCGTGGTTGAAACATGCCTTCGCAATGTAGCTCCCGACGCGCACATCGATCACTTTCGAATTTTGGATGCCGATTGTAGATGTGACGGAGAACTTTTATGCTCTGCACTGGAAAAAGTTATCCAACAGGGGTACCAGATAGTTAATTTGAGCCTAGGCACGCGCAACGAAAAGCATTTGCCACGGTTAGTACAAATTCTGAAAGACGCATACGAAAAAGACGTTGTGCTAGTGGCTTCTGCAAGCAATTTGGGAGCATCAGTCTATCCTGCAAAGTTCCCCTACTGCATAAGCACCGCAGCTACAAATGCCCGACACCCACTGGAACTTCGGTTCACTCCTCGCAACGTTATTGAATACGCCGCATGGGGTGTTGATGTTCCCATTGAGGGGCCAAACAACGAAATTTTTAAAGTCACAGGATCAAGCTACGCAGCTGCGCACATTACCGCACTTGCCGCAAGAGCATGGGAGGTATTAGGCAGCACAGCTACGCCACTCGACATTAAAATGTTTCTTCGAAATTATGCCCTAAACACGCTCACCAAATATGGCAGTTCCCACACGCACCATTGAACTTCCAGCCAATATGGCAACTTCCAGGTCATCGGACATACCAAGCGAAAAGAAAGGCTCAATAGCCTCAGAAGGAGCAATACTATTCTGCCCTGATGCAACCAAATTCGAAAAAATAGATTTTGACGCACACACAAAGTCACGATACAGCTGATGCAGCCGAGACTCAGACGCATTGGCAGGCCCCAGTCCCATAAAGCCTTTTAAGCGAAGAGTTCTGCTTGCCAAAACACGTTCTACAAGGTGCTTAAGTTCGTTAACAGGGACTCCCGTTTTATTTATGTCCCCAGCATCTACCTCAACTTCAATCAGAACGTTGATTTTTGCCAAACTCGCACGCGCGTTCTTTTCAAGAGCCTCAACAATGCTCAGCCTGTCTACGGAGTGTATCAAGTGGGTTTTTCCAACTACGAATTTTGCCTTATTGCTTTGAAGGTGGCCAATAAAATGCCAACGGATGTCTGGGATGTGTTGAAGTGCCTCGGCTTTTGGGAGCCATTCCTGGACATAACTTTCGCCAAAATCACGAACCCCCAATCGGTAAGCTTCGGAAATTGCCCCAACAGAGTGTCCTTTGCTAACTGCAAGAATGCGGACACTGGAAGGATCGCGTCCTGCCGCGACGCAAGCACGATGAACTCTATTTTCAACAAATCGCAAGCGACAGTTTATTCCAGAAATATCCTCGGAATTCTTCTCAGAGTTCTTCTCAGAGTTCTTCTCGGAATTTATCCCGGAATTTATCCCGGAATTTATCCCGGAATTTATCCCGGAATTTATCCCGGAATTTATCCCGGAATTTATCCCGGAGTTATTCTCAAGATGTTCGGGTGTCATCGAAACTTTTTGGGTCATTTTTTCACCACCGCAACAACAGCAACCAAATCTTCTTGCAAAACCCCACTCACCAAAACCACTTTGTTGCGCGAAGAATCACCCCTCAAAATTTCCACTGATGCCTTGCGAATTTTCAGAGCTTTTGCAATCACGGC
>CAIZES010000236.1 GCA_903932045.1 uncultured Silvanigrella sp. | reverse complement strand
TGCACGTGCGTATCGCAGGGCGTACCGCAGGGCGTACCCTAGAACCGAACTTGAAACTGTGAATGACAAAATGCTAAAGAGGGAAGGCACCGAGCGTCTTGCTCATGGGCTTCCCCCGTTAATCGTGTGGAACCAAAAAATCGGGAATAAGAGATTCGAACTCTTGACCTTCTGCTCCCGAAACAGACGCGCTACCACTGCGCTAATCCCCGATGTTTGTTCTATTTATACATGGTCTCTTTGTGTTTGTCGAGCCATCCCGTGTCAACTCTCAAGGAGTCCGTTATTCGAGTCGAAAAAGGCTCGACAAAAAGTATTCCTTCTTTTCGAAAAGTTTGAAAAGCTGAAAGCCAAATCGAATGGAACGTCATCTTTGATTGATCTGTAGTCTCCGGTTGCCGGATCGAAGCGGTAGTTTTGTAGCCAGGTTTCGTAATTTTCAATAACAGAATGCACGGCATCAGCAATAAAATCGACTTCTTTTTCTGTCATGGTGGGGTGAATGGAAAGTCGTACCCATCCTGGTTTCTCGCTTAGGTCGCCCAGGCTTATTTTTTCCGTGATGCTTTTCGATTTTTCTCGATCGACTTTTAACAGAATGTGACCGTAGGTACCCGCGCAGGAGCAACCTCCTCTGCTTTGAATTCCAAAGCGGTCGTTGAGAATGCGAACGATGAGATTGTGATGCATGTTTAAGGAATAAAATGACACAATGCCCAGTCGCTGCTTTTGTTGTGACTCCAATATATGCACACGGGAGTGCTTGCTCAAATTTTCGATAAGGCGGTTTTTGAGAATTTCTTCTCGCCACTGAATGTTTTCAATTCCCATTTCTTCTTTTAGCAAAATAGCCAGCGCAGTTTTAATTGCTTGAAGAAACCCTGGTGTACCACCGTCTTCTCGTACTTCAATATCGGTGTGATATTGTTGTTCACCCCAAGGGTTCGTCCACATCACAGTACCACCACCAGGTTGGTCGGGAACTTTAAGAGTGTAAAGTGATTTATCGAACAGCAGAACGCCCGATGATCCAACACCACCTAGGAATTTGTGAGGTGAAAAAAAGATAGCATCCAGTTTTTCCAGAGGATTTGATGGGTGCATATCTATGGCAACATAGGGAGCGGATGCCGCAAAATCAACAAAGCAGAAACCTCCGTGTTCGTGCATTATGGAAGCCATTTTATGATATGGAGTCACAATTCCTGTGACGTTACTACAAGCAGAAAACGAACCAATTTTTAGCTTGCGATCTTTGTTCTCTGCCAGAATTTCGCGGAGGTGAGAAAGGTTGGGAAGACCGTCTTCTCCGCGGTTGACAATTTTTACGTCACAGCAGCATTCGTTCCAGGTTGTTTGATTGGAATGGTGTTCCATGTGAGTCAGCACAACTAGGGCTTTTTCTTCTTGACAGAGTCCAATGCGAGAGCGGAACTTTTCGTGAATTCGCAAGCCAAGCATTCGTTGTAGTTTGTTGATGGCCGAGGTCATTCCGAAGCCAGAAAAAAGCAGCACATCGTTTTTACTGGCATTCACATGTCGTTTCACAATACGATGGGCTTCGTGATACGCTTGCGTCATGCGCATTCCGGTTGTGGTTGTTTCTGTGTGCGTGTTGGCAACGTAGGGACCAAGAATTTTGGAAATATAGTCTTCTATAGGTTGATAAAGGCGGCCGGAAGCGGTCCAATCGGCGTAAACAACGGACTTTTTTCCGAAAGGGAAGTTGTGTTTGAGTTTGTCTCCAACAATATTTCTTCGAAATTGTGCAAAATGTTGATCGAGGTTGATAGTTGTATCGTGTCTAAAATTTGTGTTGGGCATGGGGTTCCTTAAAAATCAATAGGAGAGTCTGTTCTGTTCGATGCTAAAAGGGATACTTCAAATTTGCGGCATTTGAAAGGTTTCGTCGGCAAGTTCGGCGGCATCGCGTTCGTCGTGCGTCACTAAAAACGTGGCGGTATTTGCGGCGGGCAACACTTGGTTGAGGACTGTGATAAGTTCTGTGCGTACGATTCGGTCAACGCTGCTGAACGGTTCGTCCAGAAATAGGACTCGCGGCGAAGGGGCGAGGGCGCGGGCAAGTGCAACACGCTGTTTTTCCCCGCCAGACAAAGTTGAAATATCGCGATTTGCCAGACGTTCAATTCCCATTTTTTGAAGCCATTCTTGTGCGCATTTTTTATTTTCGGTAGGTGTAGCGCGGGGGAGACCGAATATGACGTTATTAATAACATTAAGGTGTGGAAATAGCGCAGAATCCTGAAAAACCAGGCCAAAAAAACGTTTTTCTGGTGACACCAAAATTTTAGTTCCTTGGGTTAAAACTTTGTTTTCCCAAAGTACAGTTCCTGATGTGGGTGCAATCAGACCGCACAAAATTCTAAGAAGCGTTGTTTTTCCGCTGCCGCTAGGTCCTAAAATTGCCAAGCATTTCTTTGGTTCGTTTTTGAGTGAAATATTGTTAAGGATGTTTGTTTTGCCTTCTGAAAAACAAATAGAACGAGCCTCCAACATTCAATGTTACTCCTTTTCGATAAATTCTTGTAGGCGCAAAATGGGGTAGAAAATCACAAGCTGCAAAACAAGAACCCACACTGCGGTTTCGGGAGCTTGATGAGTGGTGGTGTAATTAAATATTCGGAGTGATAGAGCGGAATACTCAAAGGGTCGTAACGCTTGCGCAATGGTGATTTCCTTCATGCATTCCACAAAAATAAGGGAAGACCCCACCACAATTGCGGGTTTTAGAGAAGGGAGGAGAACTCTAGCAAAGGCCGATTTTTCGGAGCATCCAAGCACTCGGCCTGCCATTGCAAGGGAACTCGGAATGCGACTTAACGTGTCTACGAGTGGCAATAAAATAAAGGGAAGAAAACGCAAAGCTGTGGCTGTAATGAGCGGAATACGGGTGTTGTTGAGTGATGGAAAAACGCGAGCAAGGGTCGTTTGCTCATTGGTGCTAATGAAAAAAGCCAAAACAAGAACCAGTGCTGGCATTGCGTAATTGAATAAAGAGACGGCGGTTACTGCGCGAAGGTGATTGGCTTGCTTTTGTGCGTGGAGCAAAAAAACAAGAACGAGAGAAATAGCGAGTGTTAGCAGCAACACAATTGCCGATGTCGTAACGGAGCTAAATGTGTCGTTGGCAAGGTTTTTGAGCGGGCTTGTCCCTGCTTTTTGGGTGGCCCATTTTATTGTGTGAAAAATGGGAAACAGAAATCCGGGAGTCACTGCCGCAATACAAGCAATAAGCACGAGTGTTGCTTGAAACGGACGACAGCGCATGCGTTGATGTCGAGGGTGTCCTGTAGCCGAATTTTGAGGAGTAAATTTTTGGAAAAGGAAAATAACAAATGCAAAAGTAACAATGAGAGCAATAATGACGGAAGACGCTAGGAACACAGCGATGTCGTTGCGCTGCGTTCCCATCCAAAGGTTGTGTAAAGCCAGTGAAAAAGTGTTCACGCCGGCACGTTCAGATGTTGCAAAATCGCTTAACATTTCCGAATCAACAAGCGCGGAACTTGCTAACAACGGAATGGCAAGCAAGGGAACGTGTAAAAAGAGGAAGCGTTGCAAAGGGCCAAGGCCGAGTGTTTTTGCCGCCTCGCGGAAAGTGGGTGATGTTCGTGCAAGGGCAACACGTAAAAGCAAGAATACGTATGGCGCGCAAGCAATTCCAAACGCTAAGCCCAGTCCAGACGGAGATGAAAAAACCTCGCTGTTTGTTGCTTCTTGATACAATCCCAAAAGGGCAACGGCTGGCACAGCGAGAGGAGCTAGAACCAGGAACGAAAAAACTTGGCGGCCTGGAAACGAAAAACGATGGGTGAGCCATGCTGGAAGGCCGCCAAGAATGAGTGAAAAGCAAATAGCAAAAATGCCAACTTGTGCGGTTGTGGCAAGCAATTCGGGGAGTGCGCTTTGGATTGTTGTTCCCCAATCGGAATAAACGCTCAAATTGTTGAAGGCGTAGGATAGAACTAGTGCCGCTGGTTGTGCAATGATAAAGAGTAAGAGAAGAAGCAAAAATGCTTTCATGACTATTGCTTTTTGTCGAAAGCAATTTCAGTTAGAAACTTTGTAACTTCTTCGCGAGGCGCGGCGATGTCTTTGAGTGGAATAAAATTGGTTTTGAAAGTGGGTGCATTTGGAGCCTGTTTGTTTGCGGGGTATTGAAAGGTTGCATTCACCATTAAAGATTGCGCTTCGGTGCTAACTAAGTATTCTAGGAAGGCGTTTGCAAGCGTGATATTTGTTTTTGATGTGGTAAGACCAGCCGCGCTGCGCATTACAAAAGTGCCTTTTTCCTTTTGGTTGGGATAGAAAACTTTTACGGCCTTGGCCCAACTCTGTTGCTCTGGAATGCTTTGCATGATGGGGTAGTAGTAGTTGTTTGCCAACGCTACGTCGCATTTGCCTTCCATGATGGCCTTGGCTTGTTCGCGGTCATTTCCTGTAGGGTTTTTAGCTAAATTGCTGTGTAATCCCTTGATAATTTCCTTTGTTTTTTGAGGGCCGTAGAATGAAAAAAATTGGCCAAACAGCGAGAGGTTGTAATCGTGAAATCCAGAGCGCACACAAAATTTACCTTTCCATTGTGGCGAGGCTAGGTTTTCGTAAGTGCTCAAATCAGACTCCTTCACGCGGTCTGTGGAGTAGAAAATAACGCGTGCTCGGAAAGCATCAACGAAATACATATTGGACGGATCACGAAAGTCTGCGGATAAAATAGTATTAATAGTTTTGGTATCGTAGCTTTGCAGAAGTTTTTTCTGACGTGCAATCTCTAAGAGCTCGGCGTCCTTTGTGATAACCACGTCCGCTTCTGTTGGACGAGTTTCCAAGCGGTTTATGAGACCGTTGTCCATAAAGACAGATTTTATTTTTACATTATTCTTTTTTTCAAACGCTGCAAAAATAGGGGTCAGGTGTGCCTCGGTGCGGTCGCTGATAATTTTGAGTTCTCGGGGTTCATTGGAACCTTTTGTTGGCTCTGCATTTGAAATTGTTGCGATTCCCATGGTTGCCAATGAAAAAGAAAAGAACGACAATGAGATTATTTTCATAAAAGGACTCCTTTTTAAATAAAAAAACACCGTGTGCAAAACCGTACAGTGTGCGTGGCTGTTTGTGTTGCTGGGTTTGTTACTTCGGGAAAGTTTACCTTATCAAAATAATTTTTCAATGGGGGTAGGTGGGGTCTGTCTCTTAGATTGCTTCATTGCAGTTTGTTGACCTTCCATGGGCCTGATGTATGAACTGTCGCGTGATGTTTGAATCCGATTTTTCGCACGAAGCCGGCAATGCGACGGCAATGCGACGGCAATGCGACGGCAATGCGACGGCAATGCGATAGGAGTGTGATGCTGGTGCAATGGAATAGAATATTGTGCTAGCAAGGCGCTGTGAACGCTTCCCGGATGGCTGTTTATTGTGGGGAATTGTGAATTATGAAAGCGATAGAATTTTTCTGTGTAGCTCGTGTTTTGGCATCTCTCTCTGTTTGTTTGTGCTCGAACTCTTTGGCCTTTGCTGAAGACTCTGCTTTGCGGAAGAAAGGAGAGTCGCCGGATTTGTCATCGCCGGATTTGTCATCTCCAGACTGGCGTTCTCAGATTGTGTATTTCGTCCTCACCGATCGATTTTCCGATGGCGATAGCACCAACAACTCTTTTGGAAAGAGTGAATTTGCGTACGATGAGTCGCATTACAATGGAGGCGATCTTTTTGGTGTCACTCAAAAACTCGATTACATATCGGGTTTGGGTGCAACGGCTGTTTGGATAACGCCCCCTGTTGCAAATCAATGGTGGAATGGCGATCAAAAAACGGGATACGGAGGGTATCACGGCTATTGGGCTCGCAATTTTATGGCCGTTGACGAACACCAGGGTACTTTAGAAACCTATCAAAATCTTGCTCGCGAAATTCACAATAGGGGAATGCTTCTGATGCAAGATATTGTCTTGAATCATGTTGGGCGATTTTTTCAATACAAGCAATGGAGTCCTCAAGATCCCTTGAGTGGTTGGAGACCTGTTGTGAGTGTCCCAGCCGCTAAACCTGAACAAGCGCCGTTTGATTTGAACAATCCTAATAATAAAACTGATTTTGCAGCCGCTATTTATCATTTTACTCCAGAAATTAATTTTTCCAAACATCCATCGGAACAGGAACTTCATAATTTTTCTTTGGCAGGACTGAATGATCTCAATACAGAAAACCCCCTGGTGGGCAAAGTCTTGCGCGAATCGTATCGCTATTGGTTGAAAGAAGTTGGTGTAGATGCATTTCGAATTGATACCGCAAAATACGTTCCAGCCTCGTTCTTAGAGGAATTCTTATACAAAGACTCTCCTTCCGATTTGGGTATCAATAAATACGCCGAGACTTTGGGCAAGAATTATTTTTACACGGTCGCTGAGGTTTGGGATCGGAGCTACAAGGAGGTTGCGAAGTACACTGCGAGCAGTGCAAATCACAAACTTCCCACCGCTGGAATTGATTTTCCCATGCAAAGCGCATTCACGGAAATGCTTGTGGAGGGTAAGCCAACTCATATTTTCTCGCAATTGATGCAAGAAAGGCACAGTGGGGTTGTTGACAATCCACAGCTCCTTCTTACTTTTCTTGACAGTCACGATATGCCACGCTGGCTTGAAAATGGTTCTCTTCAAAGTTTGCAGCAGGGCTTGCTTCTTTTGTTGACGCTCCCCGGTGTGCCTTGTGTTTATTATGGCACGGAACAAGGTTTTTCGGTTTCTCGCGCAGCTATGTTTTCCAAAGGATACGCGTCCGGCGGGCAAGATCACTTTGATACAAATGCACCAATGTACAAGTGGATAGCGAAACTTTCGAAGCTCAGGAAATCTTCAAAGGCATTCACTCATGGGACATGGGAATTGGTGGCAGACAATGAAAAAGCTCCCGGTATTTTGGTCTACCGGAGAAAATTCGGAGACGAAAGCTATGTTGTTATGGTGAATTCGAGTCCGAAGTCTGTTAGGGCTATCATTCCACCTCAGGTGAAGAACTTTGTGTGGGAGGTTTTGGAGTCATCTGATGATTCTCTCGTGGGGCGAAAAGTAATGCCATCATATTCTTCTCACTTGCATCCCCTTAAAATGCATCAGAATGAAGACGAACTTGTGATTTCAGGACGCGGATATTTTGTGTTTCGCGAGACGGAACAGAAAAAGGTTTCCAAATTTGCATGCAAAGCAAATTGTGATTCTTTCGCTCGTTTGTCGTCGTTAGGGGGAACTTCTGTATCGGAAAAAGATTCACTGAAAAGGGAAGCCAAAACAATTCTCGCAGAAGTTGCAAGTTCACTGAATGACGATGCTGGGCCTAACGGAAATTATGTGTATCCTTCTGATTCGAGTTATTCCCACCAAGCTGACATTGCGGGGGCTAAGATTTTTTCCGCAAACGGTGATCTTTCCATTGAATTCAAAATGCAGGAAGTCACTGATAGCTGGAAGCCTCGTTTTGGTTTCGATCATGTCACCTTTTCGGTGTTTCTTCAGTCTCCTGAAAGTGCTAGCAATATGAGAGTTATGCCTTTTCATCATGCGCAACTCCCAGGAAATATGGTTTGGGATTTTGTGGCCTTTTGTCACGGATGGAACGCAAGGCTTGGCTCATCTTTGGGGGCTTCAGATGTTTCCTGGGGAACTGTGACCGATTATTCTCCTGAGTTAGTCTCGGATATCGCAAACAAAACAATCACGATAAAGTTGCCTGGAGGTGCATTGGGAAATCCCAAACGGTACTCTGGATGGAAAGTGTATGTTGCAACCTGGGACTACGAAGGGATGAGTGGAAAGTTGCGTCCTTTACTTCTCTCTCCAACCCCTTGGGGTTTTGGAGGCGGGAATCCCGATGGGTCTTCGCCGCACATTATCGATTCCGTGGGTCCCGTACTTTTAAAGTAATGTTTTGCGCATGCATTTCTTTGCCTTGACAAGCCTCATATCCTCCGCAATAGCTTCAATTGAACATCGGATTTGCGCTCTCATCTCACCTAACTTCTTCAGGAAGTTGTCTCGTGAAATTTTTGGAGGAATCTATGAAAGAATTTT
>CAIZES010000235.1 GCA_903932045.1 uncultured Silvanigrella sp. | reverse complement strand
TCGAAAAATGAATATCAGCGCAACTCAACACTTTCATACGCCTTCACAAACTTTCATACGCCTTCACAAACTTTCATACGCCTTCACAAACTTTCATACACACTAACATGCCCGAAAATAACCCCAACACGAATCAAACGCCACCCACCTCTTGGCGCTTTGGTCGGGCAAACAACGATGCTTTCAAAAAGTCGCGGTTCATGCGCGCAATGTTTTCCAAAGGAATTTCTTTCGGACAAGCACTGGCACACGCCCCCACATTTGTGCATCCCCCAAACCCTTCCGCCTGTGCTTGTTTTACCATATCCAAAGCTCGTTGCGCGCGTTCGGGTTGCCCTTGAGGCAACATTCCCAAGTGCGTTAGTTTGGCAGAAACAAACAAATTTGCAGCACTATTGGGACACGCAGCAACACAAGCGCCACAGCCAATACACTGCGCAGCATCCATGGCAAGATCCGCTGCAGTTTTAGGTATGCGCGTCGTATTTGCTTCGGGAGCATTTCCCGTATTGACAGAAATATATCCACCGCGCTGAATAATGCGATCAAATGCCGACCTATCAACAACAAGATCTTTAAGAATAGGAAAAGCCTTAGCACGAAAAGGTTCAACAACAATTGTTTCGCCATCGCGAAATTTACGCATATGAAGTTGACACGTTGTTGTTGCTTTTTGAGGTCCATGCGCACTTCCATTAATGACCATGGAACACGAACCACAAATGCCTTCGCGACAATCATGCTCAAATGCTACAGGATCCTCGCCTTTGCGAATCAGACGCTGATTCAACACATCCAGCATTTCCAAAAAAGACATATCCGGACTTACGTCATCAACGTTATACTCAACAAAATTTCCTTTTTGTTTTGAATTCCTCTGCCGCCAAACTTTAAGCTTCAAACCAAAACCGCCCGAAGTTGTTTGCCGTGAGTGCAACTTGTTATCGAAAGTTTGTTTTTCGGTTGTCATAAATTCCTCACTTATAACTACGTGTAGCCAGCTTGACATGTTCAAAATTCAAAGGCTCAACATTTCTCATTTCCGGCTTACCTTCGCCGGCATATTCCCAAACGGCGGCATGACAGAAGTTTTCGTCATCTCGTTGCGCCTCATGATCGGGAGTTTGATGCTCAACGCGAAAATGGCCGCCGCACGACTCCTTGCGCTCCAAAGCATCACGACACATCAGCTCGCCCAGCTCAATAAAGTCGGCAACTCTGCCAGCCTTTTCCAATTCTTCGTTAATGGACGACGCTTCGCCCGACCCGCGCAAATTATTTTTAAACTCTTCACGAATTTTTGGAATTTCCACAAGAGCATTTTTTAAACTTGCATCGGATCGCGCCATACCACAATCTTCCCACATCACCTTACCCAACTCGCGATGGAAATCGTCCACCGTTTTTGCACCTCTTTGAGCCATAAAGCGCTGGGTGTTGTGTTCCACATTTTGAATTGCAGAGCGAAACGCATCGTGGTTTGTTGTTATGGAAGACAATGAGTTGGATCCCAAATAGTGAGCAACACTTGTGGGAGTAATAAAGAAACCGTCGGCGAGTCCTTGCATCAATGCCGATGCTCCCAGACGATTCGCTCCGTGATCGGAGAAATTTGCTTCGCCCAACACAAACAGGCCAGGAATTGTAGACATCAAATTATAGTCCACCCACAAACCACCCATGGTGTAGTGAACTGCAGGATAAATACGCATGGGACGGGTATAAGGATCTTCGCCCGTAATACGATCGTACATTTGAATAAGATTACCGTATTTTTGCGCCACAATTTCTTTGCCATCTCGGCGAATGGCATCGGCCAAATCCAAGTACACCGACAACCCAGTGTTGCCAACGCCACGACCCTCATCGCACACCAACTTAGCAGCGCGGGAACTCACATCGCGCGGAGCTAAATTTCCGAAACTGGGGTAAATGCGCTCTAAAAAGTAATCGCGATCTTCCGCTGGAATTGCCTCGGGAGATCGTTGGTCATTGTTATTTTTAGGTACCCAAACGCGACCGTCGTTTCGCAACGACTCCGACATCAGCGTGAGCTTAGACTGATGATCGCCGGAAACCGGAATACATGTTGGATGAATTTGCGTAAAACACGGATTTGCAAACCCCGCACCCGCTTTGTGCGCACGCCAAATTGCGCTGGCATTGGAAGACTTTGCATTGGTAGACAAATAGAAAACATTTCCATAGCCACCGGTTGCCAAAATAACCAAATCGGCAACATGCGATTCCACCGCACCCGTAACAAGATTCCGCGTCACAATACCGCGAGCTTTGCCGTCAACAACAACAAGTTCCAACATTTCGTGCTTCGGAAAAAGCTGAACTTTTCCAGCAGCCACCTGACGCATCATAGACTGATACGCACCCAACAAAAGCTGCTGACCTGTTTGTCCACGAGCATAAAAGGTACGAGAAACCTGTGCGCCGCCAAACGATCGGTTTGTAAGATATCCACCGTACTCGCGGGCAAAAGGAACTCCCAACGCAGCACAATGGTCAATAATTTTTAAGCTTGTTTCGGCCAAACGATAAACATTGGACTCACGGGCACGAAAATCGCCACCCTTAATGGTGTCGTAAAAAAGGCGGTAAACAGAATCGCCGTCGCTTTGATAATTCTTTGCAGCATTAATTCCGCCCTGAGCAGCGATGGAGTGCGCTCTTCGTGGAGAATCTTGAATACAAAAGGTTTTAACGTTGTAGCCAAGCTCAGCTAAAGAGGCAGAGGCTCCCGAACCTCCCAATCCTGTTCCCACAACTATCACCGAAAACTTTCGCCGATTGGCAGGATTTACAAGCTTACTTTCAAATTGATGTCGCGTCCAACGGGTTTCAATGGGTCCCGAAGGCATGCGTGAATTCAAATCAAACATCATCGTACCTCGTGACGTTCACAAAAAGAATTTGAAATAGATGGGAAGGGCCATAAACCCACAAGACACCACAACAGCATACGCTATTCCCAAAAACTGAATCACAGGAGTGTATCGAGGATGATTCACACCCAACGACTGAAACGCCGAAGCAAACCCGTGTGAAAGATGCACACCAATTAATGCCAAAGCAATCAAATACCAGGCAACATAAGCATTACTTTTAAAGGCGGTGCTTACTAATAAATAAAGATCACGCATTGGCTGACCGTCGTATACCACAATGGTATTTTGCCCATATTTGAAAGTTGCCAAATGAAAAACCAAAAACGCCGCAACAAATGCACCCGAAAAAATCATGGTGCGTGCCGCAACCGGCGATGCCTTCGATCCCTTTGCTGATACTGCGTATTTTTTGGGCTTTGCACGAAAATTCAGGTGCCACAAAATAATTCCAGTTGTTGCGTGAAGGATAACAAAAACACATAGCAAAAGCTCTGCCACAGGAAGCATCGGGTTGTGTATCAAGAGATATGAGTAACGGTTATACGTTTGAGGCCCCGCAAACACCATCAAATTTCCAAGCATGTGAGTGAACACAAAAGCCATCCAAGTAAAACCCGTTGCAGCCATTAAAGCCTTGCGCCATAAAAACGAGGTTAAGAAATCGACCAACGAAAACATTCATCACCCTCCAAGAGCTCGTTTTACAGCAATTCCCATATCTGCAGGACTTTGGGCCACAAAAATACCACACGATTTCATTGCTTCATATTTCTCGGCAGCGGTTCCTTTCCCGCCCGAAATAATAGCGCCAGCATGACCCATTCGCCTACCCGGAGGTGCGCTTTGGCCAGCAATAAAGCCCGCAACGGGTTTTTTCATATAGTGCTTTACCCAATGAGCAGCTTCAATTTCGTCGGCACCGCCAATCTCACCAATCATAATAACGGCGTCGGTGTTTTTATCGTTATTAAACAACTCTAGCGTTTCAATAAAACCTTCACCATGAATAGGATCGCCTCCTATACCGACACAGGTGCTTTGTCCAATTCCCAAAGCCGAAAGTTGACGCACAGCTTCGTATGTTAACGTTCCCGATCGCGAAATAATACCCACTCTACCAGGCTTATGAATGTGTCCGGGCATAATTCCAACTTTGCAACTTCCAGGAGTGATAACGCCGGGGCAATTGGGGCCAATAAGCCGCGATGCCGATCGAGAACACTGCATAGCCTTTCGAACGCGCATCATGTCCATCACCGGAATGCCCTCGGTAATTGCAACAATGAGTTCAATTCCCGCATCCAAAGCTTCAAGAATAGCATCGGCCGCATAGGGTGCCGGCACAAAAATCATTGTCGCATTTGCCCCGGCCTTAGCCCTAGCTTCGGCAACGGAGTCAAACACTGGCTTGCCCAACGAAGAACTTCCACCTTTTCCAGGAACAACGCCACCCACAAGTTGAGTTCCATACTCCATGCATTTTTGCGAATGGAAATTTCCTGCGCTACCAGTTATTCCCTGACAAATTAATTTTGTTTCAGGACCCACCAAAATACTCATTTTGCGCTCCTTTCTTTAACGGCTCGCACAATGGCTTCGGCACCATGAGCCAGCGAATCGGCACTTAGAATATTGAGGCCCGATTCCTGCAAAATATTTTTGCCTTCATTCACATTTGTACCTTCCAAGAGCACTACAAGGGGCACATGAACCCCCAGCTCACGCGACGCTGCAACAATGCCATTTGCAATGACGTCGCACTTCATAAGTCCGCCAAAAATATTTACGAAAATTCCCTGAACACTTGCATCTTGCAAAATAATTCGAAACGCATTGGTTACTGCAGTTTGGCTTGCTCCGCCGCCCACGTCCAAAAAATTTGCAGGGTCTCCGCCATATTGCTTAATAATATCCATGGTAGCCATAGCCAGACCGGCACCGTTTACCATGCAACCAATGTTTCCTTCGAGAGCGATGTAGTTGAGTCCGTATTTTGATGCCTCCAAATCGCGCTCGTTTTCTTCATTCACATCACGAAGAACAGCAATTTCTGGATGCCTAAAAAGAGCGTTTTCGTCGAAGCTCATTTTGGCGTCAACCACTGCAATGCTGCCATCATTTGTAAGCACCAAGGGATTTATTTCCAACATCGAACAATCGTATTTTATAAACGCTTGGTACAACCCTGCCATTGCTTTTTCCAGTTGCGCAGCCTGTGCTCCAGCCAAACCCAATGCCGCAGCAACCTTACGACCAACATAGGGATAATATCCTGCGGCAGGCTCTATGTTCATTTTAAATATTTTCTCGGGATGATGCTCGGCGAGCTCTTCTATTTCGGTGCCACCCTCTGCAGAGGCAATCACACCAATAGATGCGGTGTCACGATCCACAACAAGGCTCAAATAAAACTCGCGCGAAAAATCCAAAGCTTTTGCCACCAAAACCTTGCGAACTTTACAGCCTGCCGATCCTGTTTGCTTTGTCACCAACACCGAACCCATCATCCGCTCTGCATACAATCGCGCTTCATCGGGATTTCGAGCCAGTTTAACACCACCCGCTTTTCCTCGGCCCCCTGCATGAACTTGCGCCTTTACAACGGTGAGTGCAGAGTCGCCATAGGAGCGCGCGGCCCACTCGGCCTCCAATGGACTATAGCAAAGTTGCCCCGGCTGTACCGTTAAACCAAATTGTCTTAAAAGTTCTTTTGCCTGATATTCATGAATATTCATGTTTACACCTCCATTGCCGCAATCACTGCTTTTGCATATTCCGAGCACGACAAACGCGTTGAATCAGGCATTTGACCTGAAAAATCTTCGGTTACCGTTTTTTGATCCAAAGTTTTCATCACCGCATTGTCTATTATTTTTGCGACTTCAATCCATCCCAAATGTTCGAAGAGCATAACGCCGCTCAACACAACCGAAAGTGGATTTGCAATATTCTTGCCAGCAATGTTTGGGGCTGTGCCGTGTGTTGCTTCAAAAATTGCATAGTCGCCGCCAATATTTGCGCCAGGAGCAATACCCAAACCACCAACCTGTGCGGCCAGTGCGTCAGACAAATAGTCGCCATTCAAATTGGTAGTAGCCAAAACATCGTACCATTCGGGATGAATAAGCGCTTGCTGAAACATATTGTCGGCAATGATATCGCGAACCAAAATTTTGCCTTCAACAAGTTTGTCTCCAACCTCAGAGGCAAACACAACTTTATCTGCAAATTCGGAGCGAGCCACTTCGTAACCCCATTTGCAAAACGCGCCTTCGGTAAACTTCATGATGTTGCCTTTGTGCACCAAAGTTACCGACTTCCGGTTATGGGTTGCTGCGTAGTTCAAAGCAGC
>CAIZES010000234.1 GCA_903932045.1 uncultured Silvanigrella sp. | reverse complement strand
TCTCCAATAACCTTCGGTCCTTCAAATTGGATAAGGAAATCCTAGGTGAGTGGCGTGTTGAGGATATTTCTGAAAAAACTATCCCAGAGGATTTTAGAAACGAAAAAATTCACAAAGCATGGATTCTTTCGCCCTGAGGTGGCCTGATGCTGCGGCCTGATGCTGCGGCCTGATGCTGCGGCCTAACTTTCAGCGTCGTTCATCGAAAGCATCATAACGAGGTCCAGCACTTTTTGAATTGAAAGATTGGATGTCAAGTTTGTCTTTTTCCGATTGAACCCGTGCCACAAGAATTCCTCCCGCTGCAGCCATCACAAACGAAAGAAGTGAGCCCAAGATTGGAAGATAAAACCAAAGGCCTAAGCTTGCGCATGCTGGAAAATGTTTGACTCCAAACCAAAGGCGTTTGCGCCAATGGAACCCTGTGAGACAAAGGGTTCGGTCCATTTCTTGCCAACCATAGAACCACACAGCAAAAAGAAATACCAAAGGTGAGAGAAAAAGCATGAGTGTGGAAAGTATTGTTGCCACAAACAAACCTGCTAGGAATGCGAATTTGATGATTTCCAGCAAAAAGCTTTTTGCGAAGGAGGACCACTCAATGTCGCGAAGTTCGACGTTTGCGATGGACTGATAGGCGCGAGTTGTGATGATGTCAAAAAGAGGGCTCAAAATAAGGTTCGCAATGGGGACGCCAATAATGGAATACAAAATAGCACTCAAAACATAAATGGCAACCATAACCAGAGTTTCAAACACTGATATCGGAATTTGAGAACCTTGAAATGCGCCTAAGAATGGGTTCAGTAGAAGCAGAAGTTTGGGAATGACCAAGAGAGTGACTGCCCAAATATATCCTCCAAAGATGAAAAGGTGTGAAAACAACGCAGTCACAAAAAGACCTTTGCGCCGCCACAAAAAAGCCACAGCCTCGATGGGGGCTGAAAGTCCTGCAACAATTTCGTTTGCAGGATATGGCAATGTTGCGTTTTGAGGCTCGCGATGTTTTTTGTAAAAGAAATTATTGTTAACGTTTCCCATTGTTTTCCTTTCTCTAAATAGTATCTTCGCTAAACGGTATCTTCGCTAAACGGTATCTTCGCTAAACGGTATCATTGGAGCGACCAAGACGATTGACAATTTCAACGACTTTTGGACCTACCTCTGTAACACCAGTAATATATTTTGCGGCACCACGGTTGATGGCCTCCTTGGGCATACCAAAAACCACCGATGTTGCTTCGTCTTGCGCAATGGTTTCAGCGCCTCCTTTACGGAGGGCTAGCAATCCCTCGGCACCATCGGCACCCATTCCTGTTAAGAGAACTCCAATAACGCGAAGATCTTTTCGTTTTTGCATGACGTCCCGTACAGAGTGAAACATAAAATCGACCGAGGGTCTAAAGCGATTCACAGGTGGCTCGTCGTTGGTTTCAATGCGTAGAGTTGTTCCCGCTCCTACCAGTTTTATGTGAAGGCCTCCAGGAGCCACATAAATGTTTCCTCTCTCAACAAGATCTCCATGGGCGGCCTCTTTGGATCGCATTGCGCAACTTTCGTTGAGTGACTCTGCAAAAGTTCTCGAAAAAATGGGAGGAATGTGCTGCACAATGAGTATGGGAGGAGTGTTGGCTGGAAGTGACCTAAGTACAACGCGCAGTGCTTCTGTTCCGCCCGTGGAGGCACCAATGACGATAAGAGTTTTGTCGAGAATAGGGCTAGGGTTGTTTATTGTGAGCTGTTTAATTGAGGTTGTTTTGAGTCGTGATTTTCCTTTGTTTGCGTTGGCTGCTCGCAATGTTTCAATAAGAAGTTCCGAATAGGCATCCATGTCGCTCATTGTTGGTTTTCCAAGATGATCAAATGCACCATGAGCTAAGGCATCTAAAACTTGCGGAGAATCGGCAGCAGAATAGGATGTAACCACAACAGTTGGAATGGGATCAACGGGCATATACTGTTTTAAATAGGTAACGCCATCCATTTCTGGCATATTAATATCTAGGGTAATAACGTCTGGGCGTTCCTTTTTTCTCGCCAGAATGGCTTCCGCCGCCGATTCTGCTTCGGCAATCACTTTGAAGCCCGGCGTTGCATCAATAATTTTTCTGAGAATCATGCGCATCGGCTTTGCGTCGTCAACAATGAGGACTTTTATTGGGCCTTTGTTTTTTAGTTCCTTGCTGTTTGCGGGAGATTTGTGACTTGCTGCATGGGAACCCATTTGGGAACCCGTTTGGGAACCCATTTGGGAACCCGTTTGGGAACCCATTTGGGAACCCGTTTGGGAACCCATTTGGGAACCCGTTTGGGAACCCGTTTGTTTGGAGTGAAGTTTTTGAAATCGAAGTTCGCCGGTGGCTGTATTGAGTTCTACTCTGCGTCCCTGGTCTCCGCCTACATTTTCTCCTGAAATTGCCATTCCAAATAATTGTAAAATAGTTCTTGCTGCCGCAATATTTTCGCGTCCAACAGCACTGGAAAAGGATTCGGCATTGCTGTCGAAAATGTTTGCGCCTCCCAAGATTTTGATATCAAGATCGGTTGGATTTGATCCAGCCTTCTTGAACTCCTTAAGGAGAGCGGGGATGCAGTGGTTTGCATACTTGTATGGATTATCGTTGGAGTCTGATGTTGTTTGCGGTTTGGGCAAAAGAAAATGATTCATCCCCCCAATACCAAGTCGCCTGTCGAAAATACAAAGAGCCACACAACTTCCCAGAACCGTTGTGAGAAGAGTTGGTTCGTGAGCAACGTAGAATTCGCCTGGCTGAAGTTCGAGTTTTGAGTTCGCATCAAACGGATTGTTGATTCTGATAGGCATTTAATTTAGCTCCATCAGGCATCTCATGTTCAAAATAAGTGTTGTGTCGTTTTGTGGTTCATTGCGCAACACAATTCCAGAAACATATTCCCGTCTCGCATTGAGATGAGTATTGCTTTCAATGTCATCTTGAATTTGATGCGAGGCAATTTCCATGACTTCAGCAACGTCATCAACGATGGTTCCAATTTCGAGGCCATCAATTTCTATGGCTAGAATAAATGGTTTCAGTGACTTGTGGTTGCGCACGCAAGACAGTTTATCGCGAAGGTCTGCCACACTTATAATTTTTCCTCGGAGATTAAAAACGCCCTTTAACGTTTTGTGATGCACAGGGAGATCTGTAACTGGCGGCATGGCAATCACTTCTCGAACTTGCGAAAGTTTGATGGCGTAGCGCTGTTCGCCCACCAACCACACAAGATATTTTTGCGGCAAGGATTTTGCTTCTGTATTTTCGTTCTCAGACAGAGTCAATTCTGTATTCATAAGATTTCCCTAAAAGCATCTTGGTGCGACGGTGCTTTGCGCCTGCGCGCTTTCCCAAGAGGAGTAAACTCGATCAATTGGCTAACGAACAGAAGCTTCCCAAATTTCTAAAACCTTCTGCGCTTCAAGTATGAGTGCAACTCTACCGTCCGAAAGAATGGCTCCTCCTGTGACAGCTGGACATCCCTTCAGTTCCTTCCCAAGATTCTTGAGAACCACGCGCTGAATGCCAATGAGCTCGTCTACTTTGAGAGCATGATCGACTCCGTTCTTGCGAACAAGTATGGCGACTCCTGCCGAATTTAAATCGGTGTTTTGCTTTTTCTTGCGGTGTTCCACTGCATTTCTGTTCATGCTCAGGGTTTCTGCTAGCGGAATAAGAGGCATAACACGGTCTTTAATATTCACCAGCGTGCGTTTGGGATCGAGTGAAATATTCTCAACTCCTCTGAGCTGCTCAAAATCAATAACCTCCGAGCTGGGCAGTATAAAGGTATCTTGCCCGGCTCGTATTGCGACGCCGTTGAAAATAGCAAGAGTCAATGGAAGTCGTATCAGAAATTCCGTCGATTTTCCTTCTTCAGAGCTCACGGTGAGAGTGCCATGCAAGCGTGTGATTTCGGTGAGCGCGATGTCCATTCCAAAACCACGCCCAGAAAGTTCTGTGGCCTGTTCTTTTGTGGAAAATCCTGGTTCGAATATGAGTTGAAGAATTTCATCTTCGGAAAGAACTTGTGTTTCGGAAATGAGTCCTTGACGTATGGCCTTTTCTTTTACCTTTGCTTTGTTTATGCCGCCACCATCGTCAACAATACTGAGATAAAAGAAACCTCCATGCAAATAGGCTTGCATCACTATGGTGCCTTTTGCCGGCTTTCCTGCGGCGATACGTTTTTCGGAGTCTTCAACTCCATGATCAACTGAGTTTCGCATCATGTGGGTTACGAATGATGCAAGTTTATCGGCCATGTGTTTGTCGAGTTCTGTGTCCTCGCCCTCGCAAATGAGTTGCACATCTTTTTTGAGTTGAATGCTGGCATCACGCACGGTTCGTTTCATTTTCATAAAAAAACTTCGCAACGAAACAAGGCGAAGTGACATGGCTGCGTTTTGCAGATTGTAGGTTATTTTGCTCAAAAGATCTATTGTACGTTTGGCTTGATCCTTTTCGACATCGAGATCATTTTTGATGTTTTCGAGAATAGAATGAAGAATCACTTGTTCGCCAAAAAGATCGAGAAGTGATTCTATTTTTTTCATCGGAAGAGTCACGAGATCGTCGTTGGAAGTCTCGGTTTCAGGGGATTCTTTTGGTTCTTGACGCGTGGGTGCTGGCATTCCTGCCTGTGCGGTTGCTGGTGTTTGGTCTTGTCCTGTTGTTCGTGTTGCTGTCTGTGTCGGATTGGGACTTGGAGCGACTCGTTTTTTGGGAGAGCCAATGTCGCTGAGAGCTGTTGGTTTTGAAAGGGGTGCGCCCGACTTTGGATCCAAAATAAACATGATCCCATCGTCAGAGTTTGATAGCGCTTGTTGTAATTCGTCCTCAACCGTAAGCGATTTTAGAGCATCAAGAGCTTCTTGGACATCAACGTTTTCTTTATTTCCGCGAGCAATTTCCTGAAACCACCTGCGGATTGCGTCTACACCAATCAATAAAACGGAGATCAGAGCAGGAGTTACTGTGCGACCTTTTTTTACTTCCGAAAGAAGATTCTCGAGTTCGTGAGCGAAGGAGGAAAGACCAGTGAGACCAACGCCAGCTGCCGAGCCCTTTATGGTGTGAACTGCCCGAAAAACCTCTTCAATACTCTTTTTATTGCTGGGATCTCCTTCAAGTTTAAGAATGTTTGTTTCGGCACGAGCAACTGTTTCTGTCGACTCCTGAAGGAGGCAGTCGATCAGTTCTTTGAGTTCCGCGTCCGATATTTCCAGTGCCATTTAAGGTCTCCTTTAATCTTCACAAAATATCTTAGCGGAGATTGCTGGTAAAATCGAAACACATGATGTTGCCTATGTCATGCAAACGTCACCCGTGTGTGTGTGTGTTTGCTTTTGGAGCCGTTTGGGGCACAATGTCGATATCTTTTGTGAATCAGAGTCAGCGTAGGAGTGCGTTGGAATGAAAAGTCCGTTGCAGAGTTCCGGTTTCGTTGCTCAGAGTGAAATTGGAGTTGGAGATCTGAAACAAGCGTCGGATTTGGGTGAGTTTGAATTTACTTACATCAGCAATTTGATGCACGAGGTGAGTGGCGTGTTCTTAGACACTCACAAAATTCCCATGATTCAGGTGCGATTGGCGAAACGAATTGCCGATTTGAAGCTGGAGGGGTTTCGCGCATACATTTCGTATTTGCGTGCTCATCCGGAGGAACGTGAATATCTTATCAATTCACTCACAACCCATAAAACCGACTTTTTTCGGGAGTCAGAGCATTTTGACTACCTCAAGGATGTTCTTTTGCCAAAGATTGTGAGCACCGAGCGCAGCAAAAAATTGCGTGTGTGGTCGGCTGCGTGTTCGTCGGGCGAAGAGGTTTATACCTTGGGCATTGTGCTTTCTGAATTTTTTCAGTCACAGCCTGATTTGGCTGGATGGGATTACAAAATTCTTGGAACCGACATTGATACATCTGTTGTAGCTCGCGCCTCGGAAGGGGTTTATTCATCGGACGTTGTGCACGTTATTAGGCCCGATCTATTGCATAAATATTTTCAGAGAGGGACCGGGAAAAATGCTGGTTTTTATAAGGTGGGCAAGGACTTGCGGGACGTGGTGAAGTTTCGTACTCACAATTTGTTGGAGGACCTTTCCGATTTTGGAGATCTTCGCTTTGATGTTACCTTTCTGAGAAATGTTTTGATCTATTTTAAAGACGAAACTCGGGAGACCGTGATTCGAAGAATGTGGGAGTCGCTTAAGCCACATGGTCATTTGTTTGTTGGTCATTCAGAGCCGTTGCAGGGAATTGATCACCAGTTTCGCAATGTGAAAGCGTCTGTTTATAGCAAGAGTTGATTATAGCAAAATATCTGTCAAACGTTGAATATCCCGATCCAAGTGTTTTTTGTCATTTTTAACAAACTTGCTTGAAACTTGAAAGTGTCGAGTTTTGGGTAAACATTGTAAATAAAAGAGTTTGTGCCTACTGTGGAGTATGGTTTGAGAGTGATTTCCGCAGGAACGGCTTTTTCTGGGCCCGACTTCAAAACAAAATCTACTGCCGAGGCTATAAATTTTTGAGAATCGCCAGAAAGGTCAACTCCATTTTCAACAAGGCCGCCTTTACTAAAAAGATAGAAGGAACAACTGTTGTTTGATATTTTTTGTAAATTGGAAAATGCCTGTGTCACCGATGTTTGTGCTGCTATTCCCCCTCCAGCAATACCTATTTTTAGGGCATTTTCCATGCCTAGTTTTTGGTCGACCGTTGAAGATTTGCATTCCATGACGCCTTCCACACGGATAGCTGCTCGCACTCCTCCAATATCTGCATTTCCACAACGCTGCATAAAAGAATCTGGGTGTGTTTCAAATGCGGTCATATTTTCGTCTGAAATGGTTGCAGTAGGCGAATTGTACACTTTAAAACCGCGTGAGATAGAAAGTTTGATGTAAACTGTGTCATCGGTGATTCTTTTGAAAAACGAATTCTTGTCCCGTTTTGATCTGATGAATTTTGAGTTCCACGGTTGTTCCGTTGAATTGTGGAGGGGGTATTATTCGTGGAATTTGAACACAGACTCCCAAATTTTCAATGTCGGTTATTCCAAGATATGTATTCACTCCCTGACCAAAAATAGTTCCGGGCGAAAAACTCGGCACGGTTATAATACTAAAGGGCATGCTACGCGCGCTTGTGGTGGGGTTATTGTCTCCTTTATTGGGGTCTGTATTCGTTTGAGAGGAGCATGCTGTTAGAAAAAGTAAAATTGAAGCGCATTTTGAGTGTTTCATAAAATTTTTCCCGTGTTCTATTATGAAATGTTCCGTTCTAAGTGAACGGCAAAACTTGTCGAGCAATTGTCGTGCGAAGAGTGTTTGGGATTGGAGTATGGCAGTAAGCAGCAGAGAGTGAAGGCTGGGCAGGTTCATTGCATCTCAGTGTGCCCCAACGGTGTCGAGACATTGCCTTGACCCAGCGGGAACATCGTGTCATATAGCGTTTGTTAATTGCTTATCTGTTGGTTTTATTGTTTTATTTATTTGTTTTTATGGAGAAAGTTATGACCAAATCAATCGCACTCTTTGCTGTTGCTTTTTCAACCAATGCCTTTGCGCAAATCAACAATATTCAGGGTAACTGGGTTTTCACTTGCCGAATGGTGGCTTCGTCGGGCCCTATTCAGCCTGGGCAGCCGGGGTCTATTGTGCAAAAAAGCTTTGCTATCCAGCAAAACGCAAACCAAGCGCTGCTAGTCTCGCAAGAAGGCAACTTGCAGGGCGTGTTTGATAACACTCCGACCAATGAGTATCCTTATGGCCGTTGGCTTTTTGCAATCACCTATCCAGTTGCGCCGCAAACCGCAGCAAAATATGAGTTTAGTATTTTCGGCGGCGAAACCGGCAATGTGGTGAACGGGACGTCAGCAACCACCTATTACTACGACGCTCTCAACAACGGCAACTGGGGACCTGTTGGTGGCGAGGCTTTTGTCTGCCAAGGTCAGCGTCGGTAGTATTTCAGTCACGGAAACAGCGAACCGGAACAGCGAACGGGAACAGCGAACCGGAACAGCGAACGGAAACAGCAAACGGGAACAGCAAACGGGAACAGCGAACGGGAACAGCGAACGGAAACAGCAAACGGAAACAGCGAACCGGAACAGCGAACCGGAACAGCAAACGGAAACCGAAAACAGATCTTCTCCGCTCTTCGCTCTCCGCTTTTCTTTCTTCACCAAAACATCACATAGAATTCTCTCGCTTCCATTTCAAATATGAGTACAAGATATGCGTCGCCCCAATGTTTTCTAATATCGAGTTGGGATCCTGTTGCGATCTCAGGATATGTTATATTATATTCTATCCCATCCTTGGATAGTGCAGATTTCGCCTGTCCAAAAACTTGATTACAGAATTCTTTGGCAAGATCGTTCACAAGGGCAACCGTAACTTCAGACTCTGGAATTCCAAAAAGAGTTGCCACGATTGCACTCAAATGCCGATCCTTGAATCCTACTCCCATGTATCCGGAGTCGTTTCCTTTGCTGAGTTTCATGCGCGCTCCGATGGAAAATGTTACAAATTTTCCAGGCGGAAGAGGTTGCGGTCGCACAAAATTCGCAGTTTTCGTTAACAGAGCCTTTGATGTTGCTTTGGTTGCGGTAATAAACGCGTTCAAAACTCGAACATCGAAAACCGATTGTTTGGCCTTCAGATAATCGGCCATTTTAAGTTTTGTAGGTTCAGTGGTCGTTTCAGCCTGTGGAGTGTTGTCGGGGGCTGAAGTTTGAGGTGTGCTTTGTATTCCGCTGGATGGCGCTGGCGAACTGGAACTGTGGCGGTGTGTGTCTTGTTCACTTCGAGGCGTAGTGAATAGCGTGCGAGCTAATGCGGCCTGAATTGAGTCCTGGCCCGCACGAATAACTCCAATTTCGCGTTGGCAACAAAGAACGTTTTCGTTGAGTTTGTTAATATCTTTTTGCATACTCCGAGTTTGTTGAGTGATGTCGGTGAAATCTTTTTCTAGGCGATTCATGAGCCCGCTTACGGAGGTCACAAAATCGTCAAGACGCTGCGACATTTTTTCAAGGTCTTTGCTCATTCTCATTTCTCCACAGCTCATTTCTCCACAGCTCACTTTACCACATGGGAAATGAGGAATGGTGCGGAGAACTTTGTCATGGTATTATGTGTCTGTATAAAAATTGGAAATAAGTGTAGTGCTTATCAATAGTTCTGTTGTTGCAGGCATTCCTGTTTTTTTGACATGGTCACTTCAGCGTGGTATTAGCGGAAATCATTTGTAGCAAATTTTTTGCGGCGGGTTTATGGAAAAACGTAATCTCGGAATTGTTGTGTCGCACACTCATTGGGATCGTGCCTGGTATTTGCCGTTTCAGACGTATCGTCTGAGGCTGGTGCGACTTATTGATGATTTGTTGGATATTCTAGATTCTGACTTGCAATTTAAGTCATTTATGCTCGATGGGCAAACGGTTTTGCTGGAAGACTATTTGCTGATGCGTCCGCAAAACAGGGAGCGAATTTCTGAGTTTGTGAATCAAGGCCGACTTTTGATTGGTCCGTGGTATACGCTCCCCGATCTCTTTCTTCCTACGGGCGAAAGTGTTGTGCGCAATTTGCAAGTGGGGAGGCAGTTGTCGTTTGCATTTGGTCGGCCAATGCCAGTTGGCTACGTTCCCGATCCCTTTGGCCACTTTGCCCAAATGCCGCAAATTTTGCGTGGGTTTGGATTGGATTCTTTTCTTTTTATGCGGGGAACGTCTTCAGCAACAAAAGAGTTGGGTTCTATTTTTAACTGGATATCGCCCGATGGTTCAGATGTCTTGGCTGTTTACTTGCAGCAGGGCTATTTGGCTTGTTCGGCTCTTGGTCACCCATCGCAATTTGGTCGATTTGATGGTCACGCGGTTGATTTTCTGGATGCTAACAAGCGTGTTGAAGAGGCCATTTCGGCTCTACTTCCTTTGCAAAAAGAGCGCACTGTTTTGTTGATGAACGGTTGCGATCACATGCCTCCTCAACGTGAGCTTCCTTCGTTGTTGAAACTCATGAATGCTGAAAATGACAAACTGTGCGCAACGGAATTGCGGCATGGAACTTTGACTGAATTTTTGGCCGAGTTGCGCAATGAACAATGTGAACACGGTTTTTTTTCGGGTGATCTTATTGGAAATGCCGATCATCCCATTTTGTTAAGCGTCTATTCGACGCGCATGTATCTAAAACAAATGAATCACAAATCGCAGTCTCTGTTGTGTCGAATAGCGGAACCTCTTGCTGCTTTTGTTTCTCTGCAAGGAATTCAAAAAGCCGATTCGGGGGCATTTCTTGAAGAGGCTTGGAAAATTTTACTCCGCAATCACGCACACGATAATATTTGTGGTTGCAGTGCAGATTCTGTGCACAAAGATGACGAAGTTCGCTTTTCTGAGGTTGATCAAATAGCGAGTGCGATTGTTACTGAGGCGCTGGAGCTGCTCAGCAAAGAGGGAATTTCGGCTCCGACGATAACAGGAATGTTGTCTTCGGATGTTTTTGTTCTGAATCCTCACCCCTTCCCAGTTCAACGTAGAGTGGAGGCAGAAGTGCTGTTTCCCAATCCAAATGGGGAGTGGGCGGAGGCAACAGTCGAAAGTGGTTTGAGTGCGGTTTTTGCTGCGGGAAATGTTGTGGATGTTGAAGTGTTGAGCACTGAGCCACGAGTTGTGCGTTCGGCATTTTTGGAAACTACGTGGGGTAGACGCTATAAAATTGCGTTTGATATTTCTCTTCCGGCGCTTGGCTACGAAATTGTGCATATCTTTGAAAACGCCAAGGCGCCATTGTGTGTGCTGCATCAAAAGAAATGTGAACTGGAAAACAATTGCTACCGCGTGCAAGTGGAAAATGGAAAACTTTCGGTTCTCGAAAAAACAACAGGCGTGGTGTTCGCCGATGTCTTGCGTTTTGAGTATGAAAATGATTCGGGCGATACCTACTCTTTTAGCGCTGTGCCCGAAGCAAAACTTTGGCGCGCGGCAATGTGCGAAGCTTTGGTTGCCAATTTGCCTTCGGGGCACATGCAACTCCGCTACGAAATGTTTGTGCCTGCCTCCTATTCGCGCGACAAAGGGTGTGTTGGCGAAGTTTTGCTCAGTATTGTTGTGAGAGTTGTTTTGTTGAAGGATGGTGATCTCGAGTTTTTTGTGGACTATGAAAACCAAGCACATGACGGTCGTTTGCGAGTTTTGTTTGCCACAGGAATGCAAACGTCTACACTTTTTGCCGATGGCCATTTTCGAATTGTAGAGCGCATCAATTCGCCTGTTGTTGAACCATCAAAGCGCCCTTATCCCGGAGAAACAAGTTACGACACTCATCACCAGGGCGACTTTTGTTTTGTGGAACATTCGTCGGGGTATCGCGTTTGGTGCGCCAATCGCGGCAATCCCGAGGTATCGTTGGTTAACCGAGGGGCGGAGAGTTCTATTGCAGTCACATTGCATCGGTCGGTTGGATATTTGTCGGTCTATGGAGGCAGTGTGAGGCAGTGTCAAGCCGGGCCACAAATTCCAACTCCTGAAGCCCAGTGTTTAAGACATTTTTCCCATTCCTTTGTCTGGGGAGCAGGGGCTTTCTCGCGGTCTGAAATTGTTCGCAAGAGCCTCGTATTTTCGCATCCTGTATTCTGTTGTGAAATGCCTTATTTGCCACATGTTGCAAAAGGTCATGCTCCACGTGCAAGAACATTGCTGACAATTGATAATGGAAATATTTTGCTTTCCGCGTTGAAGCCTGTTGGCGAAAAAGGCATTGCCATCCGTTGCTATAACACGACTTCCGAGCCCCAAGAGGCCCTGCTGCACGTTGCCTTTCCTGTTTCTCGCTGGGTGGAATCCTCTTTCGACGAAACGTGGTCTGCCGAGGGTGAACACATTTTAGAAAATCAAATTCTTCGCATGTCTATTTTACCACATGAAATAAGGACGATTGTGTTGTCATGATTGGAATCACCGGAACTTTTCTCGATGAAATTACCCACGATATTCCCGCCCAAAATTGGGGTCTAAAAGAATGGGCGCGCGACTTTGATGCTATGAAAGCCGTTGGCATTGATACTGTGATTTTGATTCGTGCCGGATATCGTGAGCGCGCAACATTTGATTCAAAAGTGCTGCAAAAGAATTATGCAATGCTGCCTGCGTATGGCGACTTGGTTGATCTCTTTTTAGAGCAGGCCGAGCGATGCGGCATGAAGTTCTTTTTTGGAACGTATGACAGTGGCCGTTTTTGGGTGAACGGAAAGTACCGTGAAGAAACCGAGCTAAACAAAGCATTTTGCGATGAGGTGGTTGAAAAATATGGTCATCGCAAGGCTTTTGGAGGTTGGTATATCAGTCACGAAATCAATACTTACGATGACGGTATGATGGAAGTTTACAATGAGTTGTCTTCGCATTTGCGAGCCCTCAAAAAACTTCCCATTTTGATTTCGCCCTACATTAAGGGTGTGAAACAATTTGGGGATGAAGCTATTTCCTTGGATAAGCATGTGCGGGAATGGGAAAGCGTGTTTTCGCGTTTGAAAGGCACTGTTGATATTGTGGCCTTTCAAGATGGTCATGTTTCGTATCACGACCTTCCTCACTATTTGAAGGCCAACCGTGACTTGGCACAAAAGTACGGAATTCAGTCGTGGAGCAACGTGGAAAGCTTTGATCGGGATATGCCCATTAAATTTCCGCCTCAAGATATTCGTAAAATGCGATACAAAGTTGAGCAGGCATCTGCTGCAGGTGTTGATAAATTAATTACCTTTGAATTTTCTCATTTTATGAGCCCTAATTCCATTTATCCGGCAGCGCACAATATGTATGAGCGCTATAAAGATTGGATGCTTGAAAACGGCTTGCGCTGAAAGGAATGATACAAATGAAACCAACCAAAGAACAGATTTCAAAAATTCGCAAACGTTACGAAACAGAACTTTTTGAGAATGTGATTCCGTTTTGGGAAAAACATTCACCAGATACCGTGAACGGCGGATTTTTCAATTGCCTCGACAGAGATGGCACTGTTTATGACACCACAAAACATTTGTGGATTCAGGGACGTGAAGTTTGGATTTTTAGTAAGTTCTATCGTGATATCGAAAGAAAGCCCCAGTGGTTGCAAATGGCCAAAAGTGGGGCCGAATTTTTGCTTAAAAACGCTATGCGGAAGGAAGATGGTCGTGTTTATTTTTCGCTCACAAGCGATGGTAGGCCTGTTTCCCTGCAGCGTAAAATATTTTCGGAATGTTTCTACGTGATGGCGTTTGCCGAATACTCGCGAGCTTCGGGAAACAAAGAATATCTGGCCTTAGCAAAGGAAGAATTTGCTCGTATTTGGGACTGGGCCTTTGATTGGCGAAAAGTGGGGCGGCCCAGTTTTGAGGGTGAAACGCCAGTGCAAAACTTAGCAGTGCCCATGATTTTGCTCAATTTGATTGAAGAGCTTTCCGACGGCAATGCTCAAGAATATTCGCTTCAAGTTGAAGAATGCGTGCGACGTTTGATGTTGCATGTTCATCCCGATAAAAAAACGGTGTTTGAAAACGTGGCACCCAATGGTGATTTTGTGGACACTCCGGCAGGACGTCATTTGAATCCGGGTCATGCCATTGAAGCAGGTTGGTTTTTGCAGCATTGGGCTCAGCGCCTCGGACGAAAAGATTTGGAGCAAAAAGCAATCGAAATCATCCGATGGTCTCATGATATTGGTTGGGATAAAGAGTGGGGCGGTTATTACTATTTTCTCGATCACAAAGGATTTTCGCCAACACAGTTGGAATGGAATATGAAATTGTGGTGGCCTCATTGCGAGGGCATGTACGCCCATTTGCTCAATTATTCCATTACTGGGGACCAAATGGATTGGAATATGTTTGAAATGGTTGATCAGTATGCTTTTAGCCATTTTCGCGACCCAAAATTCGGTGAATGGTATGGCTACCTCGATCGTCGTGGTGAGGTTACTCACAGATTCAAAGGCGGACCCTACAAATGTTGCTTCCATGTTCCACGCGCGTTATGGCTGTGTTGGCGTCACCTTCAAAAGCTGGAAAAATTGGAAACGCTTTGATGTTCCGCGTCAGCGAACAGAAACTGAGAACAGAAACTGAGAACAGAAACTGAGAACAGAAACTGAGAACAGAAACTGAGAACAGAAACTGTCACCCAATTGGAGGCAAAAGCCTAATGTTACATTGGTTAGATTATGCAATAATTGGTGCCTACCTTGTAGGAATCTTAATTTTGGGTTTTGCCTTGGAACGCAAAGCGTCCAAAGGAGTTGATTCTTATTTCTTAGGTGATCGCAATATGCCATGGTGGGCTTTGGGAGCCTCAGGCATGGCTTCCAATGTTGATATATCCGGAACAATGGTTATTGTTGCGCTTGTTTATGCTTTGGGGGCCAAGGGGTTCTTTATCGAAATCCGAGGCGGCATTGTGCTTGTGATGGCCTTCTTTATGGTTTTCATGGGCAAATGGATGCGACGTGCAAACGTCATGACAATGGCTGAATGGATGAAGCTTCGGTTTGGCGAAGGCGTTGAAGGCCGTGTTGCGCGTTTGATTAGTGCCGTGGCAAACCTTGTGGTTTCTGTGTGGATCATTAGTTATTTTGCTGTGGGCGGAGGAAAGTTTTTTGGAATGCTCACCGGTTTTAACGACAAAACAGCAACCTTTGTGATGATGGCAATTACTTTGGCCTATACCGTGGCCAGCGGATTTTACGGAGCTGTGTGGACCGATGTTTTTCAAGGCGGCATGATATTAATTGCTGTTTTGTATGTTGTGTTTAAGGCATTCGGAATGCCTCCATTGCCTGAGATATTTCAAGTCTCTGTTCCCCTCAAGGAGGGTGGATTTACGCTTGTAAATCACACTTTTTCCGAGTGGTCGTCTATTTTTCCAAGCGCAACTTTAAATCTTCCCGGGCAATATTCTATTTATAATTTGTTTGGCATTACTATTTTCTTTTACCTGCTCAAAACATCAATTGAGGGGTTTGGTGGAGCTGGTGGATATACGAGTCAGCGTTATTTTGCTGCAAAGTCCGATCGGGAGGCTGGGCTTTTGTCTTTGTTCTGGATTTCGCTTTTGTCTTTCCGTTGGCCCCTTATTGCATCATTTGCTGTGTTGGGGATCCACTTGGGAATCAGTCAGGGTGCTCCTATTCAGGACCCCGAGCTTGTGCTTCCCACTGTGATTGCTCACTATGCGCCCGTGGGTATGAAAGGTTTGGTTATTGCGTGTTTTATGGCGGCGGCAATGTCAACATTTTCGGCCATTATTAATGCAAGTGGCGCCTATTGGGTGAAAGATATTTATCAAGCCTTTATCAATCCAAAAGCCACCGAAAAAACATTGATGCGTCACAGTCGTTGGGCTTCTTTTTTGGTTGTGGCACTGGGCGTCATTCTCAGTTTTCCTGTTGTGAATATCAATGATATCTGGGGCTGGATTACCATGGCGTTTGGCGCAGGCTTGTTCGTGCCTCTCCTTTTGCGTTGGTACTGGTGGCGGTATAACGGCTGGGGATTTGCCATTGGAACAGCTTCCGGTGCGGTGGGGGCTTTGGTTGCGCGTTTTGCCGGAATTGAAATTCCCGAATACATGAATTTCGTTCTTCCAGCCGGAGCTGCATTTGTTGGTTGTGTTGTGGGAACTTTGCTCACGCCAGCAACAAATTCTGCCGTTCTTGAGAATTTTTACAAAGTCACTCGCCCGTTTGGTTTTTGGAAACCTCAGCGCCTTGCTCTTTCTGCCTCGGAAAAGGTTATTATCGATGCTGAAAACAAACGTGATTTTATTGCCACGCTTTTTGCTGTGCCCTGGCAACTTTCGCTCTTTTTGGTAGGCATGACTCTTGTTATGAAAAGTTGGCTCAATTTTGGCGTGCTGGCAATTGTAGTGACAGCGCTGTCATTTGGTCTCTATCACTTTTGGTTTAGGCATCTTAAAGACGAAACGAAATAATAAAATTTAAAAAGAACACTTTTCCTAAACTAGGGCATGTCAAACAGCAAAAATTCGGCGCCTTTATCCCAAGTTAGTTTCAGATGCTCCACTCCTTCAATTGCTGCGCCGTCTCCCTCAGAGAGGTTTTGACCGTCAACCTCAATATTTCCTTTTATAAGTTGAATCCAGATGTGACGGCCTTTAGAGCAGCTATAATGTTTTTTGCTGCCAAGTTTGGTTTTGCAAGCGTAGATGAAAATATCTTGCTGAATGGTGACTGAATCGTTTTGTCCAGAGGGCGATGCAACCAAAACGAATTCGTCGTCATCGAGCTGGCTCTTGAAAGATTGTTGAGCATAACTTGGCTCTAGCTCGGCATTTTGTGGTTCAATCCAAATTTGCAAGAAATGTGCTTTTTGATCTTTGTGGTTGTTATACTCAGAGTGTTGAATTCCAGTTCCTGCGCTCATGCGCTGAATTTCTCCAGGTAGAATAACAGCTTTTGTTCCCATTGAATCTTTGTGTTGCAAAGCACCTTCCACGACGTAGGAAATGATTTCCATATTGCGATGAGCATGGGTGCCAAAACCTGTACCGCCTTGAATTTTGTCTTCATTAATAACGCGAAGAATACTGTAGCCCATAAATGATGGATCATAATAGTTGGCAAAAGAAAATGTATGCCGCGATTGAAGCCATCCGTGATTTGCAAAGCCTCGTTCTTCTGACTTTCTTACTTTGATCATAGAGTCTCCATTGTTGCTAATGGACGCCCCAAAAGGCTAGGAGTGCCCACTTCAAACAGTAACAATGCACACGAACGCAGTGTTCGATAACTCAAGTTCTCAAGGGTCTTTCCGCTTTTCCCTTCGCAAGATCCTGAGGGTATTTTTTGCCATTTTTTTCTAGTTTACGCAAAGCTGCTTCTATTGGATCGACGCCCATGCGATCCGCAAGGAGAAACGCAGCAATCACAACATCACCAATTTCGTCGACCACTCTTTCTCTAATTGGCTCCTCTTGAAGTTTAGAATCAGCATCTTCATTTCGAATCCAACGCAGCTCCGCAACGAGCTCTCCGACTTCAGAAGCTAAGAGCATTGCGAGGTTTTTGGGGTCGTGAAACTGTTGCCAATCACGCTCGGAAACGAATGAACGTAGTTTTTCAATAAGTTCGTTTTTCAATGTGCCTCCTCGATCTCGAAAATATTTCTGGCATTCCTCCTATCTAAAACCACTATGCGTCCTCCCGCAAGTTTTCAAGTGCGACACAGGATGGAAGGGACGACAGTTCTAAACAAACTGTTCATTGCTATGTGAATGTCGGGGCTCGGGACGAGTCCGACTCTCTTGTGTTATGGAATACGGTCTATCTGGAGCGAGCCGCAAGCGAGCCGCAAGCGAGCCGCAAGCGAGCCGCAAGCGCCTTGCGGCTCCAGGGTTAGGACGTCGATGAAACCCTGTTGCGAATGGGACAGAGTCTCCCGGTCGCTCGGCATGGCCAAAGGCTAGGCCTGCTCTTAAAAACTCGCAGAAAATTCTATGCCAACAAAAATTCTTCTCACATAGCAAACTCACTTTTTTTGAAGTCGCATCCCATACCCGTCCCTCGCCTTAACGGCGGTCGCGTATGGGATGCGACTTCAAAAAACGAGGAGTTTTAATATGAAGAATTTTCGTTGTCACAGCATTTCTATCGAAGTTTATCAGCAAGCCCAAGCCGTGGCTTTGCCCGCCCACCTCAAACAACAGCTCTTGCGCGCAGCAAGCAGCATCACACTCAACCTTGGTGAAGGCTGGGGCCGTGAATCCGTGGCCGATCGTCGGCACTTTTTCACAATTGCCCTTCGCAGCATTCGTGAATGCCAAAGCGTTGCAATGCTTGCAGGTGAGCGAGCAAATAAACTCGCCGAGCGACTCGATGTTCTTGCTGCCAGCACATGGCGCCTCCTGCACCCACGTTAGGTGCAAAAAAAGTCGCGGGTTTTATTCCCGCGATTGCATGAGTTTGAAAATGTGAGCGCCGAGTTTATCGGCGAGAGCTTCAAGCTGTGGTTGCGGATTTTCGAGCAATGCCAGTACGGCTTGGCATTCTCGCAAACTTCCCATTGCAATTGCGTAAAAGCGGCGCTGATCGGCGTGCGTGGTTTTCCCCGAACCTTCGGCAAGGTTGAGTGTGATGCTGCTTGCCGCGCGACGCAATTGGTCCTTAAGGTGGCTGGGCAGCGCCAGGGCGAGGGCTGCTCTGTAAAACTCGATGGAAATGCTGTAGCTGCGAAAATTCTTTAACATATTGAACTCCTCATTTTTTGCGGTCGCACCGCGCAACCAGCAATGCGTTAAGGTTGCGGTGGTGCGACCGCAAAAAATGAGGTGAATTCATATGGAAAAAGATTTCGAAGCTAAAGCTTTTTCGTTCGATTTTTTCTGAGTAAGCCCCGCCTTTGGCTATGCCTTGCCGGGAAGGACGATTTTTCGTTTTCGCGCGGTGGCAAAAAATCCCGCGAACGGAAACGGCAAACAGAAACAGCAAACGGGAACAGCAAACAGAAACAGCAAACAGAAACAGCAAACAGAATCCACTCTCTCACCCCCTCAGAGTCCCTCTATCCGGCGCGTTTTGTATAATAATTAATCCTTCCAATGTATTACGCCGAAAGTTACAGTTTTGTTTCAGCTCCTCCGACAATCCCAAAGAGAGAAGATTTTGCCTTGAGAGAAGTGATTTCAGTGTTTTGTTGTGTTCCGTTTTGTTTGTTTCCGTTTTGTTTGTTTCAGTTTTCACTTTGGGAGGTTCTGTTATGAAAACGAATTTCGCGACCTTGGTTTGTTCCATGACTATTGCCGTGGCGACTATAGGATGTGCAAAGAAAAGCGATTCGGCTGTGGCCGGAGGACCCGTTTCCGTTTCGGCAACGGGAAGTCAGTCTGGCGATGCAATGGTGGGAGCATTGTCTCTAGCGCTGGATGCACCCACTCTCGGTTTGAGCACAACGCAAAAAAGCACAATTGTAAATGCGGCTTCAGACGCAGGCAAAAAAGCTTTGGTAGCAAAAAGTTTGGGATTGAACTTGGCCGACAGTACCGAGCTGCAAACTGTTTCTAAAGCAATCATGGCCGGCGCAATTGGTTCTATGAATGAGGCTGGTTTGAGTGCAGCCGATCCTACAGCTCTTGCACAATTAAAAAGTACTGCCACTGCAGTGGAAACTTCGCTTTTAGAATCATTGAGCAGCAGCAAGCTTGTCGATGGCCTTGCTGTGGCCGACCGAGCGAAAATTGTGAGCGGCATGATTGCTGGTGCCGTTGGTTCACTTGATGAAGCTGGCATTACGAATGCAGATGCCGTGGCTTTCGCCGGAACAATTTTGCAGGAAGGAACTGCCTCGCTAAAAGATGCTGGATTTGCGACCACTGAGATGGGCGATGCCTTGAGTGGAATAACCGCTGAATCAATGGCTGCACTTGCAGAGTCGGGGTTGCCGGCAGATCTTCGCGATGACGCGGCTTTGGAACTTGTACATGGCACTGTTGGTGGCTTGGATACACTAGATCTTCCTCCTGAAGATTTACAGGGAGCACTTGCCGATTTTTCGGCGTCCACTGTGGCAAATCTTGACCAAGCCGGCATTCCTGCCGACTCAATGGCAGCTGCCGCGAAGGGCGCATTTTCGGATATCGTGGGAAGTTTGGACTCGCTTGGTTTTGATGCTGCAAGCATTCAAATTGTTGCAAACGATTTGGCTCAGAATGCGGTTGCAAATGCAGATCAAGTGGAAGGCGTGACAGTTGCCGATATGGCCTCGGCCATTGCCGGTGGCGTTGTGGGCGGTTTTCAGGACGCGGGTTTGACAACTGCAGAAATTCAGGATGCCTCGGCGGACGTTGCTAAGGCATGTGTGGGAGCACTTTCTGATGCAGGGGTTGCCGCGGGCGACATTGCAGCGATGAGTGCCGACATCAAAACCGGTGTGAGCGACGGTATGGCTGACTCGGGACTTTCTGCTGCTGAAATTAGCGCAGCAGCCGCAGCGTTAAATACGAGTGTTTCCGAAGCAGCGCAGGCAGAACAACAGCAAATTCAGACGGGTGTCACGTGGGCTATGGGCGATGCCTGTGGTGATGCTCCCACAGAGCAAGCTAAAATTGAAATCTTTTCGCCACTCAAATATGCAGACCCTAACGGCCACTTCTGCTTGCTGTCTGACGCAACATTCAGCTGCGATTCGCTAAACAGCTTGGTGAGCGGAGGCACTTTTGCCAAGGCTAGAGATGACAATATGAGTGCAGACTTTTGTGTTTTTACTGCAAATCCTGCACCATAAGTAACTCTCAATTTTTTTGTGCCGGTATTTCATTATCTATGAAGATTGGCTATAAAAGATGTCTATGAAAGAGCCTTCAGGACACTGTTTGCATCTTCCCAAAATTTTGCAGCAGATTGTTGTTCTCCCAAAGCACCAACATTTGCTGTGTACTGCGCCGCAATATCTTCCAGGTTTTTTGCAATTTCGGGATGTCCTGCTTCAACAATCATTGCTCGCGCCTTTTCAAAATTGCCTCCTTTGAGGTAGGCGCGCGCGGCGTCGGGGTGTGCGTGAATCTTTTCATACACAACAGCCGCCAAATCATTTTTTTGGAGATCAACAAGAGCGGCAGACACTGCATGGGCGTGGTTTTTGATGGAGGAAAGATCGGATTCTAGGTAGAGTTCAATAGTTTTGTTTATATTGATTGTGCCAAGACCGCAAAGAAAACTTCGATACAGCAATGCATCGGAACCAAAACGATTCAACACCAAAAAAATATCTTGTTTGTTAAACTGCTCAGAAAAAATAGCACCCATGTCGTGAGCATTCTTGGGTGTTAAGCTTTGCCCTTGGAGAATACTTTTCCAAATTTCTGTTGTTGAAATAGACGTCACTTCGGTCCAAAAATTTCTGTTGAGAGCAAGTCGCAAAAGGCGTTCATGTGCGTTTGTTTGAATCGCAAGTTTTGCTGCGGTGTCCAAAAGCATGATTTGTTCGTAGGCGTCAATTGCTTCCATTGTTTTTCCGGCAGTTTCATATGCATTTGCTGCATTTTGAAAATACCGATAGTTTTTGGCGGAGGCTCTCACGTAGGCATCTGCAGATTCAGAAGGCATTTTGGCAATAGAAAAACATTCCGCTGCTTCTGGGAACCATCCATTTCTGAGGCACAAAAAACCAGCACGATTGGGAAGTTTTTTATCAAACAGAATAGCGCAGGCTTCGCGAATGAGTCCTGCGTCTTCCAACGTTTGAATGGCAGCACGATCCAAAGTGAGGGCTCGATAGATGGCTGCAGCTTCTTTAGCTTTTCCTTGCCCAACCAGCTGCTCTGCATACTCTTTCTGTTTCAATTGATCGTTTGTGAGTTCCAAAATATCTTCATGACGAACAAACGTCTGCGTTGATTGCGCTCGTGTTCTTGCCGCTTGAGCCTGTTCCTTGGCGATTTTTTCGCGTTTCCTTTCGCAAAAGGATTCAAAAATGTAATGAACAATTTTGTGCAACGCAATTACGAAGGGAATCGTAATTGAGGCACCCATCACCAATAAAAGAACACTTTGGCCAATCATTTGAGCAGTCCAAAGCAAAGTTTAACGCACAGTTTAACGCACAGTTTAACGCACAGTTTAACGCACAGTTTAAAGCACAGTTCAACACACATTTCAAAGCAAAGTTCAACGCACAGTCTGAGATTCATTTCCCGGAGTTCCTTCTTAGGATTCCTTTCAGGAATTCTTTTTAGTGAATTTCCTTTGGATCGTTTTCATTAATTAGAGCGCAAGGCTTCGCCAATAGGCATTTTGGCAATGCGAAGTCCTGCCAGGAACGATGCCACCACAGCACAAAAGAAGCCAAGTACAAACGATAACAAAATACGCACAGTTTGAAGTTCGACTTTAACGTAGAATTGCCGAGTGAGTCCGGGCGCTGCGGGCATTAAAATTCCATTTGGAATAATAAGAAAAACAATGATATATCCACCTATAATTCCAAGTAATGCGCCCAGAATTCCAAGGGTTAGGCCTTCAATGGTGAGAAGGGTAAGAATTTCCTTTGCGCTTTCGCCGTTGGCTCTCAGATTGCCAATTTCTTGTTTGCGTTCGAGCACTGCCGTTGAAACGGTATTGAAGATTCCCAAAACAACAATGGCTAGCATAATAAATTGAACCACATTGAATTGTGCATTCAGCCAGTCTACGGAATTTTGATAATAAACTTTATCGAGCACTGCGAATTCAGTGGCTTCAATTCCCGGAAATTCTCCCTTGATGGATGTGTCCACCTTTGACCAATCTTCGTTCCCATCCAACCCAAGAGAAGCAATCTCCACGCGTTCGGTGTCCAAAAGGGTTTGAGCCTGGCCGATTTGAACACGAAACGTGCCGTCGTCAACGTCTTTCATTCCCGTATGATAAAGACCCACTACAGTGAACTCTGCGCCATTCAATGTGCCACGAATTGTGTTTGAAAGCACCGACACTTTATCGCCAACTTTGAGATCAAGAGAGCGGGCAAGGCCGACACCCATTAAAATTCCATCAGATTCGTTTGAAAGCATTTTGCCTTGCACAACATTGATGGTGCTAAAAAACTTTTCCTCTTCTGCGCCATCAACTCCCAAACCGCGACCACTCACGGTGATGTTTCCGTTGCTGAGCAATCCAAAAAAGTTAATGCGTGGGAAAACCTGTGTTACACCCGGAATTCCTAGCAAACGCCTCTTGAGATCTGGCCAATTTTGCATCCAGTGCTCCCAAGGTTTTTCGTAAACTTTTTCGCGATAATCCGCTGTGTTCACCTGACCGTATCCATAAAAGGCATGAATGGAGTTGGCTCGATATTGGTTCATAATGCCGGCGTTAAATCCGTGAAACAAAAATAGCGAACCTGTACCAATTGCCACAGTGAGCAAAATTGCCAATGTGCGACGGGGGTTTCTCATGAGGTTGCGAATGGCTGCAAGTGTGAGCATGTTATTTTCCTTCGTTGCCTGTGTTATTAGAATCGAGAATGGTGATTTCGCCACTGCTGCCGTTCATGCGCACACGCATTCCCGAGTGAAGTGTTTTGGTGAGCCCCTTAATGGAAACAATTGTGGGCAAGCCCATTTCCCGCGCAACCACGGCGGAGTGTGATAGCAAACTGCCCCGTTCTACCAGCAGTCCTTTTGCTGCGGGATACAAAGGAATCCAGCCGGGGTCCGTGCGCAGAGTGACCAAAATTTCGCCGTTGAGGTCCAAACTGTCGGTTGGATTGAGAATAACTTTTACAGTGCCTTCAATAATTCCGGGGGAACATCCAATTCCTCCAAATCCTGAAGCGCAAGTTGTTGCTGTTGCGGGGCCGGCGAGCTCTTGCGAAAAATGATCGTTTTGCACGTATGGCAAACCACGCGTGAGAAAGCGGGGAGCAGGTTCGATGTTTTGATAACCATCGTATTCTTTTTTGCGTTGTGCAACAAGGGAAAGAAGATCTTGGCCTGTGAGTGTTGCGTTCAGAGTGCCGTAAAGTTCGGGGAGAGTGATATAAAAGATGTCGCTTGAGGTTGCTATCATACCGCGCTTTGCAAAATCTTCGCCAATGGCAAAGAACATGGCTCGCACAACACCGTAAACGCGGGTGCGGCAAAAGCGAGTGTTTTCGCGGTTGCGAACAGCTTTTCGAGTGTGCGTTAAAAAGAATTGGTAAACAATACGACGCAGCCCAGTGAGACGTCCCCAAACCTTTTCTTCTGCGGCTGCACGAATGGCCTTTTCGCGTTTTTCGTATTCCGTTAAATCAATTTGACCGCCACGCAAATAATTGCGGATACAAACGAATAGAAATGAGGCGTCTTGGTGAAGATCGGGTTGTTCGAGTTTCATTTCATTCATGCAACGAAAGCCGTAGTGATGAATGTAGCTCTGAACGCGATCATAAAATTCTTTGTGCTGCGACTGATTAAGAGCTTCAAGAGTGTCTTTGGGATCTGAGCTTTCGAGCAACTCCTTGAGTGCAGGATTTTGTGCAGCAACACCCGCCATTCGAATGAGCTCTCGAGTGGGCTCGGCCGATTCCAAATGTCCGTCGGCGGCCAAAAGGTCGTTTTGAACGGAGGGATCCAAATCTGAAAGCCATTTTTGAGTGAGTTTTTTAAGAATTCCGAAGTGAACCATGCACAAAAAATCGTTAATGATGGGAGCTTCCCATTTGCGCAGGAGGTCGTTCTCTAAAGCGCGAAAATGGGTATAGATTTCGTCGGCGGGCATTCCAAAGTAGGGAATGGCTCTGTAGTGTGCAAGAACTCTTTTGAAGCGACGCAAAAAGGTGTCCACAATATTTTGAATTTCAAAATGGAAATAAATGAGTTTAAAACCCGAAAAAATGCGCCCGACTTTTGCTCTTAACAAAAAGTGGGAGGAGTCGGGATGGCAGCGTTCGGCAATTTCTTCGGAAAGACTTTCGCCAACGCCCATCATGGTTTCCATAAATGCGCGGTTCGCCTTAAAGCCGGGAACAATGGTGAGCAATCGGTACCAATTGAGTAAATTGTAGTACACACGACCCGAAATGCTGCCAAGCATGTTGTCCAATGCAAGTTGAAGTGAGCGAATTTCTTTAGCGGGAACATGCAGCACTTTGCAAAACTGTAAGTAGACTTCCGAGTAAACATATTTTGCGAAAGTGAAAGTGAGAGGGAGTGTGATTCCCCCGTAGCTTTCAATAATGTTTGAATTGTCCCAAATGTGCAGAGTTCCGGAAATTTGTTTTTTAAGAGTTGTGATAGGGCGTGACTGAAGCAAATACAAATTGCCATCGGCAATTGTCCACTCAACATCTTGCGGCACTTTGTAAAAACGTTCCACAGTGTGTGCAAGTTCTGCAAGGTCCGAAATTTCTTTTGATGTGAGTGACGGTGTGTTAACAAGCTGCTGCGGCACAGCGGTTTCAACACAACCGCCTTCGGGTGCTCGCTGCAGAGCCGTGTTTTTTTCCGCAATTTCTTGGCCGACAATTTCCGTTTTGGAGCGTCGCACTGTAAAGGTGTCGGCAGCTAAAAGTCCAGAAACGAGGCCTTCACCTAAGCCAAAAACACTGCTGATGGTCATGAGGTCGGGGTTTTCAGAAACAGGATCCACTGTAAACAGAACGCCACTTTTTTCGGACGGAATCATTTTTTGAATAACAACTGCCATATCAATTTCGGTTGTGACAGGAATTCCCGATTGCATGCGATACGAAAGCGCGCGTTCGGAATAGGCCGAGGCCCAGCACTCGCGGACAGCATCAAGAACAGCAACTTCGCCTTTGACATAAAGAAATGTTGACAGTTGTCCTGCAAACGAAAATTTGTGCGAATCTTCCTCGGCCGCAGAGGATCGTACTGCCAAAAATGTATCGCCAAGTTCCGCAATCGCGGCTCTAATGAGTTTTTGAAGGGATTCCGGAACCTGAACCGAGAGTATTGTTTCGCGAGCAACGTTTGCCGCCTCTGCAAAATTTTTCTGAGCAATGGCCCCTGACACTTTTTCTTTTAGAAGTGAGTTCAGATTTCCGGATGTGCGAAATTCTCTAAAAATACGCGATCCGAGTGCAACCCACTGCGGAACAGGAAGGTTCTGGTTTGTCATCAGATAGAGGTTGTATCCTTTTCCTCCGAGCTCTGCACGAGCGAAGCTATGAGTGCTTGAAGAACGAACCAACATAGTGCCTCCGTAAAACGCCCGCATTTTTGTGGGCGTCCCAATAACGTTTCAGGGAATTATTTGAGATAATGAAGTATGACTCCGGCCCACACGCAAACAATAAGGTTGAATGTGGTAATGCCTTCAACTGCTTTATAAAAATGCGGCTTCCAAAATAAAATGAGAAAGCTGCATGCCGTAAAAATGGGAAGAGCCAAAATCCAACCTGGCATTCCCATTAGAAACAGCCCGGCAATGGCCGTTGCAAGGGAAATGAAAAATGCCACAAAGGTTTTTTTGTGTCCGGCAACCACGACATAGGTTTGCAAAAGAGGATGAGCGTTGGGGTTGAGTTTTCGCGCCACTTCGTAGGCAAAAAAACCACCAAGGGTTGTAACAGCATAGCTAACGGGTGTTTGTGTAAAAACAGTGTGAGGTGCTACCAGCGCGGTTGCCGCAAGCGCGAGCAAAGCACCAATGGGCTGGTGAGTGATGGCATATAAAAAAGGACGTTTTCCAAGCCAGTGACCAACGAAAAATTCTTTATACATAAGAAAGAGATAAATTGTGACAACGCAGTACAACGCCGAGGTAACGACGTAGCCTGCGAAGGCTAAACCCAAAACAAGCAGTGCCATGGTGATCAAACCGTAGGCTATGAACCGAGCAACTTCTTGTTCTGAGAATAATCCACGGGGAATGGGGCGGGTGGGGTGAGCAATTTTGTCTTTTTCACGATCTTTGTATTCATCCATAATACGGAGTTCAAAGAGAAAAACCAGCAGTAATACCGTAGCAATAAAGACTTCCATAACCGGAAGTGGCCAAAGCGCACATGCAATTCCCGAGAACGCGTAACCGCATCCTAGTAGCATATACACGGGCAGTGGAAAACGTTCTTTGATATATTGAAACCAGCGGTTCATTACAATTCCTTTTTTACAGTTGTGACGCGATCAATGCGTGCGTGATGTCTGCGGTCGTAACGGATTTTCGATACGTTATAAAAGTGTTTCAATTGCGGGAAACTTTTTCTAATTTCTTCTGCGAAACTTTTGATTTTGACTCCCGCAACACAAAGCTCTTTTTGGTCGTTCTCAAAAACGAATGCCATGCTATGTTTTACAATAGTATAAATTTTTTGTTCCATTAAAAATTGTTTGTGAGCTTGTGCGGTTCGCCCTTCATACCAAAGATCTTTGTTTGCATCGAGAAACACCCGATCGCCAGTGCAATGCCAAATATTGCCGTTTTTATCGCGACGCTTATACTTTGCGTTTTCCGACGGACTAGCAATATACAGCGGCGATACATGGGGGCCTTGTACCCAAAAATTCTCTCCCACATTTTCGCATAAAATTTCGGGAACAGGTTTTCCCAAAAACAAGACTTGAAAAAAACCTCGCTCCTTGCTTTTTTGAATAGCGATATTTGCACTGGTTATAGCAATAGGCTCTACCTCTGTGCCACCGTAGGCCCAGTTGACCTGCGCTTGTGGCCAACGATTGATTGCGTCTTCCAATAAACTGCAGTCGCACGGAGCACCGCCCACATCAATATGTCTCAATGTTGTGATATGTGATTCTTCCATCACGCGTTTTAAAAAAGTGGGCCCCGTTGTGAGCGACACCGGTTGAAGCGCGGAGGGAAGGGAATCAATGGCCTTGATTGTTTTTTTCTTCCACGGAGACGCTAGCAAGGTTGTGCGCCCGGTGGCCAAATTTACCATAGCAAACCCGGAAAACACACAAAGATCTGGCCCAGTAAGATGCTTGCTGCCCGTGCGCTCCAAAAGAATGTCGCGGGTTGTGTTGAGCGTGTTGTGTGTGCGCACAACTCCCTTTTGAGTTCCTGTGCTGCCTGTTGTGAAAGTAATAATCGCTTGATCCAGTGGAGCAACAGACTCAATAACAATGGGTTCACTGGACAGGTTGTGAGAAATAAAGAGCCACGTTGGAATTTTTCGAATAGCGGCAAAAGTCGTTCCCCAAATGCCACCAAAAGTATCGTGAATAAAGTGCGTTGGCTTCAGGTTTTCCAACGCAAGGGTGACTTGTTTTCCCGACATCCACGGTTCCATAACAATGACGGTGCCGCCAAGTCCCAGAACAGCAGCAATCCACGAAAACAGTTCTGCTGAAGGCCATGCAAAAATAACAGCTCGCGTGTTGGGTCCAAAACTTTTGCATTGGAGAACCCTCTGCGCATGTGCAATTTGTTGACCAATTTGGCCAAAGGTAAGAGTTTTTCCCGACGTTTCCCAAAATGCAAGTTGTTGCGGACGAAAGCGAATTTGCTCGCTCACCATAGACATGGCATTTGTTTTGACGTCTTTATTTATTCCGTGTTCAGGACTTATATTAGTATCAGGAAATGTTTTGTTATTAGAATTATTCGCATCGCCCAAAATAGTCATGGTGTGCCCTTCGTAACTAGTTTGCCAATCCGTTGGAAGTGACAACGCCGTCGTGAAGCTCCACAACGCGTCGCGCAAACTGAATCACCATGGGATCGTGACTCGAAACCAAAATGGTGACACCCTGTTTCCTGTTTAAATCACCTAAGAGAGTCATAATTTCTTTTCCGGTAGAGCTGTCCAGGCTAGCGGTGGGTTCGTCGGCAACAATAACATGGGGATGTTTTGCAAGTGCGCGCGCAATGGCAACGCGTTGTCGTTGGCCGCCGCTCATCTCCAACGGTTTCTTATTTCGATGCTCCCAGAGACCTACGGCCTTTAATGCCGTCTCAACGCGTTCTTGACGCTCTTTTTTGGGAAGACCTTGTCGAGCTAAAAAATATTCCACATTTTCGTCGGCACGCAGCACGGGGATAAGATGAAAATTTTGAAACACAAATCCAATACGAAATCTACGGATGTGATTTTTTTGTGTTTCGCTGAGCTTGCTCAGATCTTCGCCTTCAAAAAGAGTTGTGCCTTCTTGCGGAGGTTCAATAAGACCCAGTAAATTTAAAAGCGTTGTTTTTCCAGAACCAGAAGGTCCGCGAAAGCAAACAAAATCACCTGCATCAATTTTGAGATCAATATTTCGCAAGGCCTGAACAAGCAATGTTCCCAAATGGTACTGAAAATTCACACCAGACAGTTGATAAAGATTATTGGTATTCGTATTTGTTGTTTCTCTCATTTTGTTATTCACTGCTGCACCTATTTGTCTGAATGTTTCTTCGAGGGCTCAAAAGCTGACTTTGGAGAGTATAACGCCATTTGGTGCTGTTAGGGAACGGCGTTGATTGTGGCGATGTTTGACACAACTTTGACGTTACTGCAAAAAATGGTCGGGTGTTCTCGCTGTGGTTTCCTTACGATCTCCAGGAAATTTGAGTGACACCAGGGTTTCTGGAGTTTTCTGTGGTTTTCTTTTTTGTAGCCTTTAAGTCTTGAAAGTTGCTGCCTTTATGTGTTGAAAGTTGTTGTCGTTGAGCGAGGTCACAATGTCTACTTTTTTCTGTTCTAGCAAGCTGAACTATACTTTTAGTAACGAAGATGGCAACGTCGATCGCGAGCTTCTGCCCATGCATGCATCGCATGTGTTAATAGTGGCAGGGAGCGGTTCGAGACTTTGTCATTTTTTGGAAAAGAAGCCCAAAAAAATGACTCTGATTGATATTTCTCGCGAACAGCTTTGGCTCTGTGACTTAAGATTGGAGCTCATTCGCTTTGCAAGTTACACCGAGTATCTTGCCTTTTGGGGGATTGGTGACACTGTTTTTACTCCCAAAGAACGCAAGGATATTTTTGAAAAACTTGGAATTCAGGAAGAAGCAAAAAAATTTCTGCGAAAAGTTTTTGAAGAAAACTCTTGGGAGTCTATTTTGTACACTGGTCAGTGGGAAAAAACCTTTGCTAAAAGTGCAAAGTGGGTACGCAGAGTTTTGGGAAATCAGTGTATCAATACCCTCTTGGGCTTTACAAACATCAATCAACAATTGACTTACCTTAAAAATGGATTTCCAAGAAGCAGATGGAATCTTTTGCTGCGTGCATTTTCCAGTGCGACCTTCTTTAGCTCCGCAATGTACGGAAAAGAGTTTCCAAAGATGAACGTATCGGAAAACTATTTCGAGTTTTTTAAAGATGCTTTTGAGCGCAGTTTTCGCTTGTGTCCCGTTCGCGAGAATTTTTTTCTTCAAATTGTGCTTCTAGGCAAAGTTGCACACAGCGAGGCTTTGCCTCCTGAGTTTCGTCCCCAGGTTTTTGATGCGGCGAAGCGAGCGCTTAAAGAGTGTGAAATTGCGCTTGTTCAATCGGAACTCGTACCCTGGGCTGCTCAATTTCCCAACGAGTTTGACGTTATTTATTGTTCCGATGTGCCTTCCTACTTCAAGGGTCCATTGGCTCGTCAGTGGCTGGTTTCACTGCGTCCAAGCCTCAAAAACAACGGAAAGCTTATTGCGCGCTACTATAGAAATGTACCTGGCCCTGCAGACGCTGGGGGATACCTTAATTTGAATCATTTGTACCGAGATTTGTATAGCAAAGAACAGACGCAAGTTTATTATTTTGATGTTTTGCAAAAAGTGGAGACCACCCATGGCTAAAAGAGGCTCAGCAAATCGGAAAGTTTCTCGCCATTTTTTTCATAAAGGCAGGTGTCCTCCGGTTCTTTTACAAGTTAATGGATGCGCCTATACGGGTGAACTTTTGGATCACAGTTTGGTAGGTGTTGGTATCAGTTTGGCAACAACATTACCGCAAATCGAAGCAGGTCAAATTGCAGAAAACTTGTATATAGGCAAGCCCAATGAAGAATGCAGGCTTCGTGAGTTTGTTGTTGCAAATGTTTCTGTTGATGAACGCAAAGGTCAAACGTACGTTGGTCTCTATTCTGAAAGTGAAGAAGAAAAGAAAAAACTCTTTGGAATTGTTGGGCGAGAAGTTGTTCCTGTTCGTGATCCCAACTCTAAAAATAATTTTAGGCCCGACAAATTTCCAGCCTTGCAAGACATTCCTCACTATTCGGAAGAAGCTGTACAACAAAGGCGCGAATGGTTAGCAAGTGTTTGGCGAACCCCCATAGTGCATCTTGCCGACAACAAAATTGACCCTGCAACGTTGGCGGGAAATATCGAAAACTATATTGGTGCTGTGCAAATTCCTGTAGGTCTTGCTGGTCCGGTTTTGGTAAAAGGGATGTATGCTAATGGCTACATTCCAGTACCTATGGCAACTACGGAAGGAGCGTTGGTTGCTTCGGTTTGTAGGGGGGCTCGAATTTGCGCGCTTTCCGGCGGTATCAAAACCCATGTGCTGCAACAAGTTATGTCGCGTGCACCCATTTTCTTTTGTGAAACTTTAGAGGGAGCCATTAACCTCGAAAAGTGGATTCTTGCCAATAGGGATCGTATTGCTGCGCGTGCAGAAAGCTTTTCCAGTGTTGCGAAACTTACCAATTTAAAAACATTTGTTTTTGGAAATTGTTTGCATCTTCACTTTTTTTACAGCACGGGTGATGCCGCAGGGCAAAATATGACCACTGCGTGCACTTTTATGGCTTGCGAATGGATTTCTGAATACGTGAAGAACGATAAATCCATAGGATTTTGCGACTATCGCATTGAAGGAAATCATTCGGGCGATAAAAAAGCAAACGTAGGAAACTTTATAAATGGTCGTGGTATTGCTGTTTATGCTGAGACTCATATTTCCCACGAAGCTTTGGAAAAATATTTGCGAACAACCGCCCGGCGAATGGTGCGTTTGGGTGCGCAAGGTGAAATTGCCGCACTGCGCTTGGGAATGCTGGGATGTAATGTTAATTACGCCAATGTTGTGGGTGCGATTTTTGCTGCTGCCGGACAAGATATTGCCAGCGTTTATGAATCGGCGACAGGCGTTGTAAAGTTTGAGGAAACCGACGCAGGTCTTAAGGTTTCGGCCTATTTGCCGTCGCTTGTTATTGGAACAGTGGGGGGCGGCACAGCGTTGCCAACTCAAAAAGAAGCCTTACAGCTTATGAATTGTTATGGAGCCGGCAACTCGTTCCGTTTGGCCGAAATTGTTGCGGCAACTTGTTTATCTCTCGATCTTTCTACGCTTGGCGCTATTGATGCTAATGAATTTGCACAAGCTCACGAAAGGTTGGGACGGAATCGTCCGGAAAAATATTTGGCGAAAGCCGACTTGGTTCCAAAGTTTTTTGAAGACTGTTTGAGCGACACATCACTTGCCGTTGAGCACATTGAACCTCTTCAGATTGATTCAAAGCAGGGTGCTACCTCTGGAATATTCTCTTCAAGACGAACTGGAGCTACTGGGATTTTCAGATATGATTTGACTTTCAGGAAGAAAGTTCCAAACAAAGGAGAAAAGGAAAGCAAAACATGGCAAGAAAAGGCCGTGTTGAAGTTGAAATCTTCAAGTTCCGAAATTCAAGGTCTCGGTATTGCTGTTGCAAGGCTTTCTGGCGATGAAACGCTTCCCGGATTAATGGAAGCGAACCATGAAGTTTTGGGATTCCTGAACTGTGATGTTCGTGAAATTGAAATATTTGAGTTCTTGCAAAAGGAGAATATACCTTATATTCCCAAGATGTTTGGAAGAAGGATTGACGAAAGGCGTTCTATTTTTGCGCTCTTGATGGAAGATCTGACAACTTGCAACTTTATGAACACTGTAGATACCCCTGAAAAATGGCAAGATTCCGAAATTAAGAGCGTGCTTTCGGCCATAGCTGAAATTCACTCGCGATATATGAACAACCATGATGGCATCCCAAAGTCGGCAAAACTTTTGAAGTCGCTGGGAACGGCTCTCCAAAATTCAGGTGTATTTTTGGAACGTATGAGCGAATGGAATGCGGATAGAAATAGCAAATGGATTTCTTCGCCGCTTAAAAAGAATTTGCTAAACTTTTGTGAAAACATTAAAGCCTACGTCAAGGTGATGAGTAAGGCGCCGCAAACACTCACTCACAACGACTGCAATCCCCGAAATATTTGTATACGCGCCAATGGAACACCCCTGTTTTACGATTGGGAACTTTGTGCGTTCCAAAATCCACAAAGTGATGTGGCGGAGTTTTTGCTATTTGTTTTGGACGGAAAAGATGTTGCAGAAGGTTTTTTTGCTTACGTGAACTATTATAAGGAGTGTTTGCGCCGCAACGACGTTGCGTTTGACGACAAAGAGTTTATGGTGGTACTTAGGTTGAATGTTTTGAAACTGTGTGCCGTGCGCTTCAATCTTTACAGTTTGGTTGCGCCCATGATGAATTTCCACTTTTTGCCGCGTCTTTGGAGAAACTCCGAAAAAGTGTTGGAAAAAATGGACTGAAAGGAGCAAACTTTGGAATCTCTTCAAACCGAATCTTTGCGATGTCACCAAGAATGGCAAGGAAAACTTGAAATTAGTTCCAAGGTTCCACTTCAAACATCACACGATTTAGCAGTTGCATACACCCCTGGAGTGGCGCAACCATGTCGAGCCATTCACGCTAATAAAAGCGATGTTTATCGGTACACAATGAAGGGGAATACCATTGCAATTGTTACCGATGGAACTGCTGTTTTGGGGCTGGGAGACATCGGTCCCGAGGCCGCATTGCCTGTCATGGAGGGCAAGGCAGTTTTGTTTCGGGAGTTTGGTGGTGTCAACGCGTTTCCCATTTGCATAGATAGCAAAAATGTTGATGAAATTGTTGCCACTGTGAAGCTCATTTCTCCTGGTCTTGGCGGAATTAATCTTGAAGACATTGCTGCGCCACGTTGCTTTGAAATTGAAGAGCGTCTTAAGAATGAACTCGATATTCCCGTGTTCCACGATGATCAACACGGTACTGCCATTGTTGTTTTGGCGGCGCTTTTGAACTCACTCCGTTTGGTTGATAAGCAAAAATCTTCGGTGCGCGTAGTTGTGTGCGGTGCCGGTTCGGCGGGGATTGCTATTGCAAAATTGTTGTTGCGCGATGGATTTTTAAACATTGTTCTCGTTGATAAAAATGGGATTCTGAATTCCATTCAGCCATGGATGAATTGGGCGCAGAAGGAAATTGCCGAAACAATAAATCCTGAGCGTCTTTCTGGTAATCTTGCGGTGGCAGTTGCGGGTTCCGATATTTTTATTGGCGTTTCTGGCCCTAATGTTCTTACTGAAGAAATGGTTGCCAGTATGAATTATGATGCCATTGTGCTTGCAATGGCAAATCCTGATCCCGAAATTCTTCCACACCTTGCGAAGCGTGCTGGTGCTCGTGTTGTTGGAACCGGACGTTCTGATTTTCCAAATCAGGTTAACAATGTTCTGGCATTTCCTGGAATATTCAAAGGAGTTTTGCAAGCGCGAGCTTCGGCAATAACTGATGAAATGAAAATTGCAGCTGCATATGCCATTGCAGAACTGGTTGATGCCAAGGAATTGGATGCAAATTATATTCTCCCCACAGCACTCGATAGGCGTGTTGGTCCACATGTTGCGAATGCTGTTATTGCAGTTGCTGCAGATGCGCGCAGCAAACTTCTGCGCTAACAAATGTTTCGAGTTCGCGAGAGCTAGTCCTAAGCAATCTCAGTACAGATGGACGCTTAAATTGTGCTAAAAAATCGGAAATTGAGTTGGAAACGTTTTTGGTTATTTGTATATTCCTTTTGACCTTGAGTTGGAGAGGGCGGCAAATTCACTTCTGTTTTTTGCAACCCCTCCCGCTTGTTTTGTAGTGTTTTTAACAGAGGAGGGATCTATGAATTCCAGTGTGGTGTTGGTGCTCGTGGGCGCAGCCGCTGCGTCATCAGCAACTTCTGCATTTGCGGAAGTGTGTGAGGTGAATTTACGCGGTGAAAATGGCGTGCTCACCGAGGTCTTTAAATATGAAGCATCCGAACGCGACGAAGCGTGTGGCGCGGCGCTTTTAGCGTGCCAAGACTTTTCTTCGAGGCTCGAGGGCGCTTTGGGTGTCTGTGTGTTGAGTGATCAAGATGAGTCGGGTGCTCTTGAACTTTTTCCGCATCCTGGCCCGCATCCCGGCCCGCATCCAGGACCCGGCCCACATCCCGGCCCATTTCCAGGACCTGGCCCACATCCTGGCCCATTTCCAGGACCCGGCCCACATCCTGGCCCATTTCCAGGACCCGGCCCACATCCCGGCCCATTTCCAGGACCCGGCCCACATCCTGGCCCATTTCCTGGGTCTGTGGAATACATTCGCTGTGAGAGTGTTGGATTCACTACTGCAACCTGTTGGGCAGGGGGGCGCATCTCAAACGTTAGCATTTATCAGCAATATTCGTTTGCTCCCTGTATCTACGGAAGCACCTGGGGCTATTCCTACGAGCAGATTTGGGTGACGAATGGTTGCCGTGCAACATTTGCCGTGCGGCAGTGGTAAACTGAGCTCCTCATGAGGAGGGGCTAGGGGAGGGGCACGAAAGCGTTCAACGCGAACAAATGAGCGAGACTGTAGAACTTGAGTGATCGAAGAAATAGGTTGCACGCGGTCTCACAAAGTTCGTTACAAAGTTCGTGCTTCCTTTTTTTTGCAAGACAGAGCTCAAGGGGAGCGTAGGTGTTCCCGCGAGCGTTTTACCGACACCCACAGTTCGGGCGCGGTAGCGCCGCGGGGCGTCTTCGGTAGGCATGCGAGCGGGAACACCTATGCTCGCCCCTTGAGCGTCATTATTGCAAGCAGAAAAAATTGAGCTCAATGGCATCAACGGCATCAACGGCATCAACGGCATCAACGGCATCAACCACCTAAGCTGCCGCTAATTTGTCGTTCCCATGAACAAGTTTTGTGAGTTCGGCAACAATAGTGTCCAGTCCGTGGCATTGTGAGGCCATTTCTTCCGATGTGCTGGCAACTTCTTCAGCAAGAGCGGAATTTTGTTGAGTGGCCTTTTCGAGGGTGTTCATAGCGCTGCCAATTTGTTTAATGCCCGATGCCTGTTCCTTAGAAGCTCCTAATACTTGAGTTGCACCCGAATTGACAGCATTTGCAGATTCCAAAATTTCTTGAAGCGCGGCAGCAGTTTCGCTGACAAGACGACTTCCACCTTCAACTTTCCGTTTATTATCTCCTGTAATTTTTTCTGCCGCAGCCACACTTTGTAAAAGAATTTGTGCAATTTCATTGGCTGCTTTTCCGCTCATTTGAGCCAAATTTCCGACTTCCTGTGCCACAACGGCAAATCCGCGTCCGTGTTCTCCCGCACGTTCGGCTTCCACAGAAGCATTAAAAGAAAGAAGTTTGGTTTGAAATACAATTTCGTCCATAACTTTTGTTTTATCGTCAATGGCCGCAATAACTTTCACAAGCTGCTCAATTTGTGTGTTGCTGGCAAGAATTTCGTTCATGGATAATTCCATTTTTTTCATCGTTTTGTTGCCGTGTTCGGTAATTGTTGACACTTTCTCGGAAAGAACGGCCGCGCGCGATGCGTTTTCCACGTTGTTGGCAATCATGCCATTCATTTGCTCAACCGATGCAGTTGTTTCTTCAATTGAGCTTGCCTGTTCTGCGGAACTAGATGCCAATTGTTGAGAAGCACTGCTCATTTGAGCGGCGGCATCACGCACCTGACGAGAAGAAAGGCCGAGGGTCGTACTGATTCTCGATAAAGCGTTTGAAATTGTTTGAGATACCGAGAATGCAACAATCCCGCCAAGCACAAGAGCTCCCGCTAGACCTATTATCAAGATGAGAGCTACAGCGTTTAGTGTTTTCACCGTGCTATCAGAAATAGATACTGTTTCTTTTATTCCGGCTGTGGCAGTGGCTTGAGCGGCTTCTGTAACTTTTTCTCCCGCTTTGCCCCGTTTGACTGAAATTTCATTTAGGTTTTTCCAGGCCGTTAAGATGTCGAGTGTTTCTTTTTTGTAACCGCGCACTGAATTGCGAATTGCTTCAAGCTGTTTCATAAATTCTGGCGTGTGAGTTATGGGAATGGCATCGGCTATTATTTTTTCGATGTTGTCGAAATTTGGTAAAGCAGATTCCGCTATTTTGAAATCCCTTAATGCCTGAGATTTCTGTATTGCGATACGTGCGCTATTTCCGTATTGACGCACTTTATTCATGAATGCAATTTTTTTAAATCGTTCCGATAACTTTGCTCTGCCAGCATTTTCCCTTATTTCGTTTTCCATTTTTTGGTGTTGGCCTTTTAGGTACAAATCCGTTTGAGTAACGAACGCTGCAGCATGTGTGTCCAATTCTCCCTGAGACTCCACAATATCGTCAATTTCTTTTTGACTCTTCTGAAGAAGTTCGGCGTATTCCACCACAGCTGTTTGGACTTGCACAACGTGTTCTTTGAGTTTCACAAGGTGAACCGATTTTTGAGCTAAGCTTTCGGCCTGCGCAATTTGGGTGCTGAGGTCGGCCAAATCTTGTTTGCCTGCCGATAAAAACTCGGGGTCGTATGCAAATGTGTAGCCACGTATGGCGTACATTGTTTGTAAAGCACCGCGCTCAATTTCGTTTGCAACGGCTACTTCCGGAACATATTCACTTTCGAGTTTGGCGGCATCGGAACGGACAATCGACATGGATGTTACCGCTGTTGCACCTAGAAGTGCACAAATCCCAAGAACCGAACCAAATCCCAGCCAAATTCGTGAGCTTATTTTCATGCTTTGGCCCATAGCCCCCTCCGTGAAATTCTGACTTTAGACTCCGTCGCGTTTTTTTCGAAAACGTTATCTCTGAGCATCGTCAGAAGTTTAGAGATCTTGAGAGAGTCCTGGGGAACTGTTGAGGATATTCAGAGGAGGGGACACGAGAGTTTGACGCTTTTTTGAACGCGCGAGGTTTTGTTACTTTGCTTGGGCAAGTGCAAAAACGGTATTTGCAGAGGTTTGTGCAATTCTTGAAAAATAGTCGAAGTTCATGTTTTCAATTTTGTCGCAGGCTTTGTGGTAGCATTTGTTACCATCACCGCCAAAGAAATTTTCTGATACCGCAATTGCGGGGATTTTCATTTTCCAAAAAGAGGAATGATCGGTACGATTTGTGCACGTTGAGCTGTTTGAAAGTTGGGTTCCTAAGCGTGCTACCTGTTGAAAAAAGACGGCCGACAGAAAAGTTGACTCGGAACGTCCGCAGTCGATAACGTGCACTGCACCATCGTTATTTGAATCGTATCCAATCATGTCCATTGTGAAAGCTGCCGATGGTGTTGTGGAAGGCGATGAAGTGACGTCTTTTACGTAAGCCGCCGAGCCATAAAGTCCGAGTTCTTCCTGGTCGAAAGCAACAAAACGGACCGATTTTTTAAGCTTGCGTCCAGCAAGTTGTCGCGCAATTTCCATAACAGTGGCAGTACCCGATCCGTTGTCATCTGCCGCGCCGGTTGTGACTGAGTCGTAATGAGCCCCAACAACAATAGGACCATCGGCTTCTTCGCCTTGCAATGTCGCCTCAATATTGCATCCGGGATTTCTGCTGTTTTCGTTGTAGCATTGAGTTCGAACGTTCATGTTGATTTTGTTAAAAAAGTCTACCAAAACCGCTCTTGTTGTTTCCTTTCCGCTTTTTGAGTTGCGGTCGGAAATTTTGAGTTCTGCGGTTCCGGTGTTGTACGAACGCAAGCCAACGAGTATTTCCAAATTTTGGCGCAATTGGTTTGGATCGATGGAAATTGTTTCTGTTTCTTCGCTTTTCAAAATAGCGGGTGTTCTTATTTGAAGGTTTTCTTGCTGGGGATTGAGAGTATTATCGAAAGTTATTTCCATGACAAAAATGTCTTTGTCGCTCAGGAGCGTAGCCATTTGCTTTTCAGAAATTTTGGCAACGTGCTTATTATTTTTGGAAATGAGAACTTCAATGCCAACAGGCATATTCTCCGCCTCAATGTAGACAAGGCGTTGCGTTGACGAAACAATATGCGATTGTGCTTCTTTTTCAAAGCTGTCCGATATGCAAAATATGTCGCCATCGCCCACGGAAATTTCCGATAGGCAAGCAGTGTGGAGCAAATCTTTCGCAACAAGAAACGTTTGCAAGAGCCTTTGCGATGCGAAGGCCTGCGAAACAAGAAACGCCGAGACACATCCTACTGATACGCGAAGCAGCATAAAAACCTCACATAAGAAGTTTGAGGCAGAAGCACCATTTCAAACACAATATTTTCTATTTAATATCATATGGTCACGTGGCCAAAATAGCCAGTCTCGTTTGAACCGTTCCTCTTCCTTTTTTTTTGAACAGGTGACCTGAGTATGACGCAGCTCAAAAGACACGATTCCGGTGAATCTTGTGTGGAACACCTCACGTGGCTGGTGCATCAATGATTTTTTTACTATCGTCCGTTGAGCTCCCGCAGGAGATGCGGCGCTTTCTAACAGTTTGAGATAGAGGAGATCATTATGAAATGTTTGTTATTGTCTGCATTTGTGGCGTTAGGAACAGTGTCCTGTGGGCAATTGGAAAGCCAAAGTGCAGTTTCTGAAAATCCTTTGCAGCCCGTTAAGCTTGCGGAGTTCCACATGGTGAACTGGTATCCAACTTGTGTGACAGGCTCATGCTGGCACGATCTCAGATTCGACGAGGGAGCTTGGGGATTGCAGTATCAAGTCTCGTACGACTCTGGCGATTACGGAGCCAAAACCGAAGGAAAGCTTGTTTTTGTGTGTAAGGACGGTCGGTCTGTAGACCAAGAAATTCCCACAGGCATTGCTCCAGGCTGGAAATCTGCTTGGATAAGCAACCCCTGTCCAGGCAAACTGACCAAAATAACAATGAGAGCTGGTTTGGACGGAACCTGGGGGACAGGCACTTTGAGTTACTGGCGCAAGTGGTTCTGAGCGCCAGTGGTTCTGAGCGCCAGTCGTTCTGAGCGCAAGTTCTCTCGGAAATTTCATCTTGGGAATTTTATTTCCGATCTGAAATTCTAGAACGGAAATTTCAGCCCGATGGGTTTGAATTCCAATCGATCGTGTTCAAAGGCCATTAGGCCTTTGCAATCATGTGCTTCAGAAGATCAACAACGCGACAGCTGTAGCCCCATTCGTTATCGTACCAGCTCACAACTTTAAAAAAGCGCTTTTCGCCCTTGAGATTGTTTTCGAGAGTGGCCTTCGCATCATAAATGGACGAACGCTCGTCGTGGATGAAGTCGGTTGAAACGAGTTCTTCTTCTGACACGCCCAAAATGCCCTTGAGGTAGCTTTGCGAAGCTTTCTTCAACAAGCCATCAATTTCCTCAATGGAGCTGTCGCGATTGGTGCGGAACGTGAGGTCGACAACCGAAACATCGGGAGTGGGCACGCGGAAAGCCATGCCTGTGAGCTTGCCCTTTGTTGCGGGAAGAACTTCGCCCACAGCCTTGGCAGCACCAGTGGAGGATGGAATGATGTTTTGTGCAGCAGCACGGCCACCGCGCCAATCCTTCTTGGAAGGACCGTCAACGGTTTTTTGAGTTGCTGTGTAAGCATGAATTGTGGTCATCAAACCGCTTTCGATTCCGACGCCTTCCTTCATGAGAACATGAACCACGGGAGCCAAGCAGTTTGTTGTGCACGAAGCGTTGGAAACAATGTGGTGCTTAGCGGCATCGTATTCGCCTTCGTTTACACCCATAACAATTGTTTTCACTTCACCCTTACCAGGAGCTGTGAGAAGCACCTTTTTTGCGCCAGCAGCAATGTGTGCCTTTGCTTTTTCAGAGTCGTTAAACAAGCCAGTGGATTCGATCACGTACTCAACGCCGAGGTCTTTCCAAGGCAACGTTGCAAGATCTTTAACAGCGGCCAAGCAACGAATCTTGTGGCCGTTCACAACAAGCACATCGTCTTCTTCAAGGGAAGGATTGCTTTTTTCGGTTCGAATTTCGCCATTGAATTTGCCGTGTACGGAATCGTACTTCAGTTGATAAGCAAAGTATTTTGCGTCGGTGCTGACGTCAACAACTGCGCAAATGTCGAGTTCTTTGCCAAGCAGCCCGCGCTCGGTGAGAGAATTGAAAACAAGACGGCCAATACGACCGAAACCATTAATCGCAACCTTTTTTGCCATGACAGACCTCCAGTGGTTACATGCACAAGTGGGACAAATTAAAAAACAAATAACAAACAACAAAACATAAAAAGTACGAACGGACTTTGTTGTTATACTTTTCACGGCTGGCGCTGTCAAATCGACAAAACTAATTGTCAATTTTGCATCTGGAGGAGCAAGCGATGCAGTGCAAGAATTGCCTGCGGAGGAATGGCGTCCGGACGGGTTTCCGGAAAAACCGCTATTTTCTTTAACTCATTCCATAAAAATTCTTCTTTTTTGAAATCGCCGCGGCAAAAACTATCAATTGTGGAGGCGAGTCCACGCCGAAGCATTTTTCTACGAGCGCTGAAAAGTGTGGCAGTAAGGCGATCGAATGCTCTATCTTCGAGCGCATTCGCAAATTTAAATCCTGTTGGCAACATGGAAATAACGGCCGAGTCTACTTTGGGAGGCGGAGCAAATGCAGTAGCAGGAACCACAAAAAGACACTGACACGCAAACATGAGCTGCATGCGCACAGAAAGCCTGCCGTAGTTTTTGGTGCCTGAAGGCGAGGGGATGCGGTCGGCGACTTCTTTTTGCACCATAAATAAACCACCCGAAAAGAATTCAGCATGTTTGCTAAACCAAAGCAAAATGTCGCTTGTAATGTAGTAGGGGACATTGCCTAGGCAAACGGTTCCCGGCGCGCAGTGCTTGGGATCCCACATTAGAATGTCTGTTTGCACAATGGTTAGCGTATTGGGAAATTCTTTCTGTAGAGTTTGAGTCAGGCCTTCAACCGAACGAACGTCCTTTTCTAAAGCCTGAACCGTCCAGCCTGCGGCAAGCAGTTTACGAGTGAGAACACCTTCTCCGGGGCCGATTTCAATACAAATTCGAGGCACGCCCTTTTGAGTGCAAATGGCATTGGCGGCATCCACAATGCCGTCCAAAACACTTTCGTCACGTAAAAAATGCTGGCCGAGGTGTTTGTTGGCTTGCAATTCGAAGTCGGGGCCTCTGCTAAGGGTGTTTTTCTGAACGGTATTTTTTCTTTTGAAAGTCTCTCTTTTTTCACGCTTCAATTTCACAAAATTTCCCCTTTGAGTAGTTCGTCATCGCGATATCGGGTAAAGGGTTGTCGAGCAAATCCATCAAAATACTTTTTGTGGGCTTCCGATTCAAATGATGGAATGCGAAGAAGAGCCTCAAGAGCAATCATGGTTGCGTTATCGGAACACAGCGGCAATGGCGCAAATCGAGTGGGAAGATTGAGTGCCCCAAGGCGTTTTCGAAAAGTTTGGTTTGCAGCAACGCCGCCCGCCACCAAAATGGAACGAAAAGGTTGCTGAACATCGGCCATGGCGTTGCGAAGACGGTCTTCAAGTTGTCCGAACGCTGCTATTTGAAACGCACACGCAATTTCGGCTTTTTCCTTTTCGGGAAGAGTGGCACCCGAAACTTTTCCGATTTTGTGATGGGTGAGAGCGCGGACGTCATTTAATACCGATGTTTTTAAGCCGCTAAAGCTAAAATTCCACCGATTAGATTTATCGGCAATAACCGAGGGAAAAGTTTTTCCCAGTTTTTGTGCCGGCCCTTGCAGTCCTAACGGCACTGCAAGCCCCGCAAGGCGTTCCACCTCGGGGCCTCCAGGGTATGGCAGACCCAGCAGCTTGGCAATTTTGTCGAAGGCCTCGCCACAAGCATCGTCCATTGTTCGACCCAAAACTTTCCGATGAGTTGGCGAAAACAGCTGGCTCATGTGGCAATGTCCGCCAGAAATTGTGAGAGCCAGCGCCGGATACGGAATTTCTGGGATCGTATTTTCTGTGCCAACAGAAAAACTATTGAGAAGGATAGCGGGGGCAAGATGAGCATCCACATGATTTATTGCAAGCAATGGAATTCCACGGGCAAAAGCAAAACCCCGTGCATAAAGAATTCCAACCATTAAGGCACCAACCAAACCAGGTCCCATGGTAACAGCAACAAGGTCCGGGTTGGGATGACCTTCTAATGCCCTTGCAACAACGCTATCAATTTTTTGCAGATGATCTCGGGCGGCCACTTCAGGAACAACACCGCCAAAAGGAATGTGCGACTCCAGCTGCGATTCTACAACGTGAGACTTTACCAGCGTTGAGGCTAGTTTACCGGAACTATCAAACGAACCAACAACAACCGAAGCTGCGGTTTCGTCGCACGACGATTCTATGGCAAGAACAACTCTTTGTTTCACAAATTTACTCCGAGGGGAGTTTGGCAAGGCGATCTTTGGATACTTTGCATTCTTCTTTTTCCGGTGCCATGCGCGTGCACTCTGTGTAAAAACTTCGGGCCAAGCGAAATTTTCGGAGATACACATAGGAGTCGCCGGCTAAAAGCAAAGCTCTAGGGTATTTGGAATTGCGGGGAAAGCGATCGACAAATTCACTAAAATCTAGCGCGGCACTAGAATATTCCTGATTTGCAAAATGAGCTTCAGCACGATATCGCAATGCCAATTCTTCCAGAACTGGCCCAGAAGAAACCAAGAGCACTTGCGATGCCATAGACTGTGTCTTTTTGTAATCTTTTGCAGAAAATGCTGTGCTGAGTGCTTTTTCTAGCTTCTCTGGTGTGTCCAATTTCGCGGACAGTTTCGTTTTGTTTGTCGCACTTGCAAAGAGTTCTTCGCGGGCTTGAATGCGCTCCATGCGCCGGTCGAGCTTGTCTAATGCATATTCAATTTCCGAGATACGAATAACAACTTCATCATTTGTGGTGGAACCTGTTTTTGCTGCCGACGTGAATCGTGAAAATTTTGTTTGCAGTTCGTCCAGTGCTCCCTGGGTGAGCAGAAGCTGGCGGCGGACGTCTTCCACATCCGTGCGTGCGCCTTGAGCTTTGCGCGAGACATCTTCGGTGGATGAACGCACTGAACCAAGTGTTGTTTCGCGGATGCGGGCCATTTCGTAGCCCATATCGATACGCAATTGGCTAATTTTTTGTTCGAGTTCTTCTTCTCGTTTGGAAGTCATGCAAGCCGAAAAAAGAAGTGCCGATGCGGTGCCAAAAACAATGTGTTTTACAAAGGTGATTTTTTCAAAAGCTTGTGCCACAACAAATCCTCCGTGAATTGCAACGATGTATCAAATCGGAATCGCGCAAGCAACCTGTCCCACTCTTTTAGAGTTCTGTGCCTTCAATGTGCAACTCGTTAGTGCCCGGCTCCCTCTTTGGGAGCTTCTTTGGGAGCCTCTTTTGCTGGTGTGTTTGCGCCTTCTTTTTGACTTTCGGGTGGGTTCGCATTTTCATCGTTATTTTGCTGTTGCTGAGGCGTATCCATAGCCTCAGAAGGGACCTCGTACAATACTTTGAGATCGATGCGTCGATTGAGAGACCGATTTTTCCATGAATTGTTTGGTGCCACGGGGCGTGTGTCACCAAACCCGGCTGCATAGATCATTGTTTTTTCCACTTTGTGCTTTTCCACAAAGTAGCGAACAACCGTTGCGGCACGCAGTGTGCTAAGTTCCCAGTTGGAAAGTCCGTCTCTCATAAAGGGAACAGCAATATTGGTGCTTGTGCTGTCGGAATGGCCCTCAACGCGCACAAGGCGGCCCAATCCCTTGAGGGAAACGGCCACAGCATCCAAAATGCGATAAGCAGAAGGGTCTAAATCGGCTTTGCTGGGAGCAAAAAAGCCTCGAGCCAAAAGAGAGATTCTAATGCCGTCTGGGTCTTTGCTGAAGTAAACAATGCGGTCGCTGGACTCGCCAGAAACGGACGGAAACTCTTTTGTGCCGTGAAAAGCGTCTTGCAAAACCTCTTCCACTGTTTTGGTATCTGCAGCAATAATAGCTGCACGCTCTCTTTTGTTACGCGTTTGGAGAGCTTCGTGGTTTGTATTTCCTCTGATTTTGTTAAAGATACTATCTTGCTCTCTGCTGTTTCCACCCGGTTTTCCGGTGGCCTCGGGAATGTCCTCAACGGCAATTCCCATGGCTTGCTTGACAGAATTACTCACGGACCTAAGCTTTTCAACTTCCACGTTCAAAATGGCATAAAGCACCACAAACACAGCAAACAATAGGGTCATCATGTCGGCGTATGCCACAAGCCAGCGCTCGTGATTTTCAAATTCCGGACATTTTTTCTTTGCCATTCAAATTCCTTCCAGAAAAACGCCGCTTTTATATGCTATTCATGTTCTAGGTCGAGCATATTTCGCAAACGCTCCACAAGCACTTTAGGCGCATGGCTATGAGCAATTCCAAGCACACCAACCATGGCCACTTCGCGATGCAATTTTACAATTTGACACATGCGTTTGATTTTTTTACCTGCAGGCAAAGCGAAAAGGTTTGCAACCGCCACGCCCCACACTGTTGCCGTAAATGCGGCCTGAATACCGGGTCCAATTTGGTCGGGTTTATCGAGGTTGGCCATAACCATCATGAGTCCTAGCACAGCGCCGATAATTCCTACGGTGGGAGAAAACGCGCCCATGTCTTCCCAAAATTTTGCGGCGAGCTCTTCTTCTTCAAACTTGAGTTCAATTTCTGCTTCCAAAACTTCCTGAATAATTTGCGGCTCAGTGTTGTCCACCAGCATGCGAACACCCTTCGCCAAAAACGGATCTTCCAGTTTTTCGATTTCTTTTTCGAGCGCAAGAAATCCGTCTTTTCTGGCTAACGCAGCCAATTTTTCAATGGACTCTACAAGAGAATGTCCGTTTACTTGTGGCCCCTTTAAGAACAACGAGAGGCTTTTTATCGAATGTTTGATATCTTTTGCGCTGTATGCCACAATTAATGCCGAGGCAGTTCCCAACCCAATAATGGTAACACCTGCTTTGGTGAACAGTGCTTCTGGTGGAAGATGCTTGAGGTGGGCCGTTAAGAAAATGGTAACAATTCCGAGCACAGGGCCAACGACGCTGGTAATTTCCACGCTATACCTCCAATGGCAAATCCATGGATATAGTATAGTCGGAGTAGAGTTGTTTTCGAGAGTTTGGTCAAAGATTTGACTGAGTGCGTCGCTGCGGCGGAATGTTAGTGAGAATCTGGCTTTTTGTCGGTTGAAACCGAACGGAGTTCCGCCATCAACTGGTTGATGCGTGTGATGCTCGATTTGATGCGTTCAATGCGGGTGCTTAAATCGGCATCATTATTGAGGCTCGAACCATTGGAATTTGAATTTCGTGCTGGAGACTGGCTAACAGGTTTAAACGCCTGCTGAACACCTGTTTTGCGTTCACCCACAAGTGTGCGGCGAGTGCGAAAAGCCTGCAAGTCGATAATTTTTGCGTTGTTGTCTTCCATTTTGTTTCTCCTCGCGCAATTAGGGTTCCGTAATGCTTACTTAATGCGATAGCTTTTTAAAACGTTTTGGTTTGCCTGAGCCCGCTCTTTACGGAGTTTTTCCTGCACCGAGGCATTCTTTTGTGCGATATTTTGAAAGTCGGTGTTTGAAAGAGCAGGTTGTGTTGCTTCTTCTACGCGCTCATTTGTGCTCACGAGTTTGTCGTGTCGGCTACGAAAGCGAGAAGAAAAATCAATAACGTCGCCCATGGTTAACTCCTTTAAAAAAGCATTTCATCAAATCGCATTTTGGATTGTTATCTTATGGATGCAATCCGTATGCCAAGTGACAATCAATTCGCGCTAGTAATTAAAACAAGAGGTTATGCCGTATTCCCGAACCGTTTGGGGTTCGGGAAAGTGTCTACAGTTTTGACACTGTATAGTTTTTTGCAACACCCTCCCCCTGTCTGCTGTCGCAGCATTTATAGCGGGTAACGAAAAATGCAAAGGCATGCAAGTAAAAATAGGCATGCTTTGTCGCGAAGATCTTTCAACAGTGTTAAAGTGTTGGTTCGGCAAAAGACCATGCTTTGTGAGGTGGGCCCTCTGCCTCAAGAACAATTAAAGGAGTTTTCATGTCAGACAAGGTTTTTCAATTCGCCAAAGACAACAATGTGGAGTTTGTTGCTGTAAAATTCACAGATCTCGTGGGGCGATGGCATCATATTACAATCCCGGCCCATGAGCTGAACGAAAGCCTATTCGACCCCAAAAACGGCATTGGCTTCGACGGCTCCAGCGTTACTGGCTTCACAAGAGTGAGCGCTGGCGACATGATTGTTATTGCCGATCCCGCTACAGCCTTTATGGACCCATTTGCCACAGCGCCTACTTTGAACATCATTGGTAATATCATTGATGTTTCCACCAATGCGCGGTTTGAGCGAGATCCTCGTTACGTGGCACAAAAGGCCGAAGCCTTTTTGAAGTCGTCCAAAATTGCGGAAAAGAGTTTTTGGGGACCAGAATTCGAATTTTATTTGTTTGATAAGGTGCGATATGCAAATCGTGCTGAGAAAAGCTTTTTTAGTGTTGATTCAGCTGAAGCGCACTGGAATATGGGCTCCAAAAACGAAGCTCTTGGGTTCCGTAACCACCACAAAGGTGGCTATCACGCTGTCCCACCACACGACCGATCTTTCGATTTCCGCAATCACCTTTGCACAATTCTGGAAGCCTGTGGCGTGCCGGTAAAATATCACCATCACGAGGTAGGCGGAGCTGGGCAACTTGAAATTGAAGTTCTGTTTGATACGCTCACAAAAATGGCCGACAGAACCATGATTGCTAAGCATGTTATTCACAATGCTGCATTTGAGTCTGGGCTGACTGCAACGCTTATGCCCAAACCTATGTATGGCGAGCCCGGAAGTGGCATGCATGTTCATCAGTATTTGGGCGAGGGCGATCATTCGCTGTTCTTTAAGGCCGATGGTTTGGAAAAAATGTCCGACCTCGCACTTTACTATCTTGGCGGGATTTTGAAGCACGCACCAGCATTATTGGCGTTCACCAATCCGTCAACAAACTCGTACCGACGCCTTGTGCCTGGTTACGAAGCTCCCATTCGCGCAAGTTATTCTAAGGGGAATCGTACAGCAGCAGTGCGTATTCCTGGATATCTCTCCGATCCCAAAACATTCCGTTACGAATTTCGGCCACCCGATGCAACCATGAATCCTTACTTGGCATTTTCGGCTATGCTTATGGCCGGGCTTGATGGCGTGAAAAATAAAATTCACCCTGGAATGCCTCAGGACAAAGATCTTTTCAGTCTTTCTGAAACTGAGCTTGCAAAAATTCCTGTATTGCCCACATCCTTGCACGAAGCACTTCAGGCGCTTAAGGACGATCATCAATTCCTTCTTGATGGTGGCGTTTTCACAAAAGATCTTATCGAAACATGGATAAGTCTGAAGCAAAAAGATGTTGCTGCACTCAACTTGCGGCCTCATCCTTATGAATACGAGATGTCCTACGACTGCTAAGCGGAAACGTCCAGCAACGTTTTTTTAGTGCGAGTCAGAACGGGAGTTTACGATGGATATGAAGCCTTTGTCTCAAAGAAAGTGGCGAAACATTCTTATTGAACCATTTGTTCAAATCAAAATTGGTTCCTATGTTTTGCTTCTGTCGCTCATTTATTCTGGCACATTGGCTATCTATCTGTGGGATGCCTATGACGAACAATTTTATAAGTTTGAGTCTGCCTATAGAGGCGACAACGCCCGTTCTATTTTTGAGCAAAGCTTGCACTCATCGTACGTTTTCTTGCTTGGGGCTCTTATTCTTGTTTTTATGCTCTCTCTTTTGCTTGTGGTAATACGTCGCACCCATCGCATGTTTGGCCCCATGGTGCCTGTGGAACGATTTGTTGATGCAATTGCTGACGGCGACTATTCGCAACGCATCAAAATTCGAAACAAAGACCATTTTCAGGACCTTGCCGCAGCATTGAATTGTGTTGCCGAATCGCTTCAAAAACGAGAATCCTCTCATGAAACGAAAGGAACTCAAGGATGAAAACGAGCAAAAACCGCAGACAACATTTTTTTTCGCTTTTGAGTAGCAAAAGAGAGCAATTTCGCTTCGCTATTCAGGTTCTTTCCGTGTGCATTGTGTTTATGTGTGCATTTTCAGCTGTTTTTGTGATTATGCTGCAGTCGTTCAACGAATTCATTGCGCAGTTTCAGTCAGAAAATGCAAGTCTGTCGGAGATGAGTTCTATTCTTTTGTGGGACACTCTTCCTACGTTAATAGCTCTGCTTTCTGCGTTTTTTCTGTCTATGCTTCTCCTCCTTTTGGAACGAACTCAAAGAGTTTTTGCTCCTGTAGATTCTATGAAAGACTTTCTTGGCGAAATCGAGAAAGGAAATTTTGCTGCACGGCTTCGCATTCGAAAGGGCGACGATTTCCAAAACATAGCAGGAAAACTGAATATTATGGCTGAAGTTTTGGAAAAGCGCTACAAGGGCCAGACTCTTCAGGAGAGTCAGAATTGCCAGGCGAGCCAGGATAGTCTGGCGAGTCTGAGTGACGGCTCGTCCCCAACTTAAAAGGTGAAGATTCCCCAAATTGACCGCGGCATTTCAAACAAATGTGATGTTCCAAAATTTCGCTTGCATTGCGTAATAATCGAAGGTACCCCTTATACAGAGTCACTTTATTAGAGGAACAGCACATGAAACAAACAGTGTTTGCTCAGGTTTTTCTTCTCAGTGCAATTGCCGCCTGTGGCCGCCCCGCAAGTGATATTGTTCATGCGCCAGAACGTGGACAGTCGCCCAGCCTTGGAGGGTCTCAGTTTGGGAACTTGGATGGACGTTCCGAAGGTTGCCCTAACACCAAGGTGCTGCTAAAGCGTTCTGGGGCTGCCTCGGTTTGTGTTAAAATTCCGCAGGCGCAAACCGTATCAGCGGTGTCGCTTGCATCGTATTGGGCGGGAGATGCCCAACAGCGATGTGCTATTCTTAACAAGTTTATAGAGGCATTTCGGGGCTCTTTTATGAGCGACGCACAACTGGCGGTTTCCAGCTGCGCTCCCGTAACGCTCAATGGGCAGGATGTTTTTGTGAGCATCACTGTCAGCAAAGGGGAAATTTCTCACGGAGAAGCCTTTGAAATAGCGGCAGCGCGTGGAACAGAGTCGATTGTTTCTATCTGCACAACAGAAAGAGCCTATTTTGTGCAAAATAAGCACTGTACAGAAGCATTTGATGTTGCGCGTATTCCAAGTTCGGTGGCGGCTATTGCGCCAAATCCCACTGAGGGCTTGCTCGATTTTTATCCCTCACTTTCTGCATTTCTTTCAAATTAACAGAACAGTGCATAAGGGGCTGTGTGTATTTCAAGAACGCGTTTGAAACAGAGCCGTTGGCGTCTGGGAAAAAACAAGCCGGAACCCGATGTTGTTTGTATGCGGCCATTTCAAATGGTGTTGCAATAAATTCACATTTGTAGCCGTTGTTTGTTGCAACGCTACGCATGCCAATCATTCCATTTGATGCTGTGGCTGTAAAAATATTTTGAAGCGCCTGTGCCGCAAGGCTGTACGATTCTGTGCGGTCCGAATCGGAAAGTTTTTGTATGAGCGTTTTATGATATGTTGGAATGAATTCAGAACGAATGGGTGCATTCTCACGAACGGGAGAATTTTGGAGCAATCCAATCCAAAATTCCGACAATTGCAGCGCAGCAATTCCAGCACTGGAATTCTGATCTGACGTTGGCAAGGCAATGCCGGAAATTTGAGACATAACTGCTTCCGCAACAACAACGGTGGCGCGGCCATAACGCTGAAAGGCATGTGTGACGCGAGTCACAAATTCCCGAGAACAAAAAGTTTGTTCTGGCAAACAAATCACATGTGGGCCGATATTGTGAATGGAACGTGCGGCTTGAAGCTGGGAACTGAGAGTAGAAGCAAGAGCAATCCAGCCGGCGTCGCGGTCGGGCGTAACAAGCACTTTGATGCCATTAAAGAAAGAAGCATTATCGAAATCTTCACCTGCTATCCACACGGCAAAGGAATATGCTAGGCTTCCATAACCGAGGCAATGCTGAGTACCAAACAAAGAATTCGTAAAATCATCAGGGATAAGCTGAATTTTGAGGTTGAGCGAAAGCTCCAAAGCAATTTCTTCCAGGTTTAGAGCGTCCAATGCCTCGTGCTTTCCGCCCACAAAAATAAAATTTCGAAATCCGCAATTCCAAAGTCCTTTTACTGTTTTTTGATCAATAACGCTTTCGCTTTTTTTTCGCTCTGCTACCGCGATTTTACCTTCCAAGACTCCTTTCGAAATTCCTTCCACAGCTTCTGATATATTGTGAACCACAGAAAGAGCGGGCAGCGTGGGCAGAGCCCGCGACGCAACCTCGAGCCCGGCCACAACAGACCTTGTGGCGGCGGAAGGAAAACGCGGCAGAATAACGAGCACACCGCTCATCGTCATCAGAAGTCTCCAGTACGAGACCCTTATCAGAGCATTTGTGCTTGCCAGTGTCCTTGATCTCTATCGGGGCCGGTTGAGACATACACCACTGGAATGCCAGCGAGTTTCTCGATGCACTGCACAAAGTCCCTAAATGGGTCGGTAAGTGTTCCCGAGACCTCTACTACAGAATTCCAGCCTTTGCAAAATTCCACGACGGGTTCCACATTTTCCATTTCCGCTATGGTTGTCGGCCAAAAATCGAGAATCTTTTGAGTATCCTTATTCCGGTATGCAGTTACCAATCCCACTTCCGGAAGGCCCTGAAGAACATCCGACTTCATAAGGGAGAGCGCTGTAATGCCGTTCACACGCACAAAATAGCGAAGGGCAACAAGATCAAGCCAACCCACACGGCGCGGACGCCCGGTTGTTGAACCAAACTCTGCGCCCACTTTACGAATTTGCTCTTCGAGTGCGCCGTGAATTTCACCAACGTAGGGACCATTTCCAACTCGAGTGGAATAGGCCTTAACAACTCCAATGATATTTCCAATGCGCCAAGGAGGAATTCCCAAATTTCCAGGGCACGAACCCGCCAACAGGCTGCTTGAAGTCACAAACGGATACGAACCAAACGAAACGTCCAACATAGCGCCTTGTGCGCCTTCAATAAGAAGACGCTGACCAGCATCCAAAACATCGCAGGCAGTGGCGGCAACGTCACGAACATGTGGCCTTAAAGCCCTGGCAATAACTGCAAAATCAGAACGAATCGCTGCGTCAAAGCCTTCTTGGAGATGAGGACTCCGTTCCAGGAGAGCTTCAACAGCGCCATCTCGAACCAAATCGGCAATGCGTGGGCCTTCACGAAAAGCTCGACTTGCGTACGCCGGACCAATTCCGCGGCCCGTTGTTCCAATAGACTTTCCATGGGAGCTAGAATCGGACTCACGTTTGCGATCGGAAATACGATGGTAGGGAAGAATAACTTGCGCCCGGGGATCAACAAACAAACGATTGGGGTTCATGTTCACGCCAAGACTTTGGAGCATCTCGTATTCATCGCGCCACGCCAGAGGATCAATAACCATACCGGCACCAAGGCCAACTCTGCATTCTGGCCTTAAAATGGCAGAAGGGATGAGATGCGTCACAACCTTTCTTCCGCCAACCCAAATGGTGTGCCCGGCATTGTTTCCGCCTTGAACGCGACACACAAAATCGGCTTTATCGGCAATGAGATCGACAAGCTTGCCTTTGCCTTCGTCGCCATATTGAGCGCCCAAAACTATTGTTGCAGTATTGTGAGTCATGGAAAAATAACCCTTCGAAAAAAGTTAAAAAGGGAAAAAACAAGAAAACATGTGTTTTCGTTCGAACGTATCGTGTTTGCCCGAAACTTTCAAATTTGTACCAAAATCTGCTATTGTCCATTTGAACACAATTTCCACTCGAACCCAAAGGAATTTTTCGCATGCAAGATATGCGCAACGACTTCCGGGTTGCTCTTTATTCGGGCAACTATGAACAGGCTGAGCGTCTTGGTAACAATCAATTGGCTTTGTTGGGCGAGTCGTCGCTTTGGCTCAACGAAATGGGATCGCTGTTTTTGGCGCTGGGCAGATTTGCCGAGGCTCTGTTGCATTTCGATCGCGCTGCAGCAGCTGATAGCAATAACATTGAAGCAATTCTAAATGGAGCCATTGTGCTCGCCGATCTTGGTTTCTACGACGACGCAGCGGTGCGTTTTCATGCTGCCCGGGCCGTAGAAGGCCGCGTAGAAGGCGACTCACCTGCAGCCGAAATTCCACTGTTAAAGGGCAAAACCACAACGCGAACGCTAGCAGAAAAAGTTTTGGAAATAGCCAAAATCTATCGGCAGTTGGGTGACAATGCTCGAGCCGAAGAAGAACTTCGCAAATCGATTTCCATACAAGAAACCGCAGAAGCGCAGATGGAAATTGCCCGTATTTTAATAGAGTCCGGAGAGGCCGATAAAGCTCTTGATGCCCTCGAAAATGCGCGACGCATCGATCCTATGAAACCAGAAATTCACATTCTTGCTGCACAATGTCACTTGATAAAAGATCAACGCGGCGATGCCCTGGACTCCCTTGGCCGTGCCGACCTCTTAGACGACCACTCGCGCGCCGGAGCTATTTTGCGTCGTGCCGTTCGCACTGGCACAGAATTGTAGTTAGGATTGTCGTTAGGGTTGTGCTGAATTCGAGAAAAAATCAAAGGAACGGAAATATGTCCCCAAAGTGGCGCGAAACTTTTGATAACGACGAGCCCAGCTTCAAAAGCGGCTCAAAGATTGAAAAAATTCGCAAAGAAAAAAGATCTGTGCGTGGTCGAACCATTGACGATTGGTTTATTGACGCAGAAACCAGAGATGAAGCTGACGTTGTTGCAGAACTCGAAAAACTGCTGGCCAGCGGATACCGCCGAGGCAGAGCCATTGAAGTTCACAAAAAACATATTTTTGTGGCCGAGGAAACCGACACTGGCGAACCCGATACCGAACGTTTGTGGCTTTGTACCGTTGCCAAACGCCACTTTCAACGGGCTCACAAAGAACGAAATTTTGTTGTGGTTGGCGACCGCATTTTGTTTCAGCCCGATGTTGCGTTGGAAATGGATAACGAAGGCGAGCCCATTGGCACCGATTTGCCCCGTGGCATGATTCAGCACTCTTTTGTGCGAAAAACTCGGCTCACTCGCAAAGATCCTTCGCATCCCGAATGGGAACACGTGATGCTGGCCAACATTGATCTCATGGCCATTGTGGCATCGGTGCTTCATCCCGAAGTGCGTTGGGGACTTATTGATCGTATTTTGGTTCAGGCCGAAATGGACGCAATTCCCGCGGTGATTATTCTCAATAAAGTCGATCTTTTGAAAGACGAAAAGCTAGCATCACCCGATTTTTTGGCAATCTACAAAAGGCGCTTGGAAATTTACCGTAGCATTGGTTATGAGGTTATTGAACTTTGCGCTCTTAAGCCGAAAAAAACACCCGATGC
>CAIZES010000233.1 GCA_903932045.1 uncultured Silvanigrella sp. | reverse complement strand
CGTTCGCTGTTTCCCGTTCGCTGTTTCCCGTTCGCTGTTTCCCGTTCGCTGTTTCCCGTTCGCTGTTTCCCGTTCGCTGTTTCCCGTTCGCTGTTTCTGTTCGCTGTTCCTGTTCGCTGTTTCTGTTTGCTGTTTCCTGTTCGCTGTTTCTGTTCGCTGTTTCTGTTCGCTGTTTCCTGTTCGCTGTTTCTGTTTGCTGTTTCTGTTTGCTGTTTCCGTTTGCTGTTCCCGTTCGCTGTTTCCCGGATAGCAAAAATTCCATACAAAAAAAAGAGGCACCCGAACGGGCGCCCCTGGCAAGATTTTATCTCTAGAATGCGTATCTCAAGAACGAGTTACCAAATTAGAAGGAACCATATCAAAACAAAACAAAACAAAACAAAACTAGCAGCTCACTCTTTCATCTCAGTCCTTTAATTCACCCCACACTTACTGCTTCTTAAATTTGAAGATAGACTTCATTGTTTTAGGGGCGCCAATTTGTGAAACGCAAGCTGGTTTTGGTGAAGCATTGCGGCTCTCTTGAACCATTTCTGCCATCAAATCGTTTGAACCATCAATCTTGCGCAAGCTCATGGCAAAACGTTCGATAACTTTGCAATCGGTCCAGTTGTTGCCATCTTGAATGCCTTGGTAATGTACTTTTTCGTTTGCAAAGGAACCGGATGTGGGAGAGTCATAGTTGAACTGTTCAAAAATATGTTCACCCACAGCCATTTGCGGTCCGTTATTATCAACAAATTCATCAGCGGTTTTCGCGCTAAAATTCGTTTGAATATCTCGAACACAAATATTAGCTTGAGGATTATCTTTCACCGACTGGAACGCGTCACCATAACAACGGAGTTGCACCAATGCCTTTTGGTCATCCGAACCAACACTCATAGAAGCACACGTTTGACCCGCTACCAGAGTTTTTCCCTGCCCGCAAGACTGCGTATTTCCATTCCACATGGGTTGCGTATCACCCGTTCCAGATGCGGTATGACCCGATCCCGTTGCCGTGCAAAATGACCCTTGAACAAGAACATCAAAATCATCGGGATATTTCACCATTGCATTTTGAGTGGTAAATTCCGAGCCATCAACATTGAACATTCCACCAATATTGATACACGTTACAGTACCCACACCTAAAACAGTTTTAGTGCATGTATTTTTTCGCAATCCACCAGAAGTGGTCTCGTTTGTGCAATTGCTCATCCCACTCCAATCTTGAAGCTGATAAGGCTTTCCGTTCACCCGACACCCAGTTTCATTTGTATTGGCATTAAACATAAAGCCATCAGCAACCGTGGCTGTTTGACTTTCAGCACATCCACTTTGTCCGCAGGTCATGCTATGATACTGCTTAAAGTACTGTTTTGTGCCCGGATAGCCTTTGAAATCCGCAACATTTTCCATTTTCATCAAACCATTGCGAGCCGTTGCTGTGGGAGATTTCCAGCCATCAGCATATCCGCTATCCCATGTGAACGCGCCCTCAGGAATTCCCGAACCACTGAGATCAACGCCGCCGTGCGCTTTTGCATCGGCATAGGAAATTCCCAATCTGCTTCCACAAGCGGTAAACTTAGCCTCGTTTTCCCACACCATAATGCCATACACAGGAGAGCTGTCGGCAACCGATTTTCCTGTGATGCGCTTCACCCATAATGGCTCGTCTAAGGAGGGACCGTGACAGTCATCACTTTTCTGGCCTGCAGGGCATGGAGCAGAGTAGCCGGTTGGCATTGGGATTCCTGCATCGGCAATCACATAAGTTCCCGAAAAATCGTATGCTGCAGCGGTTGCTGTTGTGGTATCTTTTAGCGACGTTGTGGTGATTTTGCTCACATCAACTTCAGCTTTACCGGTATCAAGATCCAAAGTAATAGCACCTAGGTTAGCCGCACCCGAAAATGCCTGACGCGTTGCTGTTTTTGCGCTGCCGTCCATATTTGTTTTGGCGGGATTTTTAAACACAATTGAGCCCAGTTGAGCCTCTGTGCTGTCCAAAATAAAGCAACCAACAGCAACTTGTGCTGCTGCAAGAGTCAAACTAAACGAACCATCGGCATTAACCGTGCCAGTTCCTGCAACCGGTGGGACAGAAAACGAGACGCAGTAAACTTTGAGCGTGCTAACGTCAACCAAATTGGTCCCATCTAAGCTCAACGAAGTGCCTGTGCCCGTGAGGTTCAACGAACCAGCGATAGTAATACTCGAACCTTCAGCAAGCGGTGTGGTTCCGCTAGCGGTGGTTGTTTTCTTTTTACCGCACCCTACCATTGTTGCGGTTGAACCCGCAGCCAACAAAGCCAAAACAGCACTGCCAATAATGTACTTCTTCAACATCAAACGGTCCTCCTGGTATTTGAAACAGTCGACACAGTCGACTCAACACTACGAAACACAGTTGCAAGTATCGTCTAAATGAAGGCAGTATTTGAGTGCTATTTTGTATGGGTTCGCGTTGTCTTATTTGACATACGCAAACAGGATGGAGTTTTATCAAAGAATATTGCTAGTGAAAGCGTTCACAAATCAAAAAGAGTGAAAAAAAAGCCCAGGAAGGCAATTCCTGGGCGTCAATAAACCAAACAACACGCGCAATATGGCCGTTTGCCCTCGGTGCGAGGGGGGCAAAAGCAGCAAAACTCAGTTCTGCAAAAAGTCATTCAAGCGAGCAGAAAGAGTGTTGAGTTCTTGAGCGCGAGTATTTTCGACGAAAGCATCGATCCTGTTTCCATTATCAGTTCCAGCATCAGTTCCATTGCTGCTTCCAGCAGAATCATCAAGGAAACCTGATACAGGACCCGATACCGGATTCGATGCAGAACCGGTCGCCCCAGCAGCAAACAAAGACCGATTGAGTTCGGGAATGCGCATGTTTTTCAAAATACGAATTAGAAGTTGGTCGAATCTTGCCTGCTTTTTAACTGTGCGCAAGAAGATTTTCAAGGTTGCTGCTTCAGAAACCCACGAACTGTACATACGCAACTGAACCAGATTTTTAGACTCTGTTTGAGCCTTCCAAGGCATGGTAAACATGTTTGCACGAGCCCACCACTTTTGCGCGCCATTTGTTGCATTGGCCTCAGAAAGTCCGCCAACAAGCATTCCGGGATACATATTTGCACGAAGTTCTAGAAGATATGTGAACACTTCTTCGTATTCCAATACCGATGCTTCGTAAGCTTTCAAATCGCTCACATCGCGTTTGCCGTCTTTCAAATCGGCACCGGCCTTCAAGCCATCGCGAATGAGATCGAACATGGAAACCACCGGAATTTTCTTTTCCGCCAAAATACGCTGGGTACCAGGATTAACCATGTGCAGGCTTAAAGCTAAAGCGTACAAATTCAGCATGTCATTATCTTCGGTGGCCACCGAAACCGAACGTGCGTCATCATTCATAAACTTTTGCGCAAGCGTGGCAAATTCGCGAACGGCATCGTCCATCAAACCCAAGCGAGATTTATCGGTATCGTTTCCCTCGCCTTTCCATAGCTGAAACTCATAGGAAATAAAAAAGTGGGAGGCGTGAGCTGTTTTGGGGGCGAGCAACTTTGTCGATTTCATTTCATCCAAAGACTTCAAGCGAGCCTGAAGGGAATCGCCCATGCGCAGGTCGCCGTACATTTTATTGAGAGCGGTGCTCATGGCGTCCATTTTATCGCCCAGGCCGTCAATCTTGGAACCCATTGCATCAATCTTGCCGCCAAGGCCGTCTATTTTACCGCCCATGCTATCGATTTTGCCACCCAAGCCGTCTATTCTGTTGGCCATGCCATCAATTTTGTCGCTCATGCCGCCAATGCTGCCGTTCATGTCGGTCATTTGCTGTTGAGTGAGAGTCATTTGTTGCGACATCTTATTTGTGTCGCGACCCATGTTGTCGGTATTTTGTTTCATGTCGTCCACAGAACGAACGGCAGAACAAGAACACGCCCAAAAAGACGCAGATACTAAAATAGCATTCAATTTTTTCACAAGCGGTTTCCTCTAAAGCTAGTGAAGTTTATGGCTATCGGCCACTTGCTTAAGAGTTAACCCAAAACTCAAGGAAAAGAAAGCCCCCCAAGGCGCTTATGGTCGGTTCAGCCCAATCTAAGGGCAATTTACTGACACCAATAGCCGCTAACAGGGGCTCGCTCAGAGTTTTAGCTCAACTCAACCAGAAAAAATCCTGTAGAAACAGCCACAAATCGTTAGGCTTGCCTTTTGACAGAAAACACTTGGCAGTTCAACAAGAATTATATACCATTCATTTGTACAGTATGCCGAACACCTTCCAACTGAACAAACGTCGGCATGTCACACACAACAATAATAGAGCAAAACTTTTGAAAGTGAAAAGCATGGTGATTCAAACCTCCCCCTCTCCCGCCCACGGCCTCATTCAACTCAACACGAGTTCACGCAGCGGTACAGAAATTTGCGAGACCGTCGCCCTACTCTTACAGTTTTGCACACTATGGAAAGAAAAACACGCAGGACGTACACCCACCATTGCCTGGATATTTTCCAACACATCTTTTTGCACGCCTTCTCCCATTGCGCTTTCAACACGAGGCATTCCACTTCATTCCTTTTTCTTAATTGAAAGCTCCGTTCCTCAGCGGGCTCTAAACGCTGTTTGCTCTGAAAGCTGCTTTGATGCTATTGTTTACAACACACAAAGCACAGCGGCATGTTTACAACTTGCACGCCGCTGGCTGAAACCAACACATCAACCCCTTGTGATTAAAGGGTCAGAATTTTTATCCTCAACAAAAACGAAACTCATTATTTTTACGGAATAATTATGAGTGCAACAAAACAATGGCAGCACAGCTTTGTATTTATTAACGAAATATCAGATGACATCAACCGATATGCAATATCTTTGGCTGAAACTTTTTCAGACAGCGTACAGCGAGTATCGGATTCCGTTATTTATGCTTCACTGACAAACACCCAGTTTTGGTTCAAAGACAAATCCCATCTTCTTGAAAAACTCTATGCAAGCGATGCATTCCACCTCTGCAATGCTTCAAGCACCAGCAACATTTGCACCAACAGCAGCATCAATATTTCCAAAGACCACAATACGAATATATCCAGCACCAGCAATGCCGCAGCACAACTTCCTCATATTCGCATTATCATTGGTGCAAATCCTATTCACTCGTACTTTTTTGGTCATCTCATAAACAACAATGGCGTTCACTGGACCGATTCCCACAATTTGCGATTGGTTCGCATGCGACGGGTTATTTCGTGGCGCCAATGGCTTTCTGCAGCGCTTGGATTTGTCAATTTGCTCTCACACAAATCCGCGCAACGAGAAAAATCCAAAACAGAAATAAAAAACTTTGTGCAGCACATGCGCAGTCTCAGAATTAAAAAACCAGCCTTAGCTCCTCTCAATATTTCGCGTTCCGATCTCCAAATCCGTTTTGGCGCTCTGGCCACAAATTTATGGCTAGAATGGCTGCAAATTGAAAGTCACTCATGGGAATTTCAAAAACTCGATGTTGCAGTCTCTCCAGCGTTGTACACAACAACCTCTTGCGAGGTTTTTCCAAATGCCATCGCCATTCGCCCCACAGAAACCGTAGAGGTTACATGCGAAACGTTCTTTGCCAGTCTTCAAAAAATAGCTTCTCGAAACTCACATTCGGAGCGCACCGGAATTTTCGATTTTGAATGCATCGTTCGATGCAACGATAATTTCGTTTTTACAACACAACATAAGCTTGTAACACCCATATTTCAACGGACAACAGAAACAGAACGCATTTTTCGCCTGTGCTGCGACAGCATCATCAAGAATATCCAGCCTGAGAGACTGCGATCACAATCCCATCCGAATTCTAATCCGAATTCTAATCCGAATTCTAATCCGAATTCTAATCCGACTTTAGGAATACGCATTGTACCCTTGCCTGCATGGGTGGAAAGAATTGATATTGTTCCCCTCAGTTTACGCCCTGAAAGAAACACCTTTTGCAATCTCTTCGACACCGATAACAACAACGACAACAGCATTTGCAACGCCAATCCCCAAACCAATGGGAGGTCAAACAACAACAAATCAAGTGGTAACCTCAAAAATATCGTAATTCAAAACTCCCTTGTTTCCAAACGGGTTGGATACGTTTCCCAATGCGCGCCCTGCACCGACAACCAACTTTTTTGTTATGCGCATTTTTACGAACCGCTTATGCTCCTACGAAACAAAATACAACCTCATCTTCCAGACTCCCATCAATATAGAGCAACATTTATTCAATCCAGTAATGGCGAAGATTTCTTTCAAGTGACTTTTCAAAAAGCTTCCCCTCACACACCCCACGCTCAGCAAAAATCCCCCCGCCACGTGGCACCTTCTCACTCACCGTGTCAGCCCAATACATCTCTCATTTGGTGGATGAGCGCCCCCTCCGACTTACGACACATTCCTTTTGCCAACCGAGGCCCCACTCTGTTGGGATATTGCATAAACTCACCACAGGAACTTTGCCACACATGAAACCTCTTCACTTTTGGTTCGCACAATCTAACTTTTCTTTTTTACAAGGAGCTTCATACCCGCACGAACTTGTGAATGAAGCCGCAAGCGCAGGCTACAGTGGCATTTGCATCACCGATTTCGATGGCTTTTACGGACTTGTAAAAGCATGGCTAGCACAAAAGCAGCAACACGAAAATTTCAAGGTTCACTACGGAGCACAAATAAACATCAACATCTTTGAACAGGGAATTCCCTGCAAAACACTCAAAACGAGTCTCGAACGCTTTTCTCAAAACGACTTGCCGGTATTTTTGCAAAATCGATTGGGTTATGTTGTTACAAGCAAATCTTCGTACGCAGAACTGTGCCTTTTAGCATCACAAAGTCATTCACAGCAAAAACAAGCAACTCCTATTTCATTTAGAACGCACACCCATTGGCCAACACAAGCCATAGCTATTTTACCGCAGCGTGGAATATCACAACTTTTTTCACCACGCGAAAAACACCTTTTTAATGCCTGGAAAAACGAACTTGCTCTTTTGAAGGAAATCCACACAAAAAACAACTCCAACAATTTCTTTTTGGCCATTACTCCGCCCACCACACAACTCGAACGCAACGCTTTTGAAAACCATATAGAGGCTCACAAAACACTCAACATCCCACTTATTGCAACAGGCGACGCATTTTTTCACACGGCATCCCAAAAAAACTTACACGATGCCCTCACTGCCATTCGGCTCAATAAACCCATTTCAGAAATTCCATGGGCGTGCTTTTCAAATAGCGAACGCCGCATTCAGAAAGAAAAAAGCCTGCGCCGTTTTTTTGAACAATCACCGACTCTCATAAACGCTGCCCAAAACAATCTCGAAATTGCCAATCACATTTCGTTCACTCCTGCAGAACTTCGCTATCGTTATCCCAACGAATTTTTGCCCCATAATCACACTCCCATAAGCTTTCTTACATCTCTTGTACAAAATGCATTGTGCGAACGTTTTGGTAATTTGCCTCCAACTCGCCTCCTCAATTTGGTTAACAAAGAAATCGCACTGGTGAATGAACTGGAATTTTCAGATTATTTTTTAACTGTTTGGGACATTGTACGATTTGCGCGTTCCCAAAATATTCTGTGCCAAGGCCGAGGCTCCGCCGCAAATTCCGCAATTTGTTTTCTACTGGGAATTACAGCGGTTGACCCCATGGTATCGGATGTTCTATTTGAACGCTTTATAAGTAAAGAACGTGGCGAACCTCCCGACATCGATGTCGACTTTGAACATGAGCGCCGCGAGGAAGTTATTCAATATATTTACAACCGATATGGCCGCAACAGAGCCGCAATGGTTGCCAACGTTATCACGTTTCGTTCTAAAGGCTCCATACGAGGTTCCGCAAAAGCGTTGGGAATAAACGAAGACCGCGCCATTCAAATTTTGCATCGCAATCACCCCTTGGAGGAGAAAGAAGATCCCGTTGTGTTCGAAAACTGCACCAATTTGGCGGGACAAATAAAAGGATTTCCAAGGCACTTGGGAATTCACTCGGGAGGGTTTGTCATTGCCCAAGAACCTCTCACACAACTCACGCCCATTGAACCTGCTACCATGCCGGGGCGTTCTGTTATTCAATGGAACAAGGATGACATTGAATCGCTCGGATTTTTCAAAATTGATATTCTCGCCCTTGGAATGCTGACAGCCCTTAGAAAAACATTTGCACTTTTAGCGGAACGCAACACTCGTGCCAAAACAACTCTTGTGTCGCTGGCTCCCACAAATTTACAATCTATTCCATCAAACTGTGCAAAAACGTACAAAATGATCCGCGAAGCCAAAACAACAGGAGTTTTTCAAATTGAAAGTCGAGCACAGATGTCCATCCTTCCCAAAATTTTGCCCCGTGAATTTTACGACTTAGTTGTAAGCATTGGAATTGTGCGTCCTGGACCCATTGTTTCCGGAATGGTTCGTTCCTATGTGGCTAGACGCACAGGAAAAGAACAAGCAACATATCCCGATCCTCGTCTCAAAAGTATTTTGGCACGAACACTAGGCGTTCCTATTTTCCAAGAACAAGTGATGCGTGTAGCCATGACTGTTGCAAATTTTACGCCAGGTGAAGCCGACGAACTCCGGAGAGCCATGGGAGCATGGAAACTCAACGGCAACATGAAACAGTTCGAAAACAAACTGCGTTTAGGAATGAAAGAAAATTCTATCCCGGAAGAATTTGCAAATATCATTTTCAAGCAAATTGAAGGATTTTCGCAATACGGATTTCCCGAATCGCACGCTACCAGTTTTGCGTTTTTAGCCTACGCCTCAGCATGGTTGAAAGCTCATTTTCCAACGGAATTTTTGTGCGGCTTGCTCAATTCTCAGCCACTTGGATTTTACTCTGCGCATAGCCTTTTACAAGAAGCAAAACATGAAGGCGTACAAATAGAAAATCCTTGTCTTTTCAGCTCAAATTGGGATTCTTTTATAACCAATAACGGCACGCTACAACTTGGATTTCGAACACTCAGCAATATCCGCGAAGACAACGTTAACGAATTTCTTTTGCGACGCGCGAAAATACAAACCAACACAAACTCTTTCGACAATGCAGCCGACTTCGATGCCAGCGAGTTCAAGGCCAACTCCTTCGAAGCCATCCAATGCTTTTCTTCCGCCGAACAAATCCGTCTCGCAATGGCCGGATGTTTTCACAAAATAAACACAAGCAGACGCGACATTCTTTGGAAACTCTTAGATCGACCGTCAAAGCTTGTGGAAGAGAACCAAACATATTGCTTCGGAACCAAACCCGATGCGTTTGAACACTGGGACAACATACAAGACGATTTTAAACACAAGGGCTACGCCATTGAAAACCATCCCATTGCCGTTCTCAAAAGCTTTGCATGGCCATTTCCCATCCCGTTGGCAAAAATTGTCACAGCTAGCAAACTCAAAACGCTCGCGCACAATCAAACAGTACACATTGCCGGACTCGTTATGGTGCGACAACGCCCTCCTACAGCAAAAGGAATGCTGTTCATCACACTGGAAGACGAAACTGGAACCATAAATCTTATCATTCGACCCCAGGTACAGGAACAATTTCAGCAGGAAATTTTTGGCAGCGATCTCTTCTGTTGTGCAGGAATTCGGCAAAGTAACGGCGCAGACTGCACCATTGTGGTCAAATACATCCACTCTCAAACAAAATCGAATAAGTCCATGTCTGACAATTCAACGCCAATGCCTGAAGTTGAAAAAAACATTTCAAAAATGGAAATTCAAAACAGCATTTTTTCCTACAATAGACGCTGAAATAGACGCTGAAATAGACGCTGAAATAGACGCTGAAATAGTCTGTGAAATTCTGTTGAAACAACATTGAGGCACCTACAGGGAGTCAGCTTTTTGACACTCTCGGCATCTTACGCTCTCTGAACCCTGTTCACAATCGGTAATCTCAAAGTGAACAATATCTCCTGATCTCAAAAAGACGGGAGTTTCGCGACACACTCAGCAAGGTATCAAAGAGGAACCCAATATGAAAAGAAATTTCAGCAATGCAACCGCTTTCACGGCAGTCATAACCATTGCCGCAACGCTTTCCATTTCAGCATGTGGCAAAAAAAAGGCATCAACGCCAGATACACTTCCAATTGTTGAACCTTCGCACGGAGCCGATCAAACGCAAGCAACTCCAAGCCCAGCCCCAACCGAAATTCCAACTCCAGGTTCTACACCCACACCAACACCCACACCAACACCAATGCCAACGCCCACAGCAACGCCAACTCCAACAACAACTCCTCTACCTCCACAAGCCGAAGTTTGGGCGGCCTCGGCAAATCTTCGATTTGTTGTGGGCTACGACATCGATGGAAACCAAAAGAAAGTGATCGATCTTTCCAGTTTGTCTCCAACTGGTGGAATTACGGCACTGAGCTTCATCGACCGCAATCATCTCCTCGCTTTTCTCGACCCAGGAACTTCTGGCGAGCGGTTTGTAACTCTTAATGTGGAAGACGGAACAATCAATCCGGCGTGGTACATGGACACACTCAACTTTGGCAACGTCGTAGTCAACAACATTATAAAATTCAGCTCCAACACCTTGTATGTACCCAAAGCGACTGCTGTGGAAAATCTTTTGTTCGATTTTAACAAAAATCTTGTGAGCCGCGTTGCTGCAGTAACATGGCCCATTATCAACACCGTAGCGTGTCCACTCACAACGATACAATACGCAGCACCACTCAAATACAAAGGGGTCGATAGCCTGCTTGTGGTGTCGTCGGGAACAAACACACGCCTCAATGTTTGGACTGCAACAACATCCGTCCCTGCATGCGTTGCGGCAAATTCTTACAACTACACAACATCTGTTCCCACAAATGCAACGTACGTTCCCGTTGCGGCATTTCAAGGAATAAGCGGGAAGGTCTTGGTGCGCTTTCAGCATCCAACAACACCACGCATTATGTCATTCGACTTTGATGGCATCACGCTTAGCAATGGTATAGACTTATTTACAAACGTGGCAGTGTTGAGTGCCGGCACAGCAAGTCGCGAAATGGTTCCGTTTGGCGACTCCATACTTATTTCCGACTGGAGCAACAACGCTATTCACAAAGTGGGTTTGGATGGTTCGTACAAGGGAATTTTTGCAAAAGACGGATTCTCCATGAGCATAAATTCCATTGCCGTTCGTCCTGCTCAATAGTATCAATCTCATTCAATAAGGTTTTTCCAAACGCATGAAAAATAGAAACCAATACACGGCCACCGTATTTTCACTTTTTTGTGTTTTGAGTTGCGTTCAAAAACTAAGCACATCAGAAACTCATATTGTAGGCGGCTCGCTTGTTGCACCAAACGATACCGTTTACAAAGCAACAGTGTCGCTAGACGCCAATGGCATTCCCTATTGCTCGGGAGCACTGTTCGACAAACGAACAATTGTGACAGCAGCACACTGCATCCACGGAACACCTTCCGAAAAATCACTCTCTATAGGCTTTGGCAGCCAACAAACAGGAAACAAAATATCCGTGGCTTTTTCACGGGAGCAAATGCTAGCGCACCCCAACTGGACGTCGGCAGATCTCATGTCAACCAATATTGATCCTTTGCCGCAACAACCCAAAAACGACATCGCCATTATCGTCCTCAATCAGGACGCACCGGATTGGACACAAGCAGCCCCACTCAAACTCATTGGCCCAGTGAACACCGGTGACACTGTTATTCTTGCGGGATATGGGCAAACCCAAATGATTGGCGACAAAGGTTACAATCCCCAAACCGAAGTGCGCGGCCTTCTGAGGCGCGTTGACGTGCAGCTGGAAACAATTAACAACGCTGGCTGGGAATTCATATACAAACCTTTGCCACAAACACCACAAGGAACTTCGTGCCATGGCGATTCCGGTGGCCCCATGTTTTTCAAAGAAGGAAACGGCGCCATTACCCTCATTGGAGTGACGTCCCGCGCATACAACAAAGCCGAAGATTGCAATGGACGAGGCGTGTACACCGACGCTCGAAAATTCGACGCATGGATTCGCACTCAACGGGACGAAATCCTCAAAAAAATAGGCCCCAGCTCCAGCGAGTGGGAACATCGCGCTCTAAAAGCAAAAGACGCCACAGTAATCAATATCGATTTTCAGCTCACACCACGCTTACCCGAAAAAATAGCACGCACAATATGGGTCAATGTTGTCAATTCCAAGTTCACAGGAACCGAAAAGGTAGAGGTAAAACTTTCCAGCTACATCAATTCCCTAACACAACAAACAGCAACCGCAGAATATGCAAACAACAACCGATATACGGTACGCATGTCTCAAATTGAAAGTCAGGTTGTGTGCTCGCCCTACACCCGCTGGGGAGTTCAACAAAAACTAGAATTGCATGTGAACGGAAATCTTGTAGAATCAAACGAACAAAATTCAAAGGAATTTTCTTTTCTTTTCTGTCAATAGAACAAAATCAATAAATCAAGACTCCATAGTTCGAAACTCAAAATTTCACAACTTTATCTGCATCAAAATAAAGTGTGCCACCGAAGCTTTCAGGCGCATCTAAAGCATAATAACGTCCAGAATTCAAGCACACAAGAACAATCCCATCCCCAGTTTCTCCCAACTTCCAATTTTCAAATTGCAAATTCTGAGGTTGAGAAAATGTTGCGCGCACACTGTCGCGACACGTCAGCTGATCTTTGCGCACATAAAAGGTAGCATTTTCTTTTTGAACAATGAGACCTGCATCTAACAATTTCGCAACTTCAACGCTCTTCGGAAAATGAGCCAAATCACGAGGAGAACCATCGGCAACAATACGTCCCTGAGAAAAAACCAAAATGCGATCGGAAAATAGAAATGCATCCTCGGGGTGATGCGTCACACACAATGTCGTAAATTTATTTTCTGCATGGAGTTCTCGAACTAAGGCAGTCATTTCTCGGCGCAAAGGTGCATCAAGAGCGGCAAAAGGTTCATCTAAAAGCAACAGCTTTGCAGATCGCAACAAAGCGCGAGCCAAATTCATGCGCGCCAACTCTCCTCCCGAAAGCTGACTTGGCCTATGTTGCAAACGTGCCTCCAGTTGCACTCGTCGCGCCATGGAACGCACGCGTTCTTTTTTTTCGCCTTCGGGTAATTTGGTATCGTGCATGGCCAAGAGCAGATTTTGTTCTGCTGTTAAGCTTGGAAACAAAGCATTTTGCTGAAAGACATAGGCAATGGGACGACGGTGAATAGGCTCATCCAAAAGACTCACATTTTCAAAAAAAAGAGTTCCACTTGATGCTTTCTCAAACCCTGCAACAAGCTCTAGCAGGGTTGTTTTTCCGGCACCACTGGGACCCAGCAAACTCACCCACGATCCTGCGGCAATCTCAAATTCAAAGCGAGCGTTCCATCCTGTGCGACTTAACGACAACTTCTGAGCAATTAATGCTCCAGCAGCAGCAAAAGTCACCCCATCACCAGAAGTCACTCTCTCCCCAGAAGCGAGACGAACAGCACCAATCGTATTCATTTTCGTTCCTCCGTTCGGCCCACAAACAGCTCCGAAATCCAAAAAAAACTCACGCAAACAAGCGCCAGCAATACCGATGCAACAGCTGCAGGACCAAATCGGTATGCACCCATGAGTTCAAAAATAAACAAAGGAAGAGTCCGAAAATTGCCTCCACCAAACATCAAAACGCCCGAGACATCGCCAAAGCTAAAAGCAAATGCGAGCAAAAATGCCGACAACAATGGACGCCGCATTTCCGGCCATTCCACAAAACGCATTCGAGAAGTTCCCAGTAATCCCAACGAACGAGCACTTCTGTCTAGCCGATTGTGCACACTCAAAGCCGAAGGCAAAAGAGTTCGCACACACAAAGGAAGAGCTAATAAAGTATGCACAAATATCAGTACCGGATAAGGGTTTCCAAACACATCCACATCGTGAGAAGAAAGGGTTACAATCCAAGCCAAAGTGAGCACCGTTGGAGACAGACCCATCACAAGCCAAACGGCGTCAACACCCCAGCCCGATAACCGAGGAAATTGCTTTTGAATGACTGCAATTCCACGCACAAACATCCAACTGGAAAGCATGCAACCAAAAGCTGAGGGAAACGCCAAAGAAACAGATCCCCAAAGCGCATCTAAAAAAGACGATTGGAAAATAAATTCAAGCGACGACACAAAACCTTTCGACGCATCGGATGCAAGTCCCAACAAAGGAAGTGCAATATAAAGAGCATAAAGGAAGAGAGTGAATCCTCCTAAAAAAAACATTGTCCATGAAACTTCCGACAGCGACTGCAATCCAACCGACCCCACACCCACAACACTTCGCTCAGCACTTGGATCAACATTCGGATCTGCACTTGGACCGGCACTTGGACCGGCACTTGGCCCAACATTCGCGGTTTTCCAATGAGTTCGAGACTGGGTTATTCTACGATATAAAAATACAATGGGGAGAAGCAAACTCATTTGTAAAAGAGCAACAACCGAAGCTCCGCTCAAATCGGCATCCAGTCGCAATAACTGATAAACAACAACTTCCAGCGTAGAAGCCTGCGGTCCCCCACCCAGCATCAGAACAAGCGCAAAACTTGAAAGGCACAAAATAAAAATGAGAACAAACAAATTTGCCAAAGTTATTCGCACATGAGGCCACACCACAATGCGCCAATAAAGAAAACCTTTCATTCCCAACAACTTTGCACTGCGAATGTGTTCTTTGGGGATAGACTCCAAAGCATCCAACAACTGTCGTGTTGCAAAAGGCAAATTAAAAAACACATGCGCAGCAATAACCGCAAATGCATTGTACAAAACACGAATTTCGAAACCAAGACTTCTCGCTACAAAACCACTGCGTCCGTAGGCTAAAACAAATGCAAACCCAACCAACACAGAAGGAAGCGCAAACGGCAGTGAACTCAAAACCATTAACAAACGACGCCCCGGCCATTTGCGATTTGCCAAAACTGCGGCCACAATAACAGCAAACAGAACACTCAGCAGCGCAGAAACCAAGGCTTGCCACAAAGAAAAAGAAAGCGCACTCCAAAGCCATGGCTGCGAAAAAACGGAAAGAGAGGTACTGAAATCGCGAAAACACAAAACCAGCAAATGACTCACAGGAATCACAATGCCACACACAAACAGCGTTAGCGCGGGAACAAAGTTCAACACCATTGCAAACTCATTTCTTTAGCGAAACGCGTTTAACCAAACATTCACCAGACGTTTCTGAGTTTCCAACTCCGCTTTCGCAGTTAAAGCTTTTGCCGGCTGAACCGAATTCACAAAGGCATCATTTAGACCTGGAATGGCACGAACATTCAAAGCTGGGTACATCCAATTTTTTTCAGCCAAGATTTTTTGGGATTGCGGTGCCAACAAAAACTTCAAAAATTTGCGAGCAAGGTCTTTTTGATTCCCCGCTTTTACCACCGCACCAAACTCGGTGACTGCATAATGAGCAGGAAAAAGAGCTGCCTTATAGCGTTCCTTTTTCTCAACAACCCTATGATAAAGTTCACTGCTTGTATAACTGATAACCATAGGGGCTTCACCTTTTGTAAAAAGCCCGTACGCAGCAGTCCAACCCGAGGACACAGTCAAAGTTTGCTTGCGCAACTTTTGAAGCTGTTCGGGCAATTTTGAAGCATACAACTCATCGAGCCACACCAAAAAAGCAAGTCCGGGAGCACTCGTCCGAGGGTCTTCCAACAAGAGTTGCTTTGCAAATTCGGGACGGGAAAGAAGATCATCCATATCTTTGGGAGGCATTTTGATCTTTTGAGAATCGTACATCACCGCAAGCCAGCCATAGTCAAAAGGCACCAACTGGGCACGAAGCGATTCAGCCACGGGAGCCACCAAATTTTGAGGTAACGTAACCTCAGAATCGACAAATAACTTGCTCGCAACAACATCTGCAGCAATGCTGCTGTCAAAACCCAGTGCCACTTCCGCTTTTGTTTTATTTCCTTCAAGTTTTATTCGCTTGAAAAGAGCAGCTCCATCATCCACCGCAACATATTTCAGTTCACAGTTGCATTCTTTTTCAAACATCGCACGCAACAGAGCACCCGGCCCCCACTCGGAAGTGAGAGCAGAGTAGGTATAAACGGTTAGCGTTTTTTTTGCTTCCGGAGCAGCCAAAGCTGTCAGCGAGGAAAGACCCAATAAGCCAATACTCAAAACATTGAAAATCGAAACGACTTTACCTAGAAAAAAAAATTTCAAGCAAAAACCTCCCGTACGAGCCAACATCCATTCAACAACATATCACAGCAGCAACAACAAAAAAACATGGCAAGAGACGGGAACCTTACTAAGGCGGCAAACTCATTTCTTCAAAACCGACTGAAAACCCGAAATCATCTTAGAAAGAGCTTCGTGACGTTCCCGCTGATCGGCAGAAAGATATCCGCTGTCTTTAAGCACTTTGTCGAGATCAGCAAACTCCGTTCTTAATGAACTCAACAATCCAAGCAAGCGAGTTTCCCACTGAGCTCGCAGTTCAGCAGAATCCCACAAAGGACTCCTTTGAAAGATTTTCACCAAAGCCGACGCAGCTGAAGCGCGCATTGCTGGAGCAACTTTGTCGCCTGTCACCTGAACGACCGAAACGAGATCCACAAACAGTTGTTGAGTAACGGCCGATGACACATTGGCTCTACCAGAAGAATGCTCGCCTTTCGGGCCCACAACAACGCCATCCCAATTCAACTTTGAAATTTCCGTTAGCATGCGAGTTGCAATGGAAACAGAAAGAGCCTTAGCGGCTGCAACCGACTTCTCACCAACTCTTTGAAGTCCATTACGCGCAACGGAATCAATATCGGTGCGAGCAACAGCTGCAGCGGAAAGAGAATCCATAACAGACACAGTTTCTTGAATAGCCTTAGCAATGGACGTGTCTGCCGATCCCGTTGCTGTGGAAAGTCCGTCGGCAAAAATTTTAAGCACACCGTCACGAACGTCGTTTTGATATTGGGAATAAAGTTGCAAGGAAACCTTACCGTCATCAGCAAAAATTGGAAGTGTTTTCCACCCACCCAAAACAGCATCATTGCTTGCACCATCGAGGTCAGCAGGAACTGGCTTCCACTCACCCAGCAACGGAGTGTAACGCACCGCTGCCGTTCGATACGAAACATACCCCGTGGTAGCGAACTGTTTCAGAGCCGACAACGCTTCACCCAAAGCAACCGAAAGATTTGCACGAACGTCCGCAACTGAAGCCGTTTGAATTGCCTTCAAACCACGTTGTTGAACAGTGCGCATCACACCATTAAAGGAAACAAAACGACCCAAAGACGAATCAAGGGAATCATCGGTGGCGCTCAAGCGTGCTGTTGCGTACTTAATTCCTTCCAAAGGGTGAGCAAAGAAGTCGTAGCGAATACACGTTGGGTCTACGCCCATAACGGCGTTATCGGCGTCGTCATCATTGCAATTGGGAAGAACAGGAAAATCATTTGCGTTTGCAAGAACCTGCTTCGCATTGTTGTACACAATGTCAATAAACTCTCTGTCATAGGCCAATCGCGCACCTTTTGTGGAGTCGTCTGTTTGTCCGTGTGCATTAATCTCAGTAAACAAGGCCGCATCTTCCAAGGCTGGCGCATTATAATCCATCACAGAATTTGAGTAGGTCCATCCAATTTCACCACGAGCCCCAATACGACCTGCGTTAGAACCCCTGAAATTGTGTTGCATACCAAGAGCATGCCCAACTTCGTGCAACAGCGTAGAGCGCATTAACGCACGCCCCGCATCGCTTGGGGAGCGGCCGGTTTCCATCATAATTGCTTGCGCATCACTGCTAAAATCAAGGTCGCGCAAACACTTCGTATGAGCACTCACAAATGCGCTAGGCTGATCACTCGCAGTGGCATTTGCGCCATCAACAAAATCCGTTTTCCCCAAATTATACCAGGCGAATGGCAAATAAATCATACTGTTTGTTTGAATGCCTGTTTGCGGATCAAAGTTTTGGCTTTCGTATGCGGCTCCAGCTGCAGAAACAGCATCAAAGCGAACCACATTGTAACGAAAATCTCCCAACTTTACGCCTTCAGGCAACCGCCCCCGAAACTTCATCACTTTGCCATCGGACCGAAAGTCGGCAAAATAACGATTCCAACCTTCAACGCCCGCAGCAATATCATTCAAAAGTTCATCGGGGGCGTTTGCAGTTGTCCACCAATCAATTGTACGACCATCGGAAATATCGTAATGATTTGCTGTTTCCAAAGGCTTTTTCACAACTTTATCGGCCCACTGACCATCAGAGATTGACACAAATGATTTAGCCGAAAAAGTACCAACACGAGCCAAAGCTTGTGCATATTGTTCGTCAGCAGGAGTTGCGGGATAATCGGGCCCGTTTTTCACAATTGCCTTCGCCATTGCACCAAAACGCCCACGGGGAAAGGCCGATTCCAAAAAGTGAAAGGTTCCACCGGCAACTTCGTCGCGAACACTGGATTCAACCACAAGAGTTTTATCGGAAGAATCGAAAGCCAAGCTACGAACCCAGCGCACAGAAACGTTCTTCAATCCCCATTGCAGAGCAGCGCCTGCACCAACATTTGCCAAACGCAAAGATACCGATTCGGGAGTTTCCGAAACAACATCAAAGGTAAGAATAACCTGCTGCATCGGATAATCCGACTCGTTTGCAACGGATGTGTCAGCTATCAGCTGGAGTTTGGAAGGCAGACGCACAAAACGTCCAACATAGTGGGCACCGGCGGACAGCACTTGCGACGTGGTCAAGCCTGTGCTGGGATCGTTCATCTCGCCAATTTGCAAGTTTGAGCCAAAAAGCATTTCTTGTGCAACCATGGCGTCATAATCGGCACGAGACAAATCGAGATCACCGGCAATGTGAGATTCTGGACGAGTTACGTTATCAGGTATCACTAAATTCCGCTCTTTTGCCTGAGTGGAATTACGAGCATCAAAGTCCTTTGTGATATAAGCTTTTTTGCCCTCACAGGCCACAAATAAAGACCCACACCCCACCGCCAGCATAAAAATGGAATTCTTTTTGAACAGCTTCATTCTCTTCACCTCCAACACGAACGCCAACAAACAAACCAAGGATAGAGTCAGAATCCTAGGCTTACCGTGTTTTCACACTGTTTGGCTAATTGGTCAAGAGATTACTCGGGCAAAAACAAAGAAAACTTCAAACGTGCAGAAAATGCTCAAAAAACACCAACAAACTCTCATGCACTTCAGAAACCACCTTAGGAATATCACTAAAGAAAGGAATTTTGCTGTGACCCAACTCAATAGCCACTGCCACTGTGTTAAACTTCCAAAAATAGTAGTCGGAACTGGACCCTCGCGCCACATAGATTGTTGTGGCAATTGGCCCATGGACGTAGCCATTGGCCTGTGACATCCCCGTTGTGAGATTGTCCATTTCCGTTCGCTTGGCAACATCCGAAATAGGCTCTGTTGTATAACCCCAGGGAAACATCACCAAACTGCCGGACGCATGAAGAGTTAACGAACCCACAAAAGACTGCTTGACGAAAAGATCCCTAAGAGCAGAAATGCAAGGCACAGACTTGTGTTCAGGGTCTCCGGGCCACGGATAGTCTCGATTGGGATCAGTTCCAAGTGAATAACGTTCTGTTCGAGAAT
>CAIZES010000232.1 GCA_903932045.1 uncultured Silvanigrella sp. | reverse complement strand
TCGAAAACAATGAACATGCTACCAACGCAACAAATTTGCGCCCCAAGTAAATCCTGCACCGAAAGCCACGGTAACAATAAGATCACCCTTCTTGAGTCTGCCTTGCTGTATAGCTTCCGATAAGCAAATAGGAATAGTTGCAGAGGTAGTGTTTCCGTATTTTTCGATATTATTAAAAACCTTCTCTTTAGGAAGATGAAGTTTCTCACGCAGAAATTCGTTAATGCGCATGTTTGCTTGATGAGGAATTACGAGATCAATTTCACTTGCAGAAACTTTATTCCTTTCCAAAATTTCTGACACAACCTCAGCCATTCGTGTCACCGCGTTTTTGAACACCGTTCGGCCATCCATTTTGGGTCGCGTGTTGCCTTTTTCGATATCTTCGTGACGGATAAATCCAACTGATGCTGAACCCGGCGCACGAAGACAAAGAGCTTCTGCACCCGAACCATCGCTTCCCAAAATGGAATCAAGGATGCCACTGTTTTGGTCTTTCAATATTTGTGACCTTGAACCGCTCTGCGACTCAATAATAACAGCAGCTGCACCATCCCCGAACAAAACTGCGGTATCACGCCCCGCAGTAGTCATATCAAGAACAGGCGACTGAACTTCGGCACAAACCAAAAGAACACGACCCGCTTGCCCCGAGCGAATAAGCGCGTCAGCAGTGGAAACACCATAGACAAAGCCACTGCATTGTGTGCGGATATCCAGAGCCGGGATACGATGGAACCCCATACGATTTTGCAAGATGGGGCCCACGCCTGGAAAGTAAAAATCAGGGGAGAGTGTTGCAAACAAAATGTAATCAACATCTTTAACCCCCAATCCCGTGTTGTCGAATAAATTGCGAACGGCCTGCTCCGCTAGATGAGAAGTGTGCACGCCTTCATCAACAAAGTGACGCTCCAATATTCCTGTGCGTTCCACTATCCACTCATTGGATGTCTCCATAATCGTCGAAAGGTCGTGATTTGTAACAACACGCGGCGGCACATAGTGACCAACTCCGCGAATAACCGATTTTGTGTGCTGCATGCTCAATTTCTCCTCAACTTGCGAACATAGCAATCCAGATTTCTTGGTTTTCGTTCGGAATCTGTTATCTTTAGCCCGAACCTAAATGGGAGCGTCCCATGATACGCCAAATAGTAATACAAAGTATCGCAATCGCCGAAAATATTTCTGTGAACTTTGGGCCTGGCCTAAATATTGTCACCGGCGAAACAGGAGCTGGAAAATCAATACTCGTGGATGCTCTGGCGCTTTTGCGGGGAGGGCGAGTTGACCTCGGCCTCATACGAACTGGCTGTGAATCCGCACAAGTCAGCGGGATTTTTGCGTTGCATGAGCAGTCGCCCGTGTATGCTTTATTGGAAAAGCACGGAATTCCGCTGCCTGAAGACGAAATCATATTGCGACGAGTTGTTCAAAAAAATGGCCGACACCGCGCATTTATCAACGACACTCCAGTGAATGCCCGAACCCTTCAAAGAGTTGCCGAAGAACTTATAGACATCAGTTCCCAGTTCGAAAATCAAAAACTCTTAGATGTTCAAACTCACACCGAATTCCTGGACAGATTTTGCGGAACCTCAGATTTGGCTGCAACGGTTGCGACACTTTTCAACAAAACTCACACTCTTCTGTCGCAAATACGAGATGCCGAAAAAGAACGAGACAAACGGCTGCGCGAAAAAGATCTTTACGAGTTCGAGTTCAACGAAATATCAGACGCCGCTCTTGATGCAAACGAATTTGCAGAAATAGAGGCTCTGCTGCTCCTGGGTAAAAAAACGGGAACCGTAACCTCACTGTGTCAAGAAACTCTCGATGTCTTGGTTGAAAACGAAACCAGTTGTTTTTCGCTTATGCGTTATGCCCGAAAGAACATCGAAAAGTTGGTCAAACTCACCGAAGGCTCGCCTCGGCCGCTGAACGCTGGAGTTTTACAGGAAGTGTGGACTGCCATCGATAACACTGCCGACGAACTTCGCGCCGTATCTCGTTCCTTTTCTGTAGACGAAGAACTTTTGTCATGGGCAAATGATCGCATCGAAATATATAACAAACTTTTGCGAAAATTTGGTCCAACCGTAGAATCTATCCTAGCACATCGAGAACATTGTTCCGCCTTCTTGCTCGATACAAACAACATGGATTCGCAAGTTGAAACTCTTTGCAACAAATTTGCCGCAACAGTGCTTGAACTTCTGAATGCATCACAGCAACTCTCTAGAATACGACGAGCCTCACCCGAAGCGCTTTCTCAAAAAGTGCAACACGAACTTGCCGAGCTCGGCATGACAAAAGCACGTTTTGTGTGCCAATTCGTGCCCGGAGATCGACGAACCACCACACAGCTTCCTTCGCGGATTCTGAATTTGTTATCGGAAAGTATCATCAATGAATATCTTTCTCTCGGCACAAATGGTGCAGAAGAGACGCGATTTTTACTGAGCGCCAACACAGGCGTAGAGCCCCAGTCCATTGAAAGAGTAGCAAGCGGCGGCGAACTTTCCCGCGTTATGCTTGCCATAAAAACAATTCTTTTCGCTGAGGAAAGCGTCAACCTTTTTGTTTTTGATGAAATTGATACAGGCATTAGTGGCAACGTTGCGGCAAAAGTGGGAAGAAAAATTGCACAGTTTTGCCACAATCGCCAAGCCATCTGCATCACACATTTGCCTCAGGTTGCCTGCCACGCCGGTTCGCATTTTGTGGCAAAAAAGTACGCTCTCAATGGTTCCACAACTGCTAGACTCGAACTTTTAAGAGAAAGCGAAAGGGCACAAGAACTCGCGGGCATGCTTTCGGGAGAAAAGATCACATCACAAGGATTGGCGCAAGCCAAAGCGCTGCTCAACGAAGCAAGGACACGAATCTAAACTCGGGCAACAAAAAATTTCACAACCCATAAATTGGATTTTGACGCAAACGTTCGATGCGCTCTTCAAGAGGCGGGTGTGTTGAAAACAAGGACAAAATCCCCTTCGGACGGTTAGAAATACGAAACGCGGCAACCGACGCGGGAACATTGTCCTCAAGAGCAGGAAGTTCGTATGCGCGCTGTAGTGCTTGAAGCGCAGAAATCATTTTACCCTTACCAGACAGCGATGCAGCACCACCGTCGGCACGGAATTCACGCCAGCGAGAAAACGCAGCCACAACCATCGACCCTAAAATACCCAACACAAGTTCCGCAACCATAGTGGTGAGAAAACGCACCATGGGACGCTTTTCTTCGTCCACTCCCTGCGAGATAAAAAACGAGATAATGCGCGCAAAAAACATCACAAAGGCATTCACCACACCTTGCACCAGGGTCATGGTGACCATGTCGCCATTTGCAATATGTGAAACCTCATGAGCAAGAACACCCTCAATTTGATCCCGACTCATACGATTCATGAGCCCCGACGACACCGCAACAAGCGAACGACTTTTACTTGGACCTGTGGCAAAGGCATTTAAATCTGGACTTTGATATATACCCACTTCAGGCATTGTGGTCATACCCGCCTTACGCGCCAAGCCATAAACCATATTCAAAAGATCGCGTTTCTCTGCTGCGGAATTTTCCGGATCAATAACCTCCACGCCCATGGTCATTTTGGCCATCCAACGCGAAATCAAAAGCGAAATGAACGAACCAACCATGCCCCACACAAGCGAGAAAACTGCCAAATGAGCAAGGTTGAGTCCATAACGATCGGATGCATAACCGTTGATACCCAACAAGCTCAATACAATAGACACCGTAATCACAACTGCAATATTCACCAAGGCAAAAAAGAAAATTCTCTTGAACATAAAACCTCCGCATGGAAAAGCACATCCCACAGAAGTTAACATAAACGGGGAAGAATTTCTGACAAGAGCGGCCGCAATCCACGGCTGTCTTATCTAAAACAGGCTTGACATGGGGCGATCACTTCTAAGTCCACGCGGCACGCGGCACGTCGAAGGCCACGATTTCCGGGTTTCGTTTACGTAAACGTCCGCGCCTGTCGTGGTGGTCAGCGTGGAAAGGGAGATACTGAGCTT
>CAIZES010000231.1 GCA_903932045.1 uncultured Silvanigrella sp. | reverse complement strand
GGCTCGTGAAGAGCTTTTGTATGAGGTTTCAACCGACAAAGTGGATACCGAAATTCCTTCACCTGTGGGTGGGGTGCTTGAGGAAATCTTAATTTCTGCTGGAGCCGTTGCAAAAGTTGGAGCTGTTGTTGCTCGTATTCGTGCCGAAGGCGATCACGAAAACTGTCCACCTGCAGCGATGATTGTTCCGGAAGCTCCTGCTCAGAGCGTTATTGCAGCTCCACAGCGAACTGTTGTTGTGCCTTCCCAGCAGAGTGTTGCTGCAGAGCCAGCGCTGATTGTTTCAGAGTTGAAAAAGAGTGCAGGAGAAATTTCTGTGAGCCGCGATCGTTTGCGTTCCAGTCCGTTGGCTCGTCACATGGCCAAAGAAGCTGGAATTGATTTGCAATATGTGCGTGGATCGGGGGCGGGTGGACGCATTATGAAAAATGATGTGAATGCCTACATTGAGGAAAACAAAGCGCAACCCATTATTCCGTTGGTGAGTGGTTCGTCTCCAGTAAGAGAAATTGCGAAACCGAGCCCTGTTGCGTTCGTCCGTGAAGAGCGGGTTCCCATGACCGTCATGCGCAAAAAAATTGCCGAGCATATGGTTATGAGTAAGCGGACATCTCCTCATGTTACAAGCGTTGTTGAAGTGAATGTTCAAAAAATTGTGGATGTTCGAAAGAAGTATGGTGCGGAGTTTGAAAAAATTCACGGCATTAAGTTGTCGTACACTCCATTTTTGCTTTCGGCGGCGATTGCAGGATTAAAAGCTGTTCCGGTTATGAATTCCAGTATTGATGGCGACGACATTGTCTATAAAAAGGACATCAATTTAGGCGTTGCAGTGGCGTTGGAAAGTGGACTCATTGTTCCGGTGTTAAAGAATTCTCAAGATTTGAGTTTCGTTGGTTTGGCTCGTGCTCTCAATGATTTGGCTGAACGTGCTCGCACAAAAAAGCTAATGCCCGATGATGTGAAGGGCGGTTCGTTTTCTGTCACAAATTACGGGGTTTTTGGAACTCTTATTGGGCAGCCTATTATCAATCAGCCACAGGCTGGAATTATGGGGGTTGGAACTTTCGAAAAACGCCCGGTTGTGATTGATGACGCCATTGCCATTCGTACAATGTGTTACGTTGTGGCTTCTTACGATCATCGCGTCATTGATGGGGCCGATGGCGGACGGTTTTTGGCGGCCGTGAAAGCTTGCTTAGAAAATTGGAACACACCTGTTTTGTGATGGAAAATAATATGTCTGTAAAGCACTCTGTGACTACAAAAAAAAATGTCGAAATTTCACGTGAGCAAATTTTGCGCGATTTTGAGGTTGCCTGGAACAGTCGGCACGTGAGTGTGATGGGGCGTCGGGAGGTTCTCACTGGTAAAGCAAAATTTGGCATTTTTGGCGACGGCAAAGAAATTCCACAAATTGTGATGGCGAAAGCCTTTCGCGGAGGTGATTTTCGATCGGGATATTATCGCGACCAAACCTTTATGTTTGCAACCGGAATGCTTACCGTACGAGATTATTTTGCGCAGTTGTATGCCAATGTAGAGGGGGGGGCCGACCCAGCGTCGGGCGGACGTCAAATGACGGGGCATTTTTCAACCCATCTTGTTGATGACCAGGGTTGCTGGCTACCACAGGTGGATCTTAAAAATTCATCTTCGGATATATCGCCAACAGCGGCTCAAATGCCGCGCTTGTTGGGGCTTGCCTATGCTTCAAAAATGTATCGCAATGTGCCCGAGCTGAAGCGTGTTTCTGATTTGTTCTCGCGTGGTGGTTCTGAAGTTGCGTTTGGTACTATTGGCAACGCAAGTACAAGTGAAGGACACTTTTTTGAAGTGCTGAACGCTGCGGGCGTGTTGCGAGTTCCCATGGCAATTTCTGTTTGGGATGACGGCTTTGGAATTTCTGTTCCTGCCGAGCTGCAAACAGTGAAAAGTTCGATTTCGCAAGCATTGCGAGGAATGGATGCCGACGCTGACGGTCGCGGTGTGCGTGTGTGTGAAGTGAAAGGCTGGGATTATTTGGCGCTCCACGATGTGTATTTGCCTGTTATTGAGCAAATGCGATTGGACCATGTTCCGGCTCTGATTCATGTTCAAGAACTCACTCAGCCACAAGGGCACTCTACAAGTGGAAGTCATGAGCGCTACAAAACGCCAGAACGTTTGCAGTGGGAAAAAGAGTTTGATGGCATTACAAAAATGCGTGAATGGATTTTGGGTGAGAATATTGCCACCATAGAAGAGCTCGATGGCATTGAAAAAAAATCCTTGAAATTTGTCGAAGCAGAACGGATCGCTGCATTTGCAGATGTGCAGGCTGCATTGGAAAATCAGCGCGATGCTGCGGCCGCTCTTTTAAAGGGATGTGATTCGGGGGGACGTTGTCCTGCTCCAACAATGAATGCTTTGCGCAAGGCAATGGAAAATCCACAGGCCTTAAGCAGACGTTTGGTGCAGTCGAATTTGGTGAGGGCGTCGTTGGCATTGCGAGAATGTGGTTGTGCTACGGCTGCGGCTGTCCGACAAAAAACGTTGGATTACAAACGCGAAAATGTTTTGCGGTACAATAGCTATTTGTTTGGTGATGGCGCGGAAAGTCCATTGCGAGCTCCACAAATTGCACCCACCTATGCAGTGTCGGAAACGCCTGAAATGGTGGATGGTCGGGTTGTTTTGCAAAAATGTTTTGAGAAAAATTTTGCTCGTGACCCCCGTATTTTTGTTATTGGCGAGGATGTGAGACGCTTGGGTGATGTGAATCTTGTTTTTGAAGGCTTGCAAGAAAAATTTGGGCCACTGCGATTCACAGATACGGGAATACGTGAAGCATCTATCGCTGGACAGGGAATTGGTGCGGCTCTGCGCGGGCTGCGTCCCATTGTTGATATTCAATATCTTGATTATCTTTTGTATGCATTGCAAATTCTTTCCGACGATTTGGCAACCCTTCATTACCGCACCGCAGGCACACAAAAGGCTCCCGTTGTGATTCGTACAAAGGGGCATCGGTTGGAAGGAGTTTGGCATTCTGGTTCGCCGTTGGGCGTGGTGTTAAATGCGCTTCGTGGTGTCCATGTTTTGGTCCCGCGCAACATGACAACTGCCGCCGGATTTTACAATATTGCCTTGCGATCGGATCATCCCACGCTGATTATTGAAACACTCAATGCTTATCGCTTGAAAGAAGAAATGCCACAAAATGTGGGAGACTTCACAGTGCCTTTTGGAGTTCCCGAAATTTTGCGTGAAGGAACAGATCTCACTTTGGTAACATATGGCGCATGTTGCAAAGTTGCGCTTGATGCAGCAGAACTTTTGGAGACCATGGGAATTTCCATTGAAGTTATTGATGCCCGAAGCCTTGCTCCTTTTGATATTCATCATCATGTTGCTGCCTCGGTGCAAAAAACAAATGCTCTTTTGGTTGTGGATGAAGACGGACCTGCAGGGGCTTCAGCGTATCTTTTGCAGCAGATTTTGGAAGAGCAAAATGCCTACGATTTCTTGGATGCGCAGCCGCGGACATTAACGGCAAAGCCTCACCGTCCGGCATATGGTTCGGACGGCGACTATTTTTCAAAACCCAATGTGGAAGACATTGTAGAGCATGTTTATCTTGCCATGCACGAACGTTTTCCTCAGGGATTTCCGCCCGTATTTGGTTGAATTTAAGAACCTAGATTTTAGAACGCAGGATTTTAGAACGCAGGATTTTAGAACGCAGGATTTTAGAACGCAGGATTTTAGAACGCAGGATTTTAGAACGCAGGATTTTAGAACGCAGGATTTGTTTTTAAAATTTGTGAACAAGAAGTGCATCTAAAAGCAGGCCAAGAATATAGAAAATTCCAAACTGTCGGTTGTGGTAGAATGCCAGAGCAACATACCAAGCTGGCCACATTTCTTTGGGAAACCACTCTGGAGGGTTTTCGGGTGGTTCACTCAAAAATTGGGGCATCACAATTTTAAAAGCGGGAAATGCAAATACCACAAGTAAAAGTGGTGTGTGAAATCCGCCCCAAATAATCATACCAATAACAAGAACGTATTGAAGAACAACCATGGAAGCGAGCGCGGCTTTTGAAATGCGTTCGCCAATAACAACGGGCAGAGTGAAAATTCGTTTCGCACTATCGAGAGCTGCTTTGTCGATGTGTTTTCCGAATATCACCCCCGTGACGCCGAGCGCGTAAGGTACGCAGGCAAGCAATGCGTGCGAGCTCCAATATCCGGTTATGACAAAATGGCCACCGGCAATCATGAGGGGGCCCCAAACAAGAAAAACGGCAACTTCGCCTAGGGCAATGTACTTAAGAGGCCATGTGTAGAAGAAAACAAAAAATGCACCGAGAGCTAGCAAAATCCAGCCCCACATGCCTGCCTCAATAACCAATGGTAGGCCGCAGGCAAGTGCGAGTAAGCCCGTGATAGCAGCATAAGTCAGATTTTGGCGGATGGTCATCATGCCATGTGTTAACGGTTGTGGGCCATATTGTGCGCGATAGTAGTTGTTTTTGTCTACTCCACGTTTGAAGTCGCTGAGGTCGTTGAGAAGATTGTTGGTTGCATGCGAAAAAATAAGGCCAAAGGTGAGCAATAACCATTTCCCAAGATGGAATGCACCTTCGCGAAAGGCAATAATTCCAGCAATGGCCGCAGCAATAAATGTCATGATGAGCACAGCTGCGCGAGTGGCAATTAACCAGCGTGAAACGAGGTCGAGATCCTTCCATTCTTCGGGAGTTGTCCGAGGAATTCGGGTGAGGGAGTGGAGCCAAAGCTTGGGATTCACGATGTGTCCTCCAACGAGAAAAGTTCTGGGTGAGGTCATAGCATATTGTTCTCGTGTTGCGAAGAGTGTGCTATTCGGGGGACCGATTGAGTGGAAGTATGACAGTGAATGTTGTCCCTGAGAATCCGTCGCTTTCTAACTCAATATGGCCTCCCAAAAGCTCGAGGAGTTTTTTGGTAATGAAGAGGCCGAGACCCGATCCATGAACTCCTTTGGGAGTTTCAACTCTGACAAAAGGCTCAAAGAGGCGCTCTTGATCGTGCGGTTTAATTCCGGGGCCGGTGTCTTTGATTTCAATGCGCATGTGTGCTTTCAATCTGGGTGTTGCCGATGCAATACGAGCGCGAATGCTCACTTTTCCTTCGTGGGTGTACTTGATTGCATTGCCAACGATATTGAAAAGAATTTGCCGCAGTCGGGTTTCATCGGTGAAAATAGGCGGAAACGGTTGTTGAATGTTGAGGGTGATGTCGAGATTTCTATTTTTTGCTTCAATGAACATAGAATCGAAAATTTGATTGAGCAAAAGTCCGCAGTCGCAGAAAGTGATGTCGAGATGCACTTGTTTGGCTTCAATGCTGGATAAATCAAGAATGTTGTTGATGAGGGCAAGAAGGTGATTGCTGTTTTGTTTTACAATATTTACAGCTTTTTTTGAAAATTGTGAAAGTTGTTCGCCATCTTTGGCTAGAATAAGATCGAGGTATCCAATGATTGCGGTTAATGGGGTTCGCATTTCATGTGTGATGTTTGATACGAGTTGTTGTTGCTTGTTTTCGGTATCGTGGTCCGAATTGATTTGACGTAGCATTTGAATGGTGGATGTGATGCGAACGTGCATCTTTTGAAAGGCACATTCGAGATCTCCCAACTCGTCACTGTGCAGTGAGGGAAGTGTGTTGTCAAATTCGAGGTTTGAAAGTCGTTGGACTTGTGTGGTGATGTTGCGGATGGGTCTGAGAATAGCGGTATTCAAAAAGAAGACCATTGGAAACGACAGAATGAGAAGTGTGAGAAGAGCGAGTGAAAGACTTATAACAGCTTCGTCCACCAAACTGTCCGTGATGGTTTGAATGGGTCTGAGCGTAAGCACTTTCCACTGTTGGCTGCTCAGATTCGAACTTTGAATAAGGTATTTTGTGTGGGGAGTTCCCAAAAATTTAGGGCCAAGACAAAATAATTTGTGTCCTGAGACTATTCCACTGAGCGTTTGAAATTGGCACACCTCAGGAAGGGGACTTGTGTTGGCATTTTTTGTGAGTTGGGAAATTTCGCGGTTTTGTTCGTCGAGTACAAAGTGTAAGTATGATTGTTTTTCGGGTACAAAACTTTTTTCTTGTATCAGCAAAAGTGCGTTAAGATTAAAACTTGCCGCAAGAATTCCTATTTGCCTATTTTCTTTTTTTATTGGGGCACAAAAAAGAAACCCTAGTTTTTTGTCGGTGAGGGGTATTATGGGTGTTGTTATGTATTTTTGGTGCGATGTTTCTTTAACATCTAGGCATTGTGCGCTGTGAGCAAATTGATGGATATTGTTGTTTGGCTGAGGATTTGGATTTCCAACATCCACTAAAATTTGTCCCTGATTGTTTGCAAGGAAGAATCCGGATAAATAGATGTCGGCGTTGCGGCGAAATATTTTGATAAGAGTTGTGCGAGCTGTGTTTTGGTCTTTTGCGCTGTTGCTGCTAAGAAACTGTTGAAATGCAGGTGTTTGAAAATCCACCAGAAGTCGGAGCATGGTGTTTGAGAGTGCTGAATCGAGGCGCTTGGCTGCATCCCGTGCGTCCTCTGCTAGGAAATTGGATTCAGTTTGAATGGAGTGGGAGTATTGTCGGGTGACCACAACTCCAATTGCAGCACACACTGATGTGATTGCAAGTGCTGTTGCCGCAATGCCTATGCGCGCTGTAAGGCCAAACATTCGGAGCGGCATGAATTTTTCTCCTTTGTGTAGCAGTTGGTGAATAATTCTTCTTTTCGCAGCGTTCTTTTTGTTATTATGGTTCGCTTAAGAATGAAGCGTCTACGAATTTTTCAACATTCGGAACAAGCTTCAGTGCATCTATTTGTACAAGTCCTTCCGCGTTTTTTGTGAGGGTGTGGCAAAGAGATTCATTTTTTGAGTTGCAATTCATGATGCGGATATTGTCTTTTGTGTTAAAAATGATGAGGTTGTGCAGTGAAAATTGACTCGGAGGCATGTTTAAGCGTTTGGCAAGTTTTTCTGCAGTTTCCGTGGGTTTTTTCTTCCAGTAATCCACGGCATCCGACCAAGCACTCAAAAATTGTCGGACGCATTTGGCTTGGTTTTTTAGGAATTCTTGATGGAAGAAAATCACGTTGAGAAAAATTCCAGAAGCGTCTTTCGCTGTTGCTAAAACTCGGAATGGTTTTGTAATATTCAAGTCCTGTGGTGGTCGAACAAATACGGCGTCCAGTTCATTCTCGTTAAACTTTTGAACGGCGTTTTCAGAAGTGATATTCACAAGCGTGAGTTCGTTTTCACTTATCTTGTGTTCCTTAAGAAGGCTGAACAGAAAAATTTCGCTAACGTCGCCCAGCGCAATGCCAACCTGTTTTTTCTTGAGATCGGCGATTGTTTTAATGGACGGAATTGCAATTATTTTTTCGGTGCTTTGGGGTTGGTCCTTTACATAAACAATGCGCAGTTCGGGCACAATTGTTGTTAGTTTGAGAGCGCTGCCAGCTGTGGCGGTGACTCCATCAATTTGGCGAGCCGCAAACTCGGCACCGAATCCGGTGAGTTTATTGTCGGGGAATAGTTCAACAGCGCACTCAACGCGATTGAGGAACCCGAGGTCTTGTGCGAGAAGAACCGGAAGTGATCCCTGAGTAAGACTGTATCCAAATCGCAATGTTGGTTTTTTGCATGGGATGGGTCTTGTTTTT
>CAIZES010000230.1 GCA_903932045.1 uncultured Silvanigrella sp. | reverse complement strand
TTGTTGATCCCATCGCTTCGAAAAACCTGAAAAGAGCATGAATCAGTGCTCAATGCGACAGACATCTGACAGACATCCGAAATCCGAAATCCGAAATCCGAAATCCGAAATCCGAAATCCGAAAGACATTTGAAAATTTCGCTTTTGCTTTTTGATTTGGCATGTGGCGTCAAGTTTGTGACGCACCTATCCACAGCGTTGTGGACATCTTTTTTTTTCAAGGCGGTGATATCTGGAAATTTCCCGAGAAGTGCCTCAAAATTGTGCTTTTGTAGGCATTTGCTCCTATTGACGGTGTCTAAAAAAATCCGGTACCACTATATGTAGAGATGTCTGACACACAGGAGTTCCGCCATGACGCACCAAGCTGTCCGTTCTTTTGTCGAAAGCACGTTTGCCGAGTACCTCAGCGAGAGTGATTGGAGATCGAAGGAAAATTCCAATGCCATTTATTCTTTTGGCAGCTTGAACAAATATGTTTTGGGAAAGATGTCCGCTTTGTATTGGGAAGAAATCTTTAACAACGTAAATCCGCGCATTATGGCGGGGCATCGCGCAGGCGACTATCACATTCACGATTTGGGCTCCTATTCTAGTTACTGCTTTGGCGCCAGTTTGCGCGACTTGCTGACCCTGGGTATTCAGGGTGTGGATAACGTGTGTGTTTCTAGTCCAGCGCGTCGCTTGCGCAGTGCATGCAGCCAAATTGCAAATATTGTTACAATTTTTCAGAACGAAGTTGCTGGGGCCGTTGCGTTTTCAAGTTGGAATGTTTATCTCGCACCCTTTGTGTACTTCGACAAACTGCGTCGCGACAACATTCAAGACAACGGAAAAAAGCAAGAACTTGAATACACTGCAAGCGACATGGACGATATCTCTCAAAGCGTTGAGAATATGATTTATGCGTTAAATTCCAATAGCCGCATGGGAAGCGAACCTGCGTTTTCCAACCTCACTCTCGACTTTGAAGTTCTCGAACCCATGCGCAATCAGGCTGTGATTTGCGCGGGTAAAGTTATGGAGAATTACACCTATAGCGATTTTCAGCGTGAAGCCGATTTGCTTTTGAATGTTTTTGCCCGTTCCATGTTGCGTGGTGATGCTCAAGGGCGTCCTTTTGCGTATCCTATTCCAACATTTAATGTTGGTAAAAACATGAACTGGGATAAGCACGATGATGTTTTTGAACTTGCAGCAAAAACGGGTGCTCCTTATTTCGGAAACTTTATACATGGAGCCCTTAAAGAGAGTGATGTGTATTCCATGTGCTGTCGTCTTCGTTTGGACAAACGTGAGTTGTTGAACAAGGCGGGTGGTTTGTTTGGAGCGGCCGAAAAAACGGGTTCGTTAGGTGTATTCACAATCAACCTTCCTGCGATTGGTTATCGTGCGCGAGGAAAAGGGAAAGAAGCTTTTTTTGCCGACCTCCGCGACCAAATGGATTTGGGTTATCAACAGCTCATAAAAAAGCGTGAAGTTGTGAATGCCGAATTTCAGCGTGGACTTTTTCCGGCGCTGAAAACTTACTTGGGTCGCCTTGATACTTTGTTTCTCACCATTGGTTTGGTGGGGGGGCACGAAATGTGTCGCAATTACCTAGGTGTTGGTATTGAAACCGAGGAAGGTCGTGCTTTTGTCATTGAAGTTCTTCACTTTATGCGGGCTATTTTGGCAGATTTTCAAGAGCAATCGGGGTTGTTGTTTAATCTTGAATATACGCCAGCCGAGAGTGCTGCGTATCGTTTGGCATTGAAGGATAAACAGCGCTATGCCGACATCGCCACGGCAGGGACCAACGAACCCTATTACACCAACTCAACGCATCTTCCTGTGGGTATCAATTGGTCGTACCAAAAAATTTATGAACATCAGCATGGTTTGTTGTCGTTGGCAACCGGAGGGAGTGTGTATCATAACTACATGCGCGAACCCACAACAGCTGCGGCCGTAAAGCGATTTTTGAAAGGTGCATTTGTAAAATACGATCTTCCCTACATCAGTTTTTCGCCCGTTTATTCCGTGTGTGAACAGCATGGTTTTTTGCCAGGTGAGCAAACCACATGTCCAAACTGTGGTGCGGAAACGACGGTTTTTCAAAGAGTGACGGGTTATGTGCGGCCCATCAAAAATTTTAACAAAGGCAAGCGTGAAGAATTTCGCGAACGGTTTCAAAACGACGTTGCTTCCATTGGGGGGTGAGCATGAAGTTTCGCAATCCGTATTTCACCGAAAATATTATGCAGGACCAGCCTTATTGCTCGCTGTTGCTGGTGGCTCCTTACTGTGACGGTGCTTGTCCTGGATGCCAAAACTCAGTTTTGTCTGACAGTGATGTTGTCGATTTTACGGTCGATGAACTTATTCAATCGTACAACGGCAATCCATTTGTGGATGGCATTACGGTGGCAGGTTTGGAAATTTGCCTCAGTGGCGACGATTTTGTTCGCGACCTCTTAGAGTTTATTCGGAAAGCGGCAGTGCCCAAGGTTACAATTTACTCTCGCTTTCCGCCGGAGTATCAGCGTTTGCAAACTATTCTTGCAGGTATAGAAAGCATTCCCACCGTGCAAGAACTTTACTGTAAAACGGGGATGTTTTTGCAGAACAGCAGTGGCAAAAAAGTTGTTTTGAGCACCAGCCTCGCAGGTTCTGCGGGTTCTGCGGGTTCTGCGGGTTCTGCGGGTTCTGCGGGTTCTGCGGGTTCTGCGGGTTCTGCGGGTTCTGTAGGTTCTGAAGATTCCGCTGGCACTGCCGGGCTTGCGGGTGCTGAACGTTGTGAACAAACCTGGAGCCTCCAATTGGCCTCACTCAATCAAGACTTTCATGTGCTCAAGGGGGATCTTTGGCGCCGGACGGTGGCTTAAGACGATCTTTGATTTCCGATATGATATAAATATGGGCAGCACATTGTGAGGTTGCCATGGAACTGTCAAGCATTTCTTTGAGTTTCAATTCCGTTGCTTTGATTATGGTTGGGCTCGTTGCTTTTTTTCTGGCAATTGGTATTGGGGTATTGTCTTTCTTTCTTAGGAAATTGCGCACTCGTAACAAAAAGCTCTCCGCACAACTTCGAACAACAGCAGCGCATTTGGATGGTTCCAAAACGCATGTTGACCAATTGGAAACACTTGTTGAACTTGTAGCGGCTGTGATGCACGAAACGGACTTGGAAAAGGTGGGAGAGCTTTGCTTAAGGGCGGCCATGCGAATTTCTGGTGCCAATGCAGGAGTTGTTTATTCTTATAATAAGACCTCTGATGAAGTGAATGTTGTTGCCGAAAAAGGACTTTCTGAACAAATCGATCGTCGTTTGAATGCACACCTTATGGCGGCGACAAACCCCACGGCTGCATTTGTCAACTCAGTTTATTTTGGTTCGTACCAAGACTATTTGAGGCAACGTTTGGTTGCCGAAGACGATAAAGTGCAGGCAAAAAATATTGCAATTCTCCCGTTGGTGGGCAGTGCGCGCGCCGATTTGTGCATGCATCTTTTTTGGTATGATGCTGTTGAAACGCCCGACATCGTTCGTTATATTCTTGAGGATTTGCGATGTGTCGTGTGGAATAATTTGGAACATCTTTTGGCGTCATCGGTTCTTTCTGAAAATCTTGTTGTTGTTAATGCCCGGCTTAGTGCGGTGAAAAACGTGATGGAAAATCTCGGTTTCGAATTCCGCACAGCGCTTCAAAATTTGGTGGGTGCTGCGGAAGTTTTGAAAGTTTCTTGTGCCGATCCCATGCAAAAAAAAATGGCGGACATTGTTTTCGACAATGGGCTGGAGTTGGATGAAGTTATGTCTCAAGTTATTGAGTTTTCGCAACTTGATGAATCCTCGGTTGCGCTTCTCAAAGAAGATGTGAATGTTCGCTCGCTTGTTTCCAAAATGCTTTCGTTGTTTCGTGCGCGTGCCGAAGGTAAGGATATTTCGCTGTCAGCTTCAGTTGACGCTCGTGTTCCCATGACTGTGATTTGTGACGGCGGTAGAATTCGGCAAGTTTTGGTAAATTTACTGGGCATGGCGTTTCGCTATTCGCTACAGGCAAAAATAGTAATTAATGTTACTGCGCAGGTTTCTGAAGACGAGCATCTTATGTTGCGTTTTGGAATTTCCGATACAGGCTTGGGCTTTTCAAAAGCTAAGCTTCACCAAATATTTTCGGGAATTATAACGTCTGATAGTTGTGATAAAAGCGACTTTCGTAAGGCTGGCATTGCATTGGCTGTAACAAAGCGGCTTGTTGAGGTCATGGGTGGTGAAATTGACGTTGAGCCGGGTGATACTCATGGTTCGTCTTTTTGGTTTACTTTACCCGCTCACACCAAAAAAATGTCCTTGGAGATGCAACAGGTGGAGACCGTTGATGTGCCTGTTTCTCAGATTGGACCCAAATCTGCTGAAGGCGCCCCTTCCGCTTCTGATTTGGCTGTTTGGAACAGAGTTGAGCTTTTGGAACGCCTGGGAGGTGATAAAGATATTTTGTCGCACCTGAAGGCTTTGTTTGATTCCACAACGCCCGAGCGTATTGTTGCTTTGCGACAGGCTTCGGTGCGGCGCGATTGGGATGTGATGGAAAAAGTCTCACACGAATTGAAGGGTGTTGCTCAGAACCTTATTATGTCGCGATTTTTGGAGTCTCTGATTAGCTTGCGCGAAAATATTTCAACTCACGAGAGTGAAGAGGAACTCGCGCGTAAAATTTCTGTTGTTGAACAAGCCTTTGAAAAGGCCCGAAGCGAAAGAGTTTGAGGTGTCTTTTATGATTCAAGTTAGTGAGCTAGATTCTTATCTTCAGCAAACACTCAACTTTCCTCCCAAGCAAGATTATTGCCCCAATGGAATGCAAGTTGGCGGAACTCTTGAAATTAAAAAAGTGCTCACGGCTGTTACCGCAAGCGAAGCCGCCATTGATGCTGCAATAGAGTGGAATGCCGATTTGCTTTTGGTGCATCATGGCCTGTTTTGGAAAAGCGATGAGTTTCGAATTGTGGGAATGAAGAAAATGCGGTTGAAAAAAATTTTGGCAGCCGATTTAAACATCATGGCTTGGCACTTGCCTCTGGATTCGCATCCTGTTTACGGCAATAACGCCCAATTGGGTGCAAAGTTGGGAATTCGTTCGTTGGGCACTTTGTTGGGGGACACAACTGTTATGTTAGGTGAACTTGAGTCTCCTATGGAGGCTGCGGAATTTGCCTTGCACTTGGAAAAAACATTGCTCCGAAAACCCTTGCATATTGGGAATTCCCCGCGGAAAATAAAGCGTGTTGGGTGGTCCAGCGGCGGTGCGCAAAAACGCTTGGAACAAATTGCGTTGGCCGGATGTGACGCATATTTTACCGGAGAGGTTTCTGAAGAATGTTACCACGTGGCTTTGGAATATGGCGTTCATTTTTTTGCTGCCGGACATCATGCCACCGAACAATATGGGGTTCAGGCTCTTGGCACCCATTTGGCCGAAAAATTTTCTTTGGAACACAAATATTTTGATTTGGCGAATCCCGTATGAGAATTTCCGAATTGGGCGAATTTCCACTTATCTCACGTTTGGTAGGACGTGTTTTTTCACACTGCCCTACGGGTTATATGGGAGCCGGCGACGACTGTGCTGTGTTGCCTTTGGGTGCCGGACGCGTGCAACTTGTAACCACCGATTTGTTGGTTGAAAAAGTGCATTTTTTGCGTGAGCGCACTTCGCCCTCTGACTTGGGATACAAATCTTTGGCCGTTAATTTAAGTGATATTGCCGCCATGGGTGGAAAACCAACAGCATTTTTTTTGTCGCTGTCTTTGCCAAAAGATTTAGATGTGACCTGGGTCGATGCCTTTGCAGACGGAATGAACGAGCTTGCTCAACAAACCAAGGTGCCGCTTTTGGGTGGTGATACCACCGGTTCTTCGGGACCCATCGTCATTAATATTGCTGTATTGGGCGAAGCTTCACGCAGAGCCATAAAAATGCGTTCTTCAGCAAAGCCTGGAGATATTGTTGCGGTTACCGGATTTTTGGGCGACTCAGGCGCCGGACTTCGATTTGTTTTGGAAGGTTTTCCTCGCGATGTGAATTCCGATGCATTGCTATTGCGTCACAATAGGCCGCATCCACATCTTGCTCAAGGAGCCTGGTTGGCATCTCAAAAGGCGGTGCATGCCATGATGGATTTGTCCGATGGTGTTAACTCGGATATTTGTCGTATTTTGACCGCTTCAAATGTGGGTGTAGAACTTGAATTAACAAAGCTTCCGATTTCGGTGGAATTGCAAAGGAGTGCCGATACTTTTGGTTGGGACGCCCAAAAAATGGCCGCCATTGGTGGCGAAGACTACGGATTGCTCCTAACTGTAGCCTCCGAAAAATGGGAAAAAGTTAGGGAAGATTTCTGTAAGAAATTTAACACTCCGTTTCATGCCATTGGTAAAATTGTTTCGGCGGGAGCGGGCTTACAATTTGTTCGCAATGGAGTTCCTGTTCAATTTGGCGGAACAGGATTTCAACATTTCTAATGCATTTGTTTCTCTGTGGTGGAGAATAACTCTACTGACAATAAAAATCCGCTGACGATAAGAATCGGCGGAAACATTGGTACAAAATCAAACTTACATTTTTAACTCACGTCTTTTTCCGCTAACACTATAATGTCACTTTTTTGTTTTTCCCTTTTCTGTTTCGTTCCCTTTTGTCGAAGTATTGAAGTATTGAAGTATTGAAGTATTGGGGCCGTGTGCTATGAGTTTTGACTTCGAAGCTATTTTTAATATTTTGCCAGCGGGAATATGGCTTAAAGATGCCCACCACCGGTTTCTGAGAGTGAATGAAGCAGCCTGTTTGCTGATGGGAGTCTCCAAAGAGGATATCGAAGGGAAAACGGGCGAGGAGCTTTTTTTGCCTGCTATGGCCGAGCGTTACTTTAAAGACGACCTTGTTGTTTTGAAAAGTGGTGAAGCAAAGTTTGGCGTGGTGGAGGCTTTGGAAACACGTGCCGGCAATGTTATTTGGGTGCGTACCGACAAAATTCCTGTGCGAGATGCAACGGGTGAAGTTGTGGGTGTTCTTGTTTTTACTGTGGATGTTTCTAATGTTGTCAAAAAGGATATTGCAGATATTTCAAAGTTTCACGCTTTGTCGTCGGATTTGGTTGCAGTTGCCGATGGACTAGGAACTATTGTGAATGTGAATTCGGCTTGGGAAGAAATTTTGGGATATTCTCCCAACGAGATTGTGAGTAAAAGTTTTATAGAGTTTATTCATCCCGATGACATTGATGCTACCTTGCAACAAGTGCAACAAGTGCAACAAGTGCAACAAGTGCAACAAGTAAAGAATAAATGGGGCGAGATTGTGACCGGTGTTCATTTCATCAATCGCTACCGAACAAAATTGGACACCTACAAAACAATTGAATGGAAAGCGAGTTTGGGCATAGACGGAAAACTTTATGCGGTGGGGCGCGACGTCAGTGAACAGAAACGCTTGGAATTGGAAATACAACGACAGGCAAATATCTTTGAAGCTTTTTTTGCAAACTCACCAACACTCCTGACCCTGTTGGATGGTACTCTTTCCTATCTCAAAACGGATTCCGTAACGGCTTCCAGTTTGGGTTTCAGTCGCGAAACAATTATCGGTAAGCCTGTTGCCGATATCGCTCCAAACATTTTTGAGGAACATGGCGCTATGATGAAAGGTGTTGTTGAAACGGGTGTTCCGTACTCTGGAATTGAAACTGTGTATTTGCTACCAGGTGAGCTCAAAGAAATTCGTTATTGGCTTGCTAACTATTTTGCGGTGCCGTTGTCGGAAAATGAAAATGGATTGGGAATTATTGGTGTCGACATCACTGAAATAAAACGCAACGCAAAGCAGCTAAATGATGTTGCATCTGATCTTCGCCGTTCAAATCGGGATTTGGAACAATATGCATACGCCGCAGCTCACGATTTGCAGGAACCTCTGCGCATGGTTGCTAGTTACGCGCAGCTGTTAGGCGACCGCTATCAAGAACGGTTGGATGAAAGGGGTCGAACATACATTGGCTACATTGTTGATGGAGCGAGAAGAATGCAATCTCTTATTGAGGGTCTTTTGGCTTATTCTCGCCTTGATGTTTGCAACAAGAACCTTGAAATCGTAAACATGCAAAAGGTGTTGAGCGATGTCCGGAAGAATTTGAGTGTTTCTATTGTGGCATTTCAATCTGTTGTTACGGCTGATTCTCTGCCTGTGGTGCGAGGTCACTCCGTACAGCTTGCTCAAGTGTTGCAAAATCTTATCTCCAATGGAATCAAATTCAATAGGAATCAGGCGCCGCATGTTCATGTCTCGTGCCAAGATTGCGGCACTGAATGGCAGTTTTTTGTGCGTGACAATGGAATAGGAATAGAAGAGCAATATTATCGAACGCTGTTTTCACTTTTTAAGAGGCTGCATACTCTTAAAGAGTTTCCTGGCACGGGAATTGGTTTGGCCCTGTGTAAAAAAATTGTTGAAAACCATGGTGGAAAAATTTGGATTGAATCGGAAGTGAATAAAGGCTCCACATTCTATTTCACTATTCCCAAGTAGCAGAAAGGCTTCTATGACATATTATCAGAGCGTAATACCCATCGAAATTCTGCTTGTTGAAGACAATCCTGGCGATATTAATATCGTTCAAGAATTTTTTGAAAAATGCCGATTTGCAAACAATCTCTCTGTAGTTAAGGATGGTGTTGATGCCATGGACTTTTTGATGCGCAAAGGCAGTTTCAGCGCTGTTCCTACTCCCGACCTTATTATCCTCGATCTTAATTTGCCTAAAAAGTCGGGACTGGAGGTTTTGTCGGATCTCAAATCAAACGAAAAACTAAAATATATTCCCTTGTTGGTTTTAACAAGCACGCGTTCCAAACAGGATATTCTTGCTTGTTACAATTTGCATGCAAATGCTTTTGTTTCCAAACCCATGGAGTTAAGAGACTTTTTGGCCGCTTTGGAATCCATTGAAAATTTTTGGTTGTCCATAGCAAAACTTCCTCCAAAAAGCGCACAAGTATGAGCACAGAGCTGAGCATATTGATTGTTGATGATAACCCTGGAGATGTGTATCTCATTTGCGAAATGTTGGCGGAATCCGAGGGTACGAACTTTACTGTTCAGTCGGTGTCACGCATTGCCGATGCGCTTACGCTTATGGAATCGGAAACTTTTGGTGTTGTGCTACTGGATTTGAATTTGCCCGACAGTTTTGGCCTAGAAACCTTTGATGTTGTTCGCAATATAGCGCCTCTTGCGGCCATTGTTATTCTCACTGGGTTGGGCGAACAAGAGTTGGCGCTCAGCGCGTTGCAAAAAGGTGCCGACGACTTTTTGGTGAAAGGAGAATTCAGTGGAAGCACTTTATTGCGTTCTGTGCGCTACTCGCGGGAGCGAAAGTGCGCAGCACAGAAGCTCATGGAAATTGAAATGCGGTTCCGTGTTTTTTTAGACAATAGTCCAACTATTGCGTGGGCTAAGGACGAAGACGGACGTTACGTTTATATAAATTTGATGTATGAAAAGCGATTTGCGGTTTCACTTACCGATTTGTATGGGAAAACAGATCTTGAAGTTTGGCAAGAGGAAGTTGCTCGTGAATTTCGCAAAAATGATAAAATCGTATTGGATTCGAATCAATCACTAGTGGTTATTGAAACCACAATTGCCCTAGATGGAAAAAAAACACAGTGGCTAAATTCTAGGTTTTGCTATCTGGACAACGCTCGAAAAAGGTTTGTGGGAGGCGTGGGTGTCGATGTTACCGAGCATCAAAGGTCGCAAGAAGAGCTTCGAACGCAGCTTGCGCGCTTGCAATTGGCTTTGGATGCCGCCAAGGCCGGAATTTGGGACTGGAACTTGCAAACTAACAAAATTTATTGGTCTGAAGAAATTTGGGGATTGTTTGGAATTGTGCCACACAGCGTAGAAGCGTCTTTTGCTGCGTGGGTGAGTCTTGTTTTTGAGGATGATCGTGCTAAGGCGGAAGACGCTGTGCTTGAGGCTGCTGCTAATCATAAACCATTGAGTCTGGAGTATCGCGTGAAACATAGTGATGGCTCGCTCAAAACGCTCTTTGCAATGGGGCGTCCGGCTTTTGCTGATAATGGGGCAGTGGTTTCGTATGTCGGTGTGATTATAGACATCACAGAGCGAAAAAAGCTGGAATCCGATCTTCGATCTGCCTTGGATCGCGCCAAGGAGAGTGGCAGGATTAAGTTGAATTTTTTGGCAAATATGTCACACGAAATTAGAACCCCCATGAATGCCATTGTTGGATTTTCCGATCTCCTTCGTTTCTCAGAATTCAGCGCGGAACAAAAAGATCACTACATTGACATCATTCAAAAGAACTCCGAAAACCTGCTGGTTCTTATTGACGATATTTTAGATGTTTCAAAGTTAGAATCTCAAAAAATTGTAATAAGGGAAACCGATGGTTCTATTAATGATATGTTTTATTCTTTGGAGACATCATTTTTAAGACTTATTTCACTGGAAAATAGAATAGGCGATATTGCTTTGCGTTTTCAGTTTCTGCCAAATGATTTTACCTGCAGTGCCGACTTCGGACGACTCACTCAAGTGCTCACAAACCTTATTGGAAACGCAGTGAAGTTTACAGAAAAAGGATTTGTAGAATGTGGTTGCAAAGTTGTTGACGACAACGAATTGCTTTTTTTTGTGCGCGATACTGGTCCGGGAATTCCAAGGGAAAACTTTGAGCACATTTTTAAAAGGTTTGTTCAATTGGAGAATGATGTGACCACCAAGGTTCATGGCGGATCGGGGTTGGGTTTGTCTATTTGCGAGGGCTTGGTTTCGTTGTGGAAAGGACGAATTTGGTTGGAGTCCGAGGTAGGGGTGGGCAGCACATTCTTTTTCACGTTGCCGCTGAAAAATCAAAAAATGATGGGTCAAAAACACGCAACTGGTGCACTTGAATTAGATACTTCTGGTTTTAACTGGGAGGGGAAAATATTTGTTGTTGTGGAGGATAACGAAGCAAGTAGATTTTTGCTGGAAGAGCGCTTGCGAGACAGTAATGCAACCATTTATTTTGCGAAGAATGGGGTTGAGGCTATGCAACTGTTTCAATCGCTTGCAGTTATCGATCTTGTGATTATGGATATTTTCTTGCCCGACAAAAGTGGTCTTGAGCTTACAAAAATTGTGAAAGAAACGCACAAGGAATGTTTGGTTTTTGCTCAAACGGCCGGGGTTTTTGAACACGAGGTTAAGGCTTGCTATGCGGCGGGATGTGACGAAGTTGTTTTTAAGCCAGTGTCTTTTGGTGCGTTACTTTCGTTAATGGAAAAAAGGCTGAAGGGGGCTTGTGCCCAACCAATTTAGGGTATCGGTTACACGAGATGAGCTATTTGCTCCGAGAAGAAGTGTTCCAGATTCATGCCTCCAGTGCCAATGATAAGCGGCCGCGCGCGTGGATAACTTTTAAGAAATTCCTTTAGGCCCGAAACAGTCCACTGCTTTCGCCCTCTCTTTTGCGAATGATCTCATTGCTAAACCTGGGCAATCCACAAAGGAGACATGCTCCTTCCAGGAGACTGAGATATCCGGATTGGGTTGTTGTGTTGCCAGCATCTTACAGTTGTCCCATGATTTTTTGCAGCGAAAGAATGTGACCAGAGTGATGGCAACCAAGCTCGAAAAGCTGGCGGAATAGCGCCGGTGAGGCTGCAAATGCTGTAGCGGGAAAGCAATTTCCTAGCGAGAGTTGCAGAGGGCTTAAGGTGTTTTCCTTCAGAACCCCCCAGCTTTAGCCGTGGGGAGATTCAGAATTCGAAACTATTGAAACCACGAATTATTGAAACACACCTGTAGCACTCAGGCGTTTGCACCACGTATTTGCGGTATTACACAAAAAATAGGTTAGGTTCCATTTGCTTTTTGAAGCATCTGCTGTTGTTATTTTTTGTTTGATTGAAATGGAAAACGATTGCGTAGATTTGTTAAAGTCATCTTTGCCAAAAGGGGTTTTGACATTTCCCAAACTTTGCATAGGCCCCGAGATTTCGAGTTTCCATGGGCCTTCGAGGTTGTATTTTACTCCCTCGGGAATTTTGAGAGACACCGTGGCAGTTTGTGAATTTGCGTCAAAAGAAGCGTTTGTTTTTGCGACAGCATCGTCTTGTGATGTTGATGAAAATGCAAAAGATTGTTCGCATGCGAGCGTGTTCAAAAAGGCAAGAGTGGCAAAAAAAATGGTTCTGTAGGCGTTTTTCATCGAGCGAGCACCTCAAAAACAGATTTGCAGTTTTCTTTAAATTCCTGTTCTGGTTTGTTGCAATGTGTGAGCCAGTCGCGCGCTATTTTTTTGTTGTCTGAGTTGCGTGCCCAGGTTTTAAGTTTGGCTGCAATCGCTTTGTTGCGCTTTAAATTGCCACCCGTAAAAGCGTCTGTCTGTGAAAACGAAAACGCAAAGAATTCTTTTGCCTGGTTTGTGAAGTCGGTCTCAAATTGAGTTTTGAGGTTTTCTGGAATTTTGTCTTTGAGTTTCAAACGAAGATTCAGATCTTTTGCCATCCATCGGGATTTTGTCATTCGGCCCGTGGCTGAATGAGCTGCCTTCCCAGACCAATCGAGGGCGCCGGTAAAATCACCCATTTTTTCGCTTATGCTAGCAAGAGTTGATTGATAATAATAAGGAGTTTCAGTTTTGGGAATTTCCAATTGAAGCAACGTTTTTGCATCGTTCGGTGTGTCTAAATCGACCAAAAGATGTGCGGCTGTTAAAACGGTGGGTTGCCTCACAAGGGGGGAGGTTGCTTGTGCTAGCGCAGTGTTTATGGCTTCGCGTGTTTTTGATTTTTGCTGAGGCATGATTGTTTCGGGTTTGGTTTTTTTGTTCCATATTTGCTTCGTTATAGCTATTTCTGCTGCATATGTTTCTAGTTTGTTGTAAATGGGTAGATTGGAGTTTGTGCGCAGTGCTTCTATATCTTTCAGTATGGCTTGAAGTTCTTTGTTGTAGTCATTTTTTGAGGAAAATGTTTGAACCCACGGCAAAAATGAATCTGTGGAGTTTAGAACAAGGGAACGAGCAGCAAAGAGTGCTTGCTCATTGGTTCGAGTGTGTGCTCGTATAAATTTCCAATTTTTTTGAGCCCATTTTTCGATGGCGCGTAAGCTGGACGAGTTTTTGAGGTTGTCTTTTTCTACGGCAGAAATGGCGCTCAAGAAAGCTGCGTTGAGTGCCGATTTTTCGGCATAAAGCTCGTTTGGACACTGTTTAGAAACAAACTTAAGATTGGCCATGGTTTGCGCCATGGTTTGCGCCATGGTTTTTGCACTGTTGGCGCTGTTGGCAGAATCGGAGTCGCCCCATTGGTATAATGAGAGTTTTTGCCAATCGGTTTTCCGTGAAGCGCCGTTGTGTGCTCTTGCAATAACGTCCTCAATGGGTTCGGCGGATGCTAAAACACTTGCAAAGGTTTTCTGAAATTCGTCCAGCGTGAGATTATCGCTGAATCGTGTGACTTCTTTTCCTTGAGGTGT
>CAIZES010000229.1 GCA_903932045.1 uncultured Silvanigrella sp. | reverse complement strand
TTCAGGGAAAATTTCCGGTTGTTATGCTCACAGCGCGTGCAGAATCGCGTGATATTGTGGCTGGGCTTGATGCGGGTGCCGACGACTACGTGACAAAGCCTTTTGAGACTCCTGTGCTGCTTGCCCGTATTGCTGCTGTTCTTCGAAGACGTGGAAACAGCGCAACAAAGAAGGCGCCGACTTGGGTTATTGGGTCAACAGTTATTGATGAAGAGCTTCACAGTTGTACCTGCAATGGCAACTCTATTGCGCTAACGCCCATGGAGTTTCGGTTGTTTTCTGCTTTAGCGGCCTCAACAGGAAAAGTGCTCACACGGCAAAAGCTTATGGATATTGTGCAAGGAATTGGTGTTTCTGTCACTGAGAGAACAATTGATCAGCACGTTTTTACGCTGCGAAAAAAGTTGGGTGGTGATGGTTTGCTTATCGACACCGTGCGTGGAGTTGGTTATAGAGTTGGCTATGGAGGGGGAAATAATTAGGTGGCGTTATTCTCTGATAAAGGGTCAAAATTAAATGTAAGTCATCACTTTGAAAGTGTCAAAAACCCAAAAAGTTTTCCTTGGCGAGTTTTTTTGAGAACTATATTTGTACAACTCGCACTTCTGTTGGGGGCAATTGCGGTCTCTGGTTTTTTGGCTCGTTCTTTTTTCAAAGACAGAACCATTGTTCAACTTGAGGAACAGCTTGACTCGGCAATGCGGATTGCTTCACATAGTTTGACGCCGACTTCACAACAGGATTGGTGCAAATTTTCGGCAGATGGAACGCATTATCGAGTGACTCTCATAAAAATTGATGGAGCTGTTTTGTGTGATTCTCACCACAATTCGGCAATAATGGAAAATCACCTTGATAGGCCAGAGGTTTCTGATGCAGTGGGAACCGGTCGCGGGGTTTCTATTCGACACAGTGCAACAGACGCTGCAGATATGCTGTATTTGGCTCGTTCATCTGCAAACTCAGAATTGGTGGTGCGTTTTGCTTTGCCGCTTTCCGATCTCTATCGAACTTTGCAAAGTTTTGATCGCGCATTATTCGCTGCGCTTATTTTTATCGCCTTGTTGCTTACATTGGGTGAGGTGTGGGTTGCTCATGTTTTTGTGAAACCGTTGCGTACTATTTTGCTTCGAGCTGAAATGGCTTTGCGAACTCAAGAAAATGGTTTGCAGGCTTCCGATTTAGGTCGTTCCACTTGGGGAGAATGGGAATTTCTTGAGGGAGTGATGGAGTCTTTGCGTCGAGATATCAAAGATAGAATGGACGCACTGCGGAACGAAAAAAACGAGCAAGCTGTGATAATGGACTCCATTTCTGACGCTATTGTTGTTGTCGGAATTAATCATAAAATTTTATATGTGAACAGAAATTTTCAAGAAACGTTTTCGGGGTCGTCGCAATTTAAAGGCAAAAGTATTGTCGAATTTGTGCGCGAACCAGCTGTGCTGGCTGCTTTTTCCAGTGCCATGAACAGTCACGAAAGAAATGAAGTGAGTATTCTCCCCTTGGAAACTTTGCATGGGCATCGCTATTTTTCGTTGGCTTTGGCACCTTTGCTTCGTGCAGGAAACGACATTAAAAACGCGGATGCAAGTATTTATGGTGCAGTGGGGGTTTTTCACGATGTGACTGATCTTAAGTTGGCTGAGCAAATGCGAATTGATTTTGTCGCCAATGTTTCCCACGAAATTCGAACACCTCTTGCGTCTATTAAAGGATATGCAAATACTGCTTTGGCGGATTTGAATGCAAATATACCGGTTACTTCTGAGATTTTGGAGCCCATTGTGCGGAACTCTGAACGCATGGTGAGATTGGTCTCAGACTTGTTGGATTTGTCTTCTTTGGATGCAGGGGTTGCTCTGGAGAAATGTTGGGTAGACACGAACGAAATTTCTACAAAAGTTTGTGAACTATTTGCAGAGATCTCTGAGTCTCGTTTGCAAAAAATTGCGGTTGAGGGCAAGGCTGTTTCAATATTTGTTGATCCTTCGCGGATTGAGCAAGTTTTATCGAATTTAATTGAGAACGCTTGCAAGTATACCCCTTCCGGTGGATGTGTGGATTTATTGTGGACAGAAAATGATGCGGAGGTAGTTCTGGAAGTGCGCGATAACGGACCTGGTATTGAAGCTGAGCACTTGCCGCGTCTTTTTGAGAGATTTTACAGAGTCGACAAAGGAAGAAGTCGCAATTTGGGTGGCACGGGTCTTGGGCTTGCAATTGTGAAACACATTGTCCTTGCCCACGGCGGTACGGTTTCAGTGAAAAGTGTTCTAGGAACGGGGACGTCATTTTTTTGTTGTTTTCCAAAACGTGCATTTGTGGAGGTTGATTTGTGATGAAGTGTTGTGATGAAGTGTTGTGATGAAGTCGTGCTGCCGAAGAGGTTGGGATTTCTCGATCGATTTCTGACTTTGTGGATATTTGTTGCTATGGCGTTTGGAGTTGGCGCCGGATATGCCTTTCCTGGCATTGTTCCTGCTCTTAATAAAATGAGTTTTGGCACGACCAGTGTTCCAATGGCTGTGGGTCTTATTGTTATGATATATCCCCCACTGGCAAAGGTAAAATACGAAGAGCTTCCTAAAATTTTTAAAGATGTGAAGACCCTTCTTATATCACTATTTTTGAATTGGATTGTGGGCCCCGTTCTAATGTTTGGCTTGGCAATTGTGTTTCTTGCCGACAAACCTGAGTATATGGTTGGCCTTATGCTTATTGGTTTGGCGCGCTGCATTGCTATGGTAATTGTATGGAACGACCTGGCGCGTGGTGACCGAGAGTATTGTGCTGCTTTGGTTGCCTTTAATTCCATCTTTCAGGTTTTGTTTTATTCGCTTTATGCTTGGTTTTTTGTTGGCGTCGCCCCGCGCTGGTTTGGAATTCAGGCCGCTGATGTAAGGGTGACCATTTCTGATATTGCCGAAAGCGTATTTTTGTATTTGGGAGTTCCTTTTTTTGCGGGCATGTTTACACGCATTTCGTTAGTCAAAATGAAGGGAGCGGAATGGTATGAAAATTATTTCATACCCAAAATAAGTCCACTCACACTAGTTGCACTTTTGTGCACTATCGTTTTGATGTTTTCCATTAAAGGTGAGGCTATTGTTAAGCTCCCGCTTGACGTTGTTCGGGTTGCAATTCCTCTTTTGATCTATTTTGTTGTTATGTTTTTTGCTTCTTTGTTCATCGCAAGAAAGTTTGGTTCCGGTTACGGCAAGGGAACTGCGTTGTCGCTTACTGCTGCATCCAATAACTTTGAGCTTGCAATTGCTGTTGCCGTGGGCACTTTTGGCATGGCTCACGGTGCGGCATTTGCAGCGGTTATTGGGCCTTTGGTAGAGGTTCCTGTGTTGCTTTTTTTGGTAAGAATTGTCCTGCGCTTGAAACATTCTAAATTTTTTTCGTAGGAGTGGCTTCATGAAAACGAATTATCATCATATTCTTTTTTTATGTGTGGCAAACTCGGCACGGAGCCAAATGGCCGAGGGCATTGCTCGTTCGATATTTCCCAGAAGTGTGCGTGTGTCGTCGGCGGGTTCTCAGCCCGGTTCTCTGAATCCGTTTGCGGTTGCTGCCTTGAAAGAAATTGATATCGATATTTCATCGCATTTTTCAAAGGGCCTTAATGAAATCGACTGCGCAAGTGTTGATTTGGTGATCACATTGTGTGCCGAGGAAGTTTGTCCTACTTTTGTTCACAAGGTTCAAAAAATTCATTGCCCACTTCCAGACCCTGCTGGAATTGAAGGCTCGGATGAACAAAAACTAGCGCGTTTTAGAGATGTCAGAAACCAGTTGATACAACGTTTGCGCGAGCTCTAATCCGTTATTTCTTTTTTTAATGGTGCCCCGGGGAAATCTATTTTTTTTCGAATCCGTTGTCTTGAAGATTTTAAAAGAGTCTGATACACAGTTTCCAAATTTGAGTTTGATCAGACGGTCTTCTTTGTAGAAGGTGCGGTCGGGCCGAAAAGGCAGCGGGTTTGTGCCCCGTGGGACAACAATCCTACGGGGCTATTTTGTTTCCGTGGGTTCACGGAGGCGTCTATGAGCGACGATTTTTTCGATCTTTTTAAAAAGCCCAAACACCATGGAAATCATGAAGATTATGCACATCGTGAACATCACGGAAGCCATGAACACTATCGAAACGATGAGCATCATGGTGATGAGTATCATCATGATGATGGGCGTTACCAAGGTCCTGAGGTGTATCAGAGCACCGAAAATCGATATGACGACAAATATCGTGAAAAAAACGAGAACAATGGGATCTGGGAGTATTCTCGTCCCAATTTTTCGCAGCAATTGATCTCAACTCTTATGGCAAATCCCAAAATTTTGCTTGTGGGAGCAATAGTTGCAATTGCTCTTCTGATTATTTTCGTTGTTCTTGCAGTTTCCATCATTCCTATTTTTGTACCCATTCTTGGCGCGTTTGGAAAATTGGGTTTGAAAGGTGTTCTGGAAACATTGTGGTTTGGGGCAAAAGGTTAACTCTTTCGTTTTTGTTGGAGGCAGATAATGGTTGGTGGCATGACAGACAGCATGAAGAAACAAGTGATGCGTGTTGCAACTTTGTCGGTTGTTTCCAATACGATTTTGGTTGTATTGAAGGTTATTGTTGGAATTTTGATTGGGTCCGTTTCTGTTATTTCCGAGGCTATCCATTCCGGCATTGATCTGGTTGCTGCGTTAATTGCGTTTTTTGCGGTGAAAGAGTCCAGCAAGCCTGCCGATGCGGATCATCCCTATGGACATGGAAAATTTGAAAATGTTTCGGGAACTATCGAGGCAGTCCTGATTTTTATCGCTGCAATTTGGATTATTGCCGAAGCCATTCATAAGCTGCGGAATCCGGCGGCTATTGAAGAACCCAGTTGGGGTATTGGCGTCATGCTTATTTCTTCTCTTGTGAACTTGTGTGTGTCCGAGATTTTGTTTCGGGTTGGAAAAAAGGCGAACTCCATTGCAATTCAGGCCGACGCTTGGCACCTGCGAACCGATGTTTACACGTCGGCCGGAGTGATGTTTGGTTTGTTGGTGATGTGGATAGGTGCAAAGTTTTTTCCTGCTTTGAATATGAATTGGGTTGACCCTGTTGCCGCTATTTTTGTGGCGCTCCTAATTATAATAGCTGCATACGAGTTAACAATTCATGCCGCTAAAGATTTGTTTGATGTCAGCCTTCCAGTTGAGGAAGTCACTTGGGTTGCGAACATGCTGAGAGCGCGTTCCGATATCAAGAGCTTTCACCATGTGAAAACTCGAAAGTCTGGCAAAGATCGTTTCTTTGAATTCCATTTGGCTGTGGAGGCACAGGCAACGGTGGCTGAAGCGCACGCCATGACCGACGAAGTGTCTGAGGCAATTCGGAATCAGTATCCCGAGAGTCATATCACAATCCATATAGAGCCCTGCGATGATCGGTGCAGTCCTGGTTGCCGTTCTGGTTGTTTTGTCAAAAAGAATTGAGATATTGTCTTAGAGTTTTCTTTTTTTGAGAAGGTTCTTTTGTTTTCGATTTTTGTTTCTGAATGCCTCTCAAAAATTCCCGCCAATGTTCCGGATGAAAATCATGCCGCCATTTGTTGCACTGGTTTCAAATCTCGTTTAGACTTGCTGTGAAACCGTCGAAGACTGATATTGTTACTAGCGAGAGACCAAATTAGGGGCTCGAAGTGCTCTGTGGATTGGGTTGCTGTGGCAAATTTGGAATCGGGGATGCCCATGAGGGCACGGAAGGACTGCGTTGGGAGGGGGCCTCGTGAAGTTACAAACTTCTCGCTTTCGCGAAATTGAAGTTCAGGATTCTGATATTATCACTTTGCCTGAGGGCCTTGTGGGCTTTCCGGAACTCACGCGTTACGTCATTCTCGATCACGACACCGACTCTCCCTTTAAGTGGTTGCAGTCTGTGGACGATGGAACAATGGCGTTTGTGATTATTTCGCCCCTCACTTTCCGTCCCGATTACACTGTGGAAGTGTCTGAGGACGAAATTGGGAGTCTCGCTCTGGATAGCGCTGACGACGCCGTTATTTCGGTGATTGTTACGATCCCGATGGATCCCAAAAAGATGAGTGCAAACTTGAAGGCTCCGCTTATTTTTAATCTTAAAAATAGGCGAGGTAAGCAGGTTATTGTTAAAGATCCTCAACACAATACCAAGCACTTCATCATGGAAGAAATTAAGAAACACGCACGAAAGGATCTTCAAACGGAGATTCGTCAAACGGCCCAGCATATCCAAGAACAGGAATCGAAAACGGGTTCTACTTAATAGCGTCAACGGTTTGACATATGTTCTGAGTTTTGTTGGAGGGTATTCCCTCCTTTTTTTTTGGCGCGGTGAGTCGCGAAAACTCAATCTCAAGAAAATCGCTCCGATACATGAGCAAGCGATTCCAGGACTGGTGTGAGTCCTTGGGTGTGCGAGTGGAGCGACAATGATAGGACGCTTGATAGGCGAAAGATATGAGCTGAATTCCGAACTCGGAGAGGGCGGAATGGCAACTGTTTATCAAGCAACAGATTGTCGTCTTAAGCGGGAAGTTGCATTAAAAATATTGCATCCCCATATTGCGCGTCAAAAAGAATTTTGTATGAGATTTCAGCGTGAAGCTGGGATTTCTGCGCAACTTATCCATCCGAATATTGTTCAAATCTACGATTATGGAACAAGCGACGACGGTAGAACGTATATTGTTTCTGAACTCGTTCGCGGAAAAGATTTTCATTTTCTTCAAACTCAACAGCTCAAAAAAAAGGGAAAACCTTTTCCAATTGTTTATTCTCTTATGGTTTGTGAAGAGGTTTTGAAAGCATTGACGTTAGCCCATGGCATGAATTTCATTCATCGTGATGTGAAGCCTGACAACGTCATGATTTCCGAAGAGGGGATGGTTAAGCTCACTGATTTTGGAATTGCAAAGAATTTAGATTCGTCCATGACTGTTGTCGGACATTTTTTGGGGTCACCTGTTTACTCCTCTCCGGAACAGGTTCAGGGAGTTGACGTCGACGCACGCACCGACGTTTACTCATTGGGCGTTATTCTGTACGAAGCCGTGACGGGGCGTTTGCCTTTTGTTGGACAAAATGCGTCTGAAGTGATGATGCGCATTGTTCAGGGAAAGTTTTTGCGACCCAAAGAAATCATTCCCCAGATTCCGCAAGATTTGGATAATCTCATTTGCAGAAGCCTTGCTTCCGATCGCGGCGATCGATTTTCTTCCACTTTAGTGATGGGTGAAGCTGTTCGTGATTTGTTGGATAAAATAGACATTGAAAACAGTCGTTCAGGCCTTGAGTTGTACGTAAAAAATGGCTCCGAGTTTTTACTAAAGCATCGTATTGAGCGGTTGGATGACGATAAAAATACAGTCGATTTTGAAGATGTTTTGCTTGGGTTAGGGAGAAACTTGGTTGAATTCGCGAAAGCGGATAAAACGAGCAATGCGGGAAAGACTACTGAGCGAAAAAGATCGGCCACTGCACGAAGAGTTGCAACGCATCCCTCAGAACGTGGTGTTGTTCTAAAATCTCGCGTTGAGTTGGAAAGAGTAAGGCACAAGAATTCATTAGTGAGAGTCACTGTCCGGGCTCCAAAACAATCGAAGGGATATTTGGGATGGACCGCCACTGCTTTTCTAGTGGTGAGCTTGCTTTTTGTGTTTTTCAGTGTCGGCGACAAGTTCCCGCCCAAACGGCAAATTTTGAATAGAATTGCACCTACTGCGGAGCCCGCTTCTTGGGTTGCTCCAGAGCTTCCTCTGCCAGTTATTTCTAAATCGGAAGTGAAAACGCCAAAGCCAACACCAAAGGCAACGCAAAAGTCAAATTCAACACCAAGGTCAAATCCGATAATAACTCCTGAAGTGGTCGCTCCTGCACCAACAAATGCACCCGTTACTTTGGATCCTAAGCGAACAGCGCAATTGACTCGCATTCCTGTGGCAACAAAAAAACCAATGGATTCTCGAGTTGCAATCGTTTCAACTTTGCATCCCATTCCCGTTTTGACACCAAATGTGCCGCAGCCCGATCAAAGTGGGGAAGTAGCAAAAAATTTGCCGAAAATTATGTTGGGGCGAATTTCAATTCAAACGGTGCCGGCTGGAGCGACAATATTATTGGATGGAAAATCTGTGGGTCAAACAGCCGCAGATGGCACATTAAAGTCATTTGACGTGAAACCAGGTCCGCACACAATTTTGGTAACTTCTTTGGAGGTAGCGGGTGTTCGATATGCTGGCATAGAAAGACGAGTTTATGTTGAAGCCTCAAAGGCAACCAATTTAGGCATTTTTCGTATGCTTCCGTTCAGAACTCTCACCTTGAATATTACGGGGCCCGGTGTTGTTCTGCGTGTGAATGGGGAGTCGTTTTCTGCAACCGGTAGGCCAATAACTTTGAATCTTCCGGAGGGAAAGATTGATATCCGGGCAAAAGCAGCAAACGGAAGGTTTATGGAAAAAGTTGTGAATTTGAAAGGAGACAATCTTACTCTCAACTTTTCGTTGGAGTGAGTTTTTGCGATGGTGTTTTTGGAGTTTGGGTTTTGTGTTTGTCGCTAAATGAAAACGGTTTTGAGAATAAGTTTGTGTGAAGAAGGTTTTATGAAAAAAGAGATCGCTGCAGCAAAATATGTTGAATTTCTGATGGCAATTTGCATGGCGATATTGATTCTTGGAATGCCGCAGGTTGGAATGGCAAATCCAAGTCCCGCTGCGCAGTCGTATTTGCAGGCACGTGCGGCATTTTCACAAGGTGATTTGACTAAAACAAAAACAATTCTCGAAAAGTATCTTCTTCCAAAACCCAAAGTTTCTGGCGCTTTTTGGCAGGAGTCTGCAAAGCTTTTGGGTGTGTGCTATTTTTTAAGTGGAAATCGACCGGGCGCTGAAACAATGTTTCGCAAGGTGTTGGCTGAAAACCCAAAAGCCGCTCTTAAGAAAGAAGACATTTTGGACCCCGGTTTATCCGACCTTTTCGAAAATATTAGGAAACAGCAAGGTGCTGCGGTGTATCAAGCCAAGCGTCGTTCGGGAATTACTGTGAAGACGAACGTCGACCGAGCAACTGTATTTGATGGTGGACTTTTTGTTGGGCCTACAAATCGGTTTATTGAATTGAATCGGGGCACACATGAACTTTCCATTTCCTCTGAAGGCTATGCAGACGCAAAACAAAAAGTCATTTTACGTTCAGGGCAAACTCTTTCTGTGAAAATTTTGCTTCGAAAGCCGGAGCCGGCCTCCGCTCCTCGAAAAATTTCCAGAGAAGATGGTGATGCAGTCTCTGACAAAAAAAGGGAATCAAAAAATAGAGAACCTGTTAGGAAAAGTGCTCAAGGGTTGGATTACGATGCCGCTTTGCCAGTTCCTAAAAAGGGGCCGTCGCTGAGTAATGAGTATGATGCATCAAATGCGCGGATGGGATCGCGAACGAATGCGCAGCAGCAGAATTCTGGAAGTGCGCCGCAAAAAACAACTGCCGAGTTGCTGGCTCCTCCTGCGCCGGCCAACACTTATTCCTTATCGTCCGCGTTTGCTCCGTATCCGCAAAATGCGCCTCAAATGTATCAACAGCAGACTTCTGTTCCTCAGGCTGCCTACTCAAGTCCACCTCCTGTTCAGCAAGGTTCATTGTATTCGCAGCAACCGCTTGCCAATCAACAGCCATATGTTCAGCAGAATTCTCAGCAAGGTTATTCTCAACCACAATATGCTCCAGTACCGCAACCACAATATGCTCCAGTACCGCAACCACAATATGTTCCAGTACCGCAACCACAATATGTTCCAGTACCGCAAGCACAATATGTTCCGGCACCTCAAACACAGTATGTGGCGCCGGCACAGCCGCAGTACGCTGCTCCGCAACAGCAATATGTTCAGCCCGCGTTGCCAAGCTCTCTGCAAGAACAGCAACGAGTTTCGTCTGCTAAAAAAACGGCTCTGGATGGTGTAAAAAGGCCGAAAAATAACAATCCAGCGTTAGCTTTTTTACCGTTGGGTATTGGCCAATTTCAAAAAGGCGAAACGGTAAAGGGTTTGATTTTTGGTGGTGCGCAGGTTGGGGGAATTGCGTTTGCAATATGGAGCTACATGAAAGAGTCGGATTTTGTAAAACAAGAGGCTGCGGCTCTCGCGAATGATGACCCAAATGATCCGTCAACATTGACGGATAATTTTGATCCGAATCAGGCGAAAGCTTATAAGAGTAATCAACAAATGAATCAGTACTTGGGCTATGGTGTGGCCGGTGCTGCTTGGCTCATTAGTATCGTTGATGGCTTGAGTAATTCGAGTCCGAAGAAACAGAGGGCTGATAACGACATTGACGAATCAGAAGATTCTGTGCGTATTGCAGCTCCCGCAGAGAAAGTGCATTTGGGAGTTTTTTCGTATAACGGTAATATCGGCCTTAGCTTTAAGTTTCATTTTTGAACAGTTTCATTTTTTGAAGAGGATATTGCGGAAAGATACAATTGCTGGCAAGTTCGCCCCTGGGAATGCGTTTTATTCTCTAGTGAGGTGCTAGTTGTTGTATTCAATGGAAAACATATTGGAAAGCCTGAAGACGGAAATTCAAGGCCACAACGAGCGGTTTTGGATTGAACAACTTTACAAAGATTACGATGACATTTGCTTTCAGTTTGGGGTTAAGTTGCGTCAACCTGTGATTTGTATTTCTGATGCAACATCTTTTTGGGGTGTGTGGGATTCTTCCACCCGTACAATTTCAATCTCGCGCGAGCTCATACGTCAGAAGTCTTGGGAGCGGGTGCTTGGGATTTTAAAACACGAAATGGCGCATCAGTTTGCCGACGAAGTTCTAAAATCTGATAAGGCACACGGAGAAGATTTTCGAATTTCCTGCGATGTTTTGGGTGTTCCCCCTGAATTTCGACGATCCTCAATTCCATCATCCGATCCTTTGCACACTTGGCAACAGAATGATCGGTCCACAGATTCTGATCCTGTTTTGCGAAAGGTTGAGAAACTGTTGTCTCTGGCACAGTCTGCAAACGAAAATGAAGCCTATCTTGCCATGGAAAGAGTTCAGAATTTGTTTGCAAAATACAATTTGGAACGTGCTCAACTGGGAACAAAAGGAAACTACGTGCATCTTATTATCGATACGCAGAAAAAGCGGATTGAAAGAAGCACTCTTGTGGTTACTTCAATACTTGCTGAATTCTATTTTGTTCGTGTTATTTATGCGTCTCAATTTGACGCGACTCATTGTGATTCCTTTAAAACCATTGAAATTTTGGGGACGCGCGAAAACGTAACCATGGCGGAATATGTTTTTCATTTCCTTCATAACACTATTTCCGCGTTATGGAACCAGTATAAGAGGAGGTCCGGGGTGACATCTTCATCACGACTTTCCTATCAAATAGGTTTGTTAACGGGATTTCGTGAGAAGTTGGAAAATATTTCGCTGAAAGAAACTGGAAATCCGAAAACAAATGCTCTTATTAAACACATGGATAAGCAACTTGATGAATATGTTGGTTCGGTTTATCCAAAAATTGGGAGCAAAAAAAATGGTTCGGGAAAAGTGGAAAGTTCGTCTTTTCATGCGGGAAAAACAGACGGAGGAAAAATTGTTATTCACAAAGGCGTGACGCATCAGAAAGGAAAATCTACCGCTCTTTTGTTGTAGAGCTGAAAAGTTAGAGTTCTCTATTATTCTGAGCGCCAAGAAATTTCGTATGTGAAGTTGGCTGTTTCAACCGGAAATTGAATGCTGGGGCGTTGAAAGGGCTGAAAAATGGGGCCGTCTGATGCAATGTTTGTAGGTTCAATTCCAATTGTTCTGTGAATTCTTCCATCGCCCCATCCATTATTGCACCACCAAATGCCCAAATGCGGAACATTTTCTTGGCAGACAACTTTTATTTCAAGGCGCAAATGTTTCCGGAAAAGGCGTGCAACAAGTTTTCTGCGACCCGTTATAAAGAATTTTTGTGCCACTTTTTCGTCTGCGTTTGGAAAAAATCCACGCCAGCAAAGGGTACTTTTGTATTCGGACTCTTCGCCATCCCAAATCTCTAGAACATCGCCTGCTTCGGCAGCAAAAAGAGCGTGTGAGGCAAAAATGCTTTTACATCCAAAATCCGGATAAGATGTGTTAAAATATGAAGGAAATGCCAATGAAAATGCAAACCGACCAGTAGCATCGTCACATGGGTTCATTGCAACAATGTCTCGGCGAAAAATATCACGTTCTGTGAGGTTCCATTCGGTAAGAAGCCAGTTTTGCCGTTTTTGAAGAATTGCCGGAGATCCCCAAATCAAACCGTGATCGCGCATTCCCATTTTGGGATATCCAGCTACAGATGGAAAACATTCATCAATGCCCCATGCGCTGCGAATATCAAAGATGTCATCTGCTTGTGGAGAACTTGGTGCGAGTGCATCTTGGGGGCGTTGAACCAGCAGCGATATACTCTTGCCTTCCGCAAGAAGAACGCGAAGATCGACAACTTTTCCAGTTTTCTCGCAAAGGACAATTTCTGTATTTCCACTTTTCAAAATGTAAGTTTCAGTTGTCACAAATTGTTTTCCTTTTTATTTTGCAAGCGACGCTCGATTTCCGAAAGTACGTTTCTATATTCTAAGTAGGCCTCTAGTGGCTCTGAAAACGGACTGAAATAGCCGTGAACTTCCCCATCTGCGCTGCACTTGGTGCTCATGTAGTAGAAGTGATCGCTTGTGAGAATCCTTTGGTAGAATTCCTGTTCTTGTGTGCAGGGATAGCGTTGGTGTTGGGAGCTGTGTTGGGAGTTTTGGTTCGGGTTTTGGTTCGGGTTGTATTGCAGGTATTTTCCCAATTCATAGGCGGCGTAAAGTGCTGTTCTTTGGTTTTCGTTTCCTAGCCATGCCGACACATCGCGTTCGGTGTCGGCCCAGGAAATGGGGTGAATGGTGGAAATGGGGCCGACAGGCGTAATTTCTTGTATTGCTTGAGAGGGCGTTACAAAGCGTACTGTTGATGATGTCCATGCAAGGCGGGTCCAATATTCGAAGAAATTGAAGATACCGGTGTCGCGTCCCTGATGTTCTCCCATGGTTTCGAAATCCATGAACAGACCCAGGAAAGACGATTTTCGAGTTTTCTCGGACTCTATCCATGATTGAAATTTCTCGCCGGTAAGAGGCCATTCGCTCCAGTTGCGATTTGAAAAACGAAATGCAATATCATCGCTTCTTCTGTAACATCTAGGCAATAAAAAAAAGTTTTGATGTTGAGGATGAGTAAAAATATGATTTGCATTAAAGTCGGATTCAAGAAGATGTTCCCATCCCTCCATCATGCAGCCGGTAAATCCTTCCTGAGCCAAATGTGAACCGATATTGTTGGAATAAATGAGTTCGGTGTTGCGAAATATCTTAGGATTTTTTCCGAAAATGCGAAGAATATTTTTTCGATGTTCAGAAATTTCTTTCGAAAATTGAATGGGATCAAAAAGCGAAGACAGTGTGTGGTGGGAGGTTTCGCATAAAATTTCAGTGTTCGGATGAGAAATAATTTGTTGATACAGCTCGAGGAGTTTGGGTTCAAATTGTTCACACTGGGAAAGCCAGGTTCCACTTAGGGATAGTGAAACTCGAAAACGTCCTTCTGATTCGTGTAGCAGGCGCAAAAGAAGCTCTCCTGCAGGAAAGTAACAGTTTTCTGCAATGCGTTTGAACAAAAACTCGTTTCGCGCATCATCAAAGCAGGAAAGGTTCTTTCCAATATCGGACAGTCGAAAACGCCGAATACGGTAAGGTTGGTGAAGTTGGAAATACAAACAGAGATTGAGCAAGGAAGACTCCGAATGTAGGAACTATCCTTGTGCCTTTCTGTAGGCGTCCTGACATTTTTTTGCGGCTTGATACCAAGTTCTGCGTAACAGATCTTTTTGAGAATTTTCTACTAGCTCATGACGAATTTTTCGATATTTGAGAAGACTCAAAATGCGGTCTGCCATGAGTTCGGTGTCCCAGAAGTCAACTTTGAGTGCGTTAGGAAGGACTTCGGAGACTCCGGACTGTTTGGAAATAATAACTGGAATATTTTGTTGAACAGCTTCCAATGCAACAATTCCGAAGGGCTCAGAAACACTTGGCATGACAAAAATGCTTGAGTCTGCCAACACTTCTTGAACTTGTTGGGCGTCGAGAAATCCATCAAAAGAAAAGGATTTATCAATGCCGAGTTCCCATACCAGCTGTTTCATGGAAGCAAGCAAATCTCCGGTTCCAACTACTCGAAATCGGACGCGCGGATTTGTGCGCAGTACGAGTTCGGCGGCGTGAACAAAATACGCAGGACCTTTTTGAAAAGTGATGCGTCCAACAAAAGTGACAACAGGATCTGTTTCGTCCGAAGGGGCTTCGTTGTTGTTGGTGTTTTGTTCGTTGTTGCCATTATTGCCATGTTGTTCGTTTGCGGCGTTGTATGCAACTTCTATTTTGCTTTCAGGAACTCCAAATCTTTGAATAAGAATGGATTTTGTGTAGCGGCTTACGGTGATAATATGGTCGGCGATGGTAACACCGCGGCGCTCAATATCAATAATTTTTTGGTTCCCATTTTCGCCAGCACGGTCGTACTCCGTGGAGTGAACTTGCGCGACAATAGGAATTTGTGTGCGTGATTTGAGAACATCCAGTGCCGGAAAAGTCATCCAGTCGTTGGCGTGAACAACATCAAATTTTTGATCAGAAACGAGTTGTGAAGCCAAAACTCCGAGTACAAATGCTTTTTCTTCCATGGTGTGAAACATTGGAGTTGAGACTGCGGTATCGCTGCCGGCGCGCGAGCGGACTTCTATTTCGCGAAGTTTTATTTTCGCAACAACGTCTTCGTCTTCCAATGACCCTTCGCCGCCTCCAGCCCAATCGCTCATCAAACGATATTCATAGTGCGATTTCCAGTGCGACAAATTGCCTCGGACGAGTCCTTGAAGTTCTTCGTATTCTTTTTCTAGGGCAATTGTGCGCGAATCTTCGAGGGCATCAAATCCAATGGGGCGCTCGGGGCTCACAATGGTGAGCCCGTGTTTGCGAACTCGAAAAGGAAAATATGGGAGAACGAGAGTGACTTCGTGGCCCAGGGCAATAAGTCCGTTAACTAGACCTTCTGTAGCGGTGGCAAGGCCGCCGGTGATTAACGGGGGATATTCCCAACCGAGCATCAAAATCTTCATCGCACCCTCCCAACGAAAGCTAAATCATAACTTAAAAACCAATAATTCTTGGCCATTACTCATACCTTGTGACTAGATGCATATCAAGAGCATCGGGGAAAATTTCGGCATTTGGAGTGACCCGAATAGAGTAAGTTCTGACACCTGGATGACCGGCATTTAATGCAGCCTGGTATACCGCAGTATCAGCGCCAAGTCTTTCTGTTATTTTGAGTTGAATGCAGTCTTCGCGTACTTCTTTGTCAAATACGCTGCGAGCATCCATGCTGAGAAGGGCGAGATTGATCCACTCTTCGGGGAAGGGGGATTTGAGCGTGACTACGACACTCATTTCTTGACCTACATTTACCACCGTAGATGGACGAACTCCAACGTCGATAATTTTGAGAGTATCCCACTGTTGACGAAGCTTATCTATGTTTTGAACATAACTTTTTAGCGACTTTATTCTTTCGGGGTTCGACGGATTCCAATGTTCGAAAAATCTTTGACATGGGCGATAGGCTCTTTCGCAGTAGTCGAGAACCATGCGTTGAGCAGCAAACTCCATTCCCACGCTCTTCATTGCACTCTTCATGCGAGAGATCCATTCCGCCGGCACTGGCGATGAGTAGTACATTGGAACAACTTGTTGCTCCATAGTTTCGTAAAATGCATCGGCTTGAATTTGATCACGAGCTTCGCTGTCTGTGTAGTCTTCTCTACCACCAATAGGAAAGCCATTTGTCCCGTTGTAGCCTTCGTCCCACCAGCCATCAAGAACCGATAAATTGAGTCCGCCGTTGATACCAACTTTCATGCCGCTCGTTCCAGAAGCTTCCAGTCGGCGAATGGGAGTGTTGATCCACACGTCAACGCCACGCACAAGGCGTTGGGCCATGTTCATGTCGTAGTCTTCTAGCAGCACAACGCGATGTCCAATGCCTGCTCTCTCAATTGCGCGCCATACCGATTGAATGACTTCTTTTCCGTTGTTGTCGCGCGGGTGAGCTTTACCTGCGATTACAATTTGAACCGGGCATTTTTCATTCAAAATTATTTTTTTCAGGCGCTCAATGTCGCGGAATATCAAAGCGCCGCGTTTGTAAGTTGCAAACCGTCTTGCAAAGCCAAGCGTGAGAACTTCGGGGCGTAGCGAATGGCGAAGTGTGTTGGCTCGCCCATAACTGCCCGCTTTGGAAGCTTCCACACCGCGAATCATAGTTGCAATCAAACGGCTTTTTCGTCGCAAATGAATATCCCAAATTTCGGAGTCAGGAATGACGTCGATGCGATCCCAAAGTTTAGATTCTTCCATACGACCGTCCCAACCTTTTCCTAGGTAGCGATCGAAAAGGTCGACGTTTTCGTTTGAGAGCCAAGTGCGCGAGTGCACGCCGTTGGTTACGCCCGTTATTGGCACTTCGCTTTCCTGAAGTTTCGGCCACAAAGGTTTCCAAATATGTTGTGAAACTTCTTTGTGAAGCATGGAGACGCCATTTCTGACAAAGCTTGTGCGTATTGCGAAAACGGGCATTGAAAATTCTTCGGGTGCATCTGGAGAGCGACCAAGATTGAAAAATTCTTCGGCTGGAATTTTGTACTGGTTTTCAATATCGCCCAGATATTTTTTAAGTTTTTCTATTGGGAAGCTATCGTTTCCGGCGGGAACTGGCGTGTGAACCGTAAAAACTTGCGTCCCCTTTGTAGCAACAAGGCTTTCGCGCCAGGAAAGACCAAGTTCCACGCCATAACCGATTCGTTCCAGTGCGAGGAATGCCGAGTGACCTTCGTTCATGTGAAATACGGTTGGTTCTATTTTAAGAGCCTTGAGTGCGCGTGCGCCACCAATTCCTAATACCATTTCTTGCTGAATGCGAAGATCGGATCCACCCGAGTAGAGTCGCGATGTGATACGGCGAATTTCAGGAGGATTTTCTGAAATATCGCAGTCCAAGAGATAAAGTGGAATGCGACCTACGTTGAGGCTCCATAGGCGAATATGAACAGGACGTCCTTCTATTGTAACCGAAACCTTTAATTCGGCACCATTGCCATCTAATATAGGTTGCATTGGCATGTAAAAAGGATCGTTGTATTCGTAAACTTCATGTTGCCAGCCATCGCGGTCGATGCGTTGTCTGAAATATCCCTCGTTGTAAAAAAGGCCAACTGCAGCGAGTGGGAGCGCCAAATCGCTGGCGGTTTTAAGGTGATCGCCAGCTAAAACTCCCAGGCCTCCTGAATAAAGAGGTATGCTTTCATGTAGGCCGTACTCCATTGAGAAATATCCAATTTGGCACGCCTGACTGTTTGAAGAAAGTGTTTCTGGGCGATGCACGCCGCTGCGGAGATAGTCTTCAAAACGTTGAACGACACGATCAAGGTGTTCTAGAAAACCGTCGTTTTCTGCGAGCTCTTGCCACGTGGAGGCTGGTAGTGTGTTTAGGAGTTTTAATGGACAGGGTCCACTTGCAGTGTAGGCATCAGGACTTATGCGACGAAAAAGTGAGATGGCATCGGAATTCCATGACCACCAAACATTTCTTGCGAGGGTCCAAAGAACTTCGAGGCGTTTGGGAAGGGCTGCGCGTACATGAAACTGAATTGTCTTCATTTCCAATCTCCTGGTTGATGATGGTAAAATTCTACAACGCAATAAGTGGATTGCAATGGAAGGCAAGCATTCTTGACGGTTGAGGAAAAACTATGACCTGGGTCCGTTTTTGCATTCTGATTTTTGTGATTGGCGGCTGTCAGGTTGGCCTTTATGCTCAGGCCTTTCAAGAACATACTGATAATGACTTGGAATCCATGGTTTCCGAGAAGTTCATTCAGGAGTCTCTTTTGCATTTTGTGAACTTGCCCCATCCTATGGGTTCATCCGAGCAAAAGGCGTATTCTGTGTTTCTTGAAAAGAGATTTCAAAAACTTGGCATGCATGTTTCTGTTCAACCTTTCGAAGATTTTACTCCTCGAAAGAGCTCTCAAAAAAATGACAGAGATATTCGGGGGCAGAATCGTCAAGAAGTGACTTCCGGACACAACGTGATTGCTGTGCGCAGAGGTGTTCCAACGTGTGGGATACTGATTGGAGGTCATTACGACACAAAGTATTTTCAGCAGTTTCGCTTTGTGGGTGCAAATGATGGTGGTTCGTCTACTGCTCTTATATTAGAGCTTGCCAGGATAGCTGGCAGTGCAGAAATGATGAAACAGATTAAACACAAATTTGATGCCGAAACTTGGAAAGAGTGCACGCTTATCTTTACGCTTTTTGACGGAGAAGAGGCTGTTCTTGCGGAGTGGGAAGATGGGGAGCGTCTTTTTGGAAAACCAGATCATCTTTATGGTTCTCGCTATTTTGCTCGTAATTTGAAACGAGGCGAGGGTGTTTGGTTGTTCAATGGAATTCCAATTAAGTTGGCCCTTATTTTTGATATGATAGGTCACAAGAATCAGAGTCTTTCCATGACGCGGGGATCTGATAGAAATGTTATGAATCAATTTCTTTCCGTGAGTGGAACTACAAAACTGTCGGCGGCAACATTTGAGCTAGAGGATGATCATTCTCCGCTGGCAGCGATTGGAATTCCTTTTGTGCACGTTATTGATTGGGATAATATTCAGGAATGGCACACAAAGGATGACAATATGAGCATTGTATCTGCAAAAAAAATCGCAGAATTCACAAGGGTGATTCTGCGATTCTTGCAGCTGAAACGATAAATGGAGTTTAGATTCCCAACTGTAGAAGGTGAATTCTGAATTTGAGTTCGAGTTTTACATAGTCATTCCGCCATCCACAGCGAGTGTTTGACCTGTAATATAGTCTGCGGCTGGAGACGCCAAAAATACCGCGGTTTTGGCAATTTCAACGGGATGACCCAAACGTGCCGCTGGAATTTTTGCAAGAACGTCGTTTACGAGTTTCTCGCCCAGAGCCGCGGTCATGTCTGTGGAAATGTATCCGGGAGCGATTGTGTTCACTTGAATATTGCGTGATGCAAGTTCGCGTGCGAGACTCATGGAAAGTCCGAACACACCAGCCTTGCTTGCGGCATACGCCACTTGACCCGCATTGCCTGTAAGACCAATGACCGATGAGACGTTGATTATTTTTCCGGATCTCTTTTTCATCATGCCCATCATAACCGCGCGACAGCAGTTGAAGGTGCCTTTTAGGTTGGTATCAACTGTGGCGTTCCATTCTTCGTCTTTCATACGTACGGCAAGGTTGTCTTTCGATATTCCGGCATTATTTATAAGGATGTCTACTGAGCCCAACTCTTTTTCGATGCGTTTGATACCTTCTGCAACAGCAGAGGAGTCTGCAACATTGAATTGAACAGCTATTGCTTTGCTGCCAAGCTTTTCTATTTCTGAGCATGTTTCGCGCGCAGCAGTTTCATTGCCGGAATAGTTTACGGCAATTTTTCCACCAAGTGCGCCAAAGGCAATGGCTATAGAGCGTCCTATTCCTCGAGATCCGCCAGTGACCAAAACAACTTTTTCAGAAAAAAGATGTTCTCCAAAAATATGTCGAATGGCCTCTCCTGTGTTTGTTTCCGAATCTGAATGCGTGTCTTTCTGTGTCATTTCTTTCTCAGTCACTTCTTCCTCCAATACTGAAAAAACGAGAAAAAAAACTATTATGCTCCAAGGGAAACAAGGGGCATAAGAGGTTTACAGGATATTGTGCAGAGAGGCAAATACCATGACAAACAACACGGCTGTCTTATCTAAAACAGGCTTGACATGGGGCGATCACTTCTAAGTCCACGCGGCACGTCGAAGGCCACGATTTCCGGGTTTCGTTTACGTAAATGTCCGCGCCTGTCGTGGTGGTCAGCGTGCCTAGTTTTGAGTGCGGACGTTCATTCCTGGAACGTGATCTGGGGCGGGTTCGGCAATCACAAGAGATTCCGGCGTGAGGCCATCCAATACCTGCACCAAGCGTCCTGCAAGAATACCAGTGCGAATGCGTTTGAGAACAAGCTTTGAGTCTTCGACCGTGAATACCGAAGCATTGCCCGTTTGATCCCAGGTTACCAAGCTCTTCTGTGGAATTTGAAGTGCCGATGGTATGGAAAGAGTTTGTAATTCTCCGGTGACGAGTACGCCGGGAATAAGAAAATCTGTTGCTGTTTTTTCTGGGCGTAAAACAATATGAAACGATTGAGACTCCGGGTTTACCGCGATTGCTTTTTCTGCCACTATAAGATCCAGACCCTCTTCGAGCACACGAGACGAAACAGTGAGTAGTTTTCCTTTTGCGCCAGTGGAAAGTTTTTGAAAGTATGCTGCATGCAAGTCTACCGCTATTTGAACGCTGCGTTCATCGCTTAAAACTGCAACTGGAATTTCAGGAACCACGGGTTGTCCTGGTTTCACTAGCAAACGAGTGACCACTCCATCCCAAGGTGCTAATAGAAAATGTTCGCGTTTCTTTTTTTCTGCCATTTCAAACAGGCTTGATGCGTCTGAATATTGAGCCTTGGCTCCCTCCGATTGAACGCGAACCTGTTCGAATTCAGCCTGGCCAATCATGCCAGCTTCAAAAAGAGCTTTTTGCTTTTCAGGAAGATTTGTTTCCAACACTTTTTTGGCTGCCTTCGCTGCATTTTCGGCGCGAGTCACTTCCAGGTTTACTGCCGACATGTCTAAGTGGCATATTTCTTCGTTCTGTTTTACAAGATCGCCTTCGCGCACCCGACAAGCTTCCACTCGTCCTGGTAACAAGAAATGTGCACTCACAATCAAACGAGGTTCGACGAAACCAACAAAAGCGATGCTTTCAGAGAGCTCCGAAACCGTTGGTTTTGTCACATCAACAAAACGTGCTGCCTGTTTTTGGGAAAGATCTTTTGCTGCGTTTTGAACGATGCATGCCGAAATTACAGCACATACAATACAGCTTACGCCAAATGTCTTACGAGTTATTTTTTGCCAATAGGAGCGGCACATACTAGAACTCCCTTTGCCCGGTTAACATCAATAGTTTTGAGCGCCATCGAAAAAAATCTGACTGTGCGGCAATGACGGTCATTTTTGCTTCGATTTCTTGAGCCAATACCTCGCTCATGCGATATTGGGGAAGTTGTCCTTGACGAATGGCTGCGTTTGCTTCTACCTTTTTTCGGGAAGCTATTTCCACGGCCTTCTCTGCAAGTTGAATTTCCACGCGGGAGCGCTGAACCTCCGCAACAGCTTCGTTGATATCTATTTGTAATTTGCGTTCCGACGCTAAATAGGAAAGACGGGCCTGTGAAGACAATGACGCAGCCTTTTCAAGTTCTGAACCCGACTTTCGACCGTCGTAAAGGGGAACATAAATACCAAAACCCAGAGTCCATGAAGTGTCCTGTTTGTTGCTTCCTAAACCGTACGTTTGTTCTACACTTCCGAAAACGAGTGCCTGAGGCGAAAAGTTACTTTGGGAATCAACAACTCGGTAGTAGGCAGAAGCTGAATCCATAAGAGCTGATGTACGACGCAGTTCTGGGTATCGGTGCATGGCAATTTCAAAGTAGTGGTCTGAAGATTCAATCTGAAAATTGAAATTGATGCGTACTGGCTGTGGTTCTATGTTGGCATCAATCGGACGACCTAAAAGAATATTTAGCAGACCGCGCACATTTTGTTCGTCTTTTTTGGCTACTAATTCATCCTGCTGAGACTTCAGTAACTGAATTTCAATTTCTGAAAACTGAATGGCGCTCATTGTTTTCATGCTGTACGCACGAGATGCCGCAATTTTTCGTTGATCAAGTGCAGATTTGTGGGCCGCAAGAAACTTTAGTTTTTCTCGGTTTAGCAGAAGCCCAAGGTAGAGGTTGCGAACCTGCTCTTCCACGTTGAGCGATTCGATGGCAACTTGTGCGTCGGCCTCTCGACGCTGGGCCTCGCGAAGGGAAAGTTGGTTTTCAAAAAGTCCACCGGAGTAAACAATTTGACTGAAACCAAGCCCCATCAGGGCCGCATCTTTTGAGATGTTAAAACGCGTTCGTGTTTGGAATTGTGACGACGACAGATCGTCTGTTGGATTTCGAATGTTGTTCATTTCTCTATTCACAATGTCGCCAAGTACGGTGGGGTTGCTTTGATACAAATAACCGCCAGTTCCAATAATTTTTGGGAGCCCTGTGCTCCGAGCCATGCGAACTTCTGCTTCGCGTTCGGCCATGCGAAGTCGAGCGAGTTTGATGGCGGGGCTTGTTTCCCGAGCAAGGCTCATGGCTTCTTCAAGAGAGTAGGATACGGAATCAATGCTGGCTACTGCTACTGAAGCTTTCGTGGTTGCGCAGAAACTCACCATTGCGAGTGCCGTGAGGCCAATAAGTTTTTTGATTGTGGAAATTGAAAATAGCGTTTTTATTTTTTTAGTGAGAGAC
>CAIZES010000228.1 GCA_903932045.1 uncultured Silvanigrella sp. | reverse complement strand
GAGGTTAAATACATTTATTATTAACGATATTCAATATGCTGAAGGATATATTTTGTAATTGATCGATCTGATCGGACTTTTTTCTATGATTTGCAAATTTACCAAATGCTGAATGTGGGGTATCAAGTCTTACGGCAATTTTAATGGATGACAATTACTACTCTCTGTTTCATTCTGGAACAGAATTAATTGCAGGCGTGAATGTGCTAAAACCGCAATATATTTTGCTCCTCAAAGCCAAGGCATGGCTCGATCTCAAGGACCGTGAGACCAAGGGTGAGAAAATTGACTCAAAAACAATCACAAAACGCAGAAAAGACGTGATAAGGCTATTCCAAATTCTCGACCCAATCCCTGAAATAGAATTACCAAGTTCGATTGTTGCAGACCTGACTAATTTTCTTAGTGCGATTGAAAAGGAATCGATTAATACAGCGGATCTTGGTCTTAAAAATACACCCTTGAGCGATGTTGTGTTAAAACTCAGAGAGAAATTTGGGATCGGGACTTAATTTTTATGCTTGCTTAAAGGCGCTTATTTTGTGGTGATACCTCCAACGAAAGAAAAATTTAAGCACAATATTGCGTGCAAAGCATCTTAAAGTCATCTCGTATTCCTTCGGTCGATTATATGCTTAGCGCTTTTCAATAAATGCTTACAAAGTGATGTGCTATGATCTATTTTTGTGTTCTAGGTGTAAAAAACTTTCTCAGTCGTGCTTAGCTGTTTCCATTTATCGAAAACCCGGGGTTATTTAAATCGGTCATCAAAAATTTCATTTATCAAACCAAATGGGGTGGAATTAACTCCGTGTCAACGGACACCATCACGGCGCTTTCGGTTCAGTCGCGCGAAAAATAGTTGTTGCATTCGGCTGTATGGCCATTTATTGCTGCAAAGGAGTCCAAACCAGACCGAGCATCAGGAGGTCACCATGAAAAGCAGCGATTTTGTTCTTGCAGCCTCACTTCTGGCGATAGCCCAGCCCACCATTGCAGCCACAACCGCAACAGAATTGAACCAAAGCAAAACCATATCTGCCGACATTGCTATTGCTACTGCAGTATCACAAGAATGTGAGGCTCTCATTTTTGTAGCCACGCATCTCCAACGAGTTCCAAAAGGCCAAAGCAAAACCGGCACAAATATCGGCGGTTGGGGATGAGCTGCAGGTACACCGAGCCATCTCTTTCGGCTGCATAGATCCGTCAGTACAAACAAAAGCCTGACACACAACCCCGACCTCGGCACAAAAATTCTGGTACATTGAAACCATAGGCTATTCCATACAAACACAGCGTCGCTAGCATCCATGCAAAGCGGCATTGGCAAATCTTGGAAACCATATTTCGCATGAAAAGAACCCTTTTTATTTCCCTTTTTATTTCCCTTTTTATTTCCCTTCTCATTTCGTCTTTCGCCCATGGAGCGCCAGCCATGAAGTCTACAATTGATAGTGAGAATACCTTTGTTATGAGAACATCATTCCCGAAACCAATTCGCCTTCATCACCTGGGCGACTGGCAACGGTTTGAGGCCACAATTATTCACGCCTGCTCAGTTCGCCTAGTTCGAAATCGAGCTGAACAAGTACTGCCAGATTTAGCTCAATCATGGACAGTGTCGCCATCGGGAACCGAAATTACTTTCCTATTGCGTGAAAACGCTGTGTTCGCTGATTCCACGCCAATAACCGCGAAAGATGTAGAGCTAGCAATTGTTCGACACATCGCATTAAACGGCCAATATGCTACGAGTATGCGAGAAATTTTAGTAGGCGCAAACTCAATATCAAACATTCATAGCAAAGTATCAGGAATTTCTGCATCTAAGAGCACTTTAACTCTCAAACTAAAGCGGCCAACGCCAGATATTTTTTCCGACCTTGGAATGCTGTCCTTCTCGATTTTTAAAGAGTCGGATATCTCATCAACTGAAGACAAAGTGAATGCAAAATTTGCAGCATCAGGACCTTACAAGATTCAGTCGTTTTCAGAGACTCTTGCTATGTTAGAAGCAAACGAACAATACTGGGATAAATCTCTACTAGGCAAGATTCCCAAACACATTAAGTTAACTCCGGAAACAAAAACGAAAGAGATCGATGCCCTGCTTGCTGGAGAGGTTGATGTTGCGCATAGCGCATCATCGGCTATAGATAAAACCATCCTTGCGAAGAGCGGCATTCAAATTGTACCGGCAGGTAACATTCAATATTATATAACTCCAGACTTTAAGGGTCCAACACTTTCAAAGTTTCCGCAGCTTGTAAAAATCATCAATGTTTTGCTAGACAGAGAAGAGTTAATCCGCGTAATGAGCACCCGCGGCCTGAACGGAATGACACCAATTACGGGAATTACCGCGAATATCGACCTTATTGAGAAGCAAGAAAAAGAAGCCTTCGCCGCAGAACAAAAAACACGGAAGACAACACAAGAAAAACTTAAGAAAATCACGGAAGCAATGACTGCAGCAGGAATTCGACTTAAATTTGCGCGAGGAACACAAACCAAGTTTAGCCTCGCAGTGAGTGATGCTGTTGCGGATCAACTGCGAAGTTTCGGTGTTCCGCTTGAGGTAGAAGGGATTACCTCGGCATTTGCGTATCGTAACAAGCGAAACGGCGAATTTGACATCTATATGGGTGGCGAAATGTCCGATACCATACAGCCTCTTCGCGCGCTAAAATTCGTTCTTAATACCGACCCACAGCACACAAATTTGCCGGCAAATCACCCGGTTTTTGAAATTACAAGCCGAAAGCCCACAAAATACGAAGACCACATTAAGGCGCTACAGGAGTTTAACAATCTCAACAGAAAAGATGGCTTTGTTGTGCCGCTTGTGAGCGACCAAATGCTCATTCTATTCAGCAAAAAAGTAGAAACATCGAGAGTTCCAAATGATTTTGTGTGGCACCCACAGGATGTTTCCCTGAAGGGACCAACGCATGACAAAAGATAGCTGTGCCGAAGCTGTTTGTTTTTTTGAAAGCACCGATACACCGCAGTTTACTACCCCGAACCGAAAACAAATCTCGGATACAATTTTCGCAATAAAAAGTCTTTCTGACACAAAACTGGCTAGCATTCGCTTCGCAGAAGTAAAAAAAAGCGACCTGCCCGAATTCCTTGCTCACCTTCATTTTGTAGACGCCCATCTTGGATTAACACCGGGAATCACGATGACATCCGCCACTTTTGACGACTATGGTTCTGGAGTAGCGGAGGATATTCTTGCAGCATCTTGTCATGCAACGTGTGAAGTATTAGAACGACTTCTTCCACGATTAGGAGGGATGAAGCACTCGAGACCAACAGCAAATAGCGCGTTTTCGCTTCGCCACAAAAAATTCGTTGAACTCAACTTTGATCCGCTTTCTAATGATTCTCAAAACCCCTTCGCTACTCCCAGTGGCCAAGCAGTGCATCCAATTTCCGACGAGGCGCTTCGTAACGCATTCGGGGAGCTTATCGAAAGAAATTTTGTTGCAACCACCGTGGGAGACAACAGATGGCACGACATTACCGAATCAGTTTGCACCGCTAATGCGCAAGCTGCACAGGCAAAAGAATACTGGTGCGCTAAGCAATACGAATTTCAAATTGCCGTTACAAAAACTGCATTTAGTCTTTTTTTTGTTGTAGCATCAGCGGTTCATAAAGACAAAGACCATTTTCCCGCGAGTTTTCGTGGAACTGCATGCGATTTTGACTTGAGTTACGCACCGCTTCAGGCACTTTCAGAGCTCAATCGAGGCGCTTGCTTTGGTCCCTATACGGAAATCAAAAACGCAGCCGATGCTCGCTCTTCTCAAAATGGACTATCGACGCAAGGATATTATTTTGGCTACCTTGAGCGCATGATAAGTCCTGACTGGCTTGCTCTCTTACCAAAGAGGCACGCTCTAAAAACTCACGTAGACAACTTGCTAAGCGGCGGCACAACGAATCCTCGCGCCGCCGCTGATGTATGTCTGAATTCTTATGAGGATGTCCTTGTTATTCCCTATTGCAGAGCGAAAGAGATCCCCTTGTACGGTTTTAAAATTTGCGTTCCCGGTCTTTCGCAGGCCGCTATGGAACGCATTCGGTTGTGAGGTTAATGTGCTTCAAAATTTGCTTCCTAAAAGAACATTTGCAAACTCTGTCGCCGTTTCGCTTTTTGTCGGTACCGCGGTTGTAGGAATTGCGGCTATCTACATAATTGATCGCATTCTTCCACCCGAGCTCTGGCAACTGGCGCAGCAAAGCACACAAGAAACCATGCGCGGACTTGAATCGACTATAGGTGGCCACTTACGCGTTGGCGACTGGGGTGGAGCAGGAAAGGCTCTTGATGCGCAAAACTTCGCCTCAAATATGCGAGCGCAATTTCTTGTGTTTCGTGGAGACACTGAATCTTGGATTGGCACCCCGAAGATATCGATAGAAACATTGCGCACTCTCACTCAACAAATGTCTGAATGTTCAATTAGAACCACAGAGTGTGTATTGGAAAAGTCGGTTATCGACAAGATGGGAAAAACTCATTGGCGAACGATAATTTCTCCAAATCTTGAAGGATATGCCGCACCATCTCTTCGTGTAGTCGCGCTGGTGAGTACCAATTCAATCGAATCGGCAACGTTGCGTCTAAAAATAATTGTTGGAGGACTATTTGTTGTATCAGCAATTTTGTCACTGATATTGTCGGCGGCAATTTTGACGAAACGGGTTGGCAAACCGCTTATGGTAATGGCTTCAGCACTGAAAAATCCTTGTGCGCATGCAAAAGATCTCGATGCAATTCTTGAGAAAGGAACATACGAAGAAGTGCGCATCGCAGCTGATGCCGTTAAAGAACTCTGGTCTCGCATTGAGCTTGCAGAAAAAGAAAAATCTGAGCAGCTACGAAATATTGCAATTGCCCGCACAACGCAGATGCTAGCGCATGATGTGAGAAAGCCGTTTTCTATGTTGAAGATGACTCTCGACATGCTCAATAAAGCGCGAACGCATGACGACGTTCGAAGTATCCTTCGCACTGCTTCTACCGATGTTACGCGAGCAATGGCGCAAGTGAATGGCCTTATTCAAGATGTTATGGAGATTGACGCAAAAGGTAGTTTAAATTGCGAAATAGTTAGCGTTGAGGCGCTTATTCATGCTGCACTTACCGACTCTTTTCGCCTTTCTCCAAAGGCAAATATTGAAATTGAATACAATTTAAACCACGAGGGCGATCTTTTAGTTGATACGCCAAAAGTGATGCGCGTCTTCTTGAACATTATTGGTAATGCTATTCAGGCTATCGGACAAAAAGGAACAATATGGATTTACACATATAGTAAGCCATCCGCCAATGGAAATTTTGTAGAATTTGTACTTGGAAACAACGGCCCTCATATTCCAAGCAGTGATCTCGGCCAACTTTTCGACGCCTTTTTTACGAAAAACAAAAAGGGTGGTACTGGCCTTGGACTTGCAATCGCAAAAAAAGTTGTTATCAGTCACCACGGAGAAATCTGGTGCGAATCTCGCCCTGACCTAGGCGTGGAGTTTCACTTTACTCTTCCACAAAATTCGATTTTAAATGCGGCAACAACGGGGATAAATTCTGCGACTGAATCGTTTCTTCATGCACACTCTCAAGACTTTCTCGCTCCTAGAAAAATCGCCGAAAGCAGTGGATCAGGAAGCGACGAATCGGTTCTCGAAATTGCTGTTCTGGAAGAACTAAAGACAAAAAATATGCCTTTGCGTCTTCTTGTTGTCGACGACGAAGCGCTTTATGTCAACGCTATAACTCAGCATCTTGCTGAGCCTGCTGAATTTGCATCAAAATTGGAAATCGCGATAGCACGCAGTGCAGCCGATGCATTAGCGCAGGCGACTGGAGCGCTTGCACCTCAAATGATTATTTTGGATGTAGACCTGGGCCGTGCATCTCAAAATGGATTTGATGTGCTTAGAGTCATGCGCTCCAAAAATGTTGCGTCTTTTGTGTGCATTCACACGAATCGAGTCATGACTAGCGACAACCAGGCTGCGCTACAAGCCGGTGCCGATGCTTTTCTTCCTAAGCCCATGACTCGCGCACATCTTCTTAAACTCATCATTCAAGCCATGCAAAAAGAAATGCCAACTATCTCCAGCGACAAGAACGTAGGAATTAACGCGACGAAATCGTTTGCATCAATTCAAATTGCAATTGTGGATGATGACCCATTGGTACATATGGGATGGGAGATGAATCTCGCAGGCGCAGTTGTCGCCTGCTTCGACTCTCCAGAAAAATTCTTTGCTCACGCAGACAACCAGGATGAATTTTTAAATTCGCTCACATGCGTTGTTACCGACTTTCACTTCGACACCTCAAGCAATATGAACGGGATTGAATTCGCAACCAAGCTGCGCTTTCAAAAAGATATTCCAGTACTACTTTCCACTAATGCAACTTTGCAACCGGAAGAGTATCTGCACTCGATTCACGCAGTGATTCCAAAACAGCCACCAGAATCTGTGGAATGTTTTCGGGAGTTTCTTTCTGCAAAGCCTAAAAGTAGCCATTAAGAAATCAAGCGGCGACCTAGAAGGCGGCCTCAATCGGGTTTGCGTAATCTCGTCGTAGGCGACATCTTTCTTGAAACATAGCAGGGAGAATCGGTGGTCGCTTACGACGAGATTACGCAACTTTGTTTCTATTTGCGAGTGAGTCTCAAATTGTCATGATAATGTTGATTATCATGACAGAGGGCTTGAAAACTGCGTTTTGCTACTGGAATTGTAATTGTCGTTGACCAAGCTCAGATTTGTCGAGAGGAGGCAATAGTCCGGCTTGCACGAGAATGCTATAAACCTTTTCTTTGCGGCGGCGCTTCCTGTCGGTCATGCGTCTTTGTTGGCGTTTCGCTCTCCGTGCAACGGCATTGGATTCACCCCGAGCTTCATCGCGGTTGAAGGGGTCGGAAAATATTCTAACTCCCACGCGCAGAAATCCTTCGATGGGCGCGTCGGCGCTTCGGCTTCGAAGTGGGGCGACTGCAAATCCAAGCGAGTTGTTTCCCAAATCAAGCCCGAGGCGATAACCGTTTTGTTTAAGACTTTCTTGTAGAACTGATTCACGTTCGTTGCTGGTAGCTGTCATAAATCCTCCGTTTAACTGATACGGGTTAAATCTTACAGGAGTTTGTGCAAGGAGTGGGAAGCGGTTCGTTGACGCTGTGAATTTTTTGCCCAAAGAAGTGTCAATAAAATTTTAAAGTTCTAGGCGAAATGCTTTAATGTATGGGTAATCTAGTGAATATTCCGAGTTGGAATAATTGATTGAGAATGGAAAAGTTTGGTCGAGAATGGGGGGAACACCGTGGAGAACCTGAAACAAATTTGAATATTAATCTTCCGAATATCTTTTCACGGCATGAAGATCTGCGAGTTGTTTGTGTATGTGCAACGGATTCATAAGTTTCAGAAATTGACGGCCGCGTTTTGGTGGTGTGCATCTCGTAGGTGGGTTTAAAAAATGCCACAATAATTCTCGACAATGTAGGCGGAATACAAAATATTCATGTTCGGAATATTTGTTGCGATCTTTTTATATTGTGACTGAGATGTCTTTTGTTTTTATGGGAAAAGCCGGCACCATATTCGCTTTTGGATTTTGTTCAGTATTTCTGAGCTCATTTTTTTTCAAATATGCCTGAACAATCGCGTGTTTTTTATGAAATGCAATGGTCTGACTAATAACCTAGTCTGTGCTTGGCCGAATTGCTTTCGTGCACGAGGAATGGAGTGTTTAGTTGCAGTCGTTTCTTTGACTGGAGATCCTCAAAGAATCATAGATGCTTAGATATCTTAATCCTAAATCACATCCCTAAACGCCATCGGTACCGCAATCTGATGTTCATAACCAAGAATCATATTTTTAGCGACGTCGAGATTAAATCCCGGAAGTTTCTGAAGAACGGTCATGCCAAGCTTAAGCAAAAAACGAAACCAAAGAATCTCGTTTTTAGCAACCGAGTATACATTCCCGTTAAGCATAAACTCTAACACGTCGGTTTTGTAATAATCAGAAGGAGAATTATCAGCTCCGGGGGGCCGTTGTCGTGAGTAGCGCCGCAGAGTCATTTCGGAACTGTCGTGACCGAGATATTCAGCGCAGCCGTTGTGATCGATTCCGCAGTAACAAAGATTTGTAGCCAAGGTAGTGCGCAGTTGATAGAGATCGAATGGCATATTATTTTTCAACCATTTTAGTGATGGTTGTCGAATGAGCTGCTGACTTTCCAAATCGAGAATAAGTTGTAGCACTTCGAAAACGAGCGGGGTTTTGCTGTCTTGTACCCGACCGTTCTGTATTTTTGTTACAACATTGCTTCGCCCACCTCTTAAAATGATGCGTCCCTTTACAACGTGTGACGAGTTAAGTCGCGCAACTTCGCTTGGGCGCAGGCCGCAAGCTAAGCTTTTAATAAAATATAACGCTGTTGATACGGCTACATCAGGTGTAAGATAGTCGTCATCGGTGCGATGCAGTTTTGAGGATGCGAGTATCTGCGATATGGTGTTATGAATGTCTGCTACAGAAATTGGCGCATATGGAATACTGGGCTCAGCCTCTTTTAAAGATTTAAATCTCTGTTCGGAAATAATGGCCTTGGCGAATCGAATATTTTGCGAAAGCCAATCTCCAAATCCATGGGGATTGTTTTCGATTCTATCGAGCGCACGCCGAAAGAAATCGATGCGATGGCGAAGCGTTTCGACACCAACCTTATGCTTCCGCCTTTCGTGATGATTCCAGTTTCTGAAACGGTGCAGACAAGCGTGCGCCCACTGTTCGATTTCAATTACCTTCTTTTTTCGCGGAATATTATTGAGGTCGCCAAGGATTTTTGGAACAGCTGACCTACTAACTTCAGTGCCCTCGGAAAGGTCGCCTCGTACAACGTGGTCCACGGCGAGTGCCAGAGATATGGTGCGCGGAAAGACTTTTGGTAAAAGCTTTCTCTCTACAACGAGTTTGGCGTCTTCGAGTCGGTCTTCCACACCTTCGAACGACGGAAAGTCGGTGAAGTGCACTCCATTTCTGATT
>CAIZES010000227.1 GCA_903932045.1 uncultured Silvanigrella sp. | reverse complement strand
GTAGTTTCGGCAATCACGCACCTTAACGAATCGCAATTGGCACACTTCATTGAGGTAGGTAAAGAGACGAACCGCCTTGTCCCGAAGCTCGTTCGAGGTTGTCAGCGGTGGAATTTGCCTCTCTTTTTGCATGAATATCTCAATTATTCATCGATGCTTGGTGCCCCATTCGGATTTGTGATTGACTGCGGCGTTTACCGCCACTGCGCAGCGGTTGAAGGACTTTCGGATATGGCGGTTGGAGAAATCATCTATGACATACCCATCGCCACCGCCTGATGTCCCGAATGCCTTAACTGTAAGTGCGGATAATAACAGAGCATGTCCAGAATTTAGTTGAAAATATTTTGAGTGGTTAATTGGATTAATTTTCAGTTTAGTGCCTGCTTTTCAATCGTTGAATGTTCCAGTTCGATCGTAGCGAGGACATCATTGATTTTCTCATGCCCTTTGACAGCGTGAAAACTTTTCTCCGAGTAAAGCAATACGCTTGCGAGCCAGCGTTGCGACATTGCCGAATTGCGATAGCGTTTGATGTTCTTTTCACACTGGCGCACGCGCGAGAACAAGCTCTCTATCGGGTTGGTCGAATGCAACGTCTTGCGCAAGAGGGCTGGCACCTTCAACCGGTGCAGCGTAAGCAATTCGTTAAAGGCTTCCAGAAGCGAATCTGCCGCCGACTCGTTGATGGCTCGCAACCATGTTTCCAGCTCCTTGAGCATCTTCTCAGCCTCCCTATAGTCGTTCTGCTCCAACGCAATACGGAAGCGCCGATGGGCTTCTTTGCGGTACTTTTTCGGTAAATGCGCTTGCAGATTACGATCCTTGTGAATGGTGCATCGCTGCAATAAAAGCTTGCGTCCGTAACGTTCTTTGAGCGCCTTGGCGGTCCCTTTACCTCCGTCAATAATGAAGAGAACTTTGGCGCTCAATTTAAGTCCTCGTTCCTCCAGTTCTGCCAGCAGCGCCTGGGCAATCTCGGCGTTTTCGCTCGCGCCTTCCCAGAAACCCAAGGCGCGTTTTTGCCCCAGCGTGTCCAAGCCCAGCGCCACGACAAAGGCGTTACCGCCGCGATGTACAGTGTCAATGAAGACAGCGAAGGGGGTGAAGTCTTCCAGGCGACGCTCTTTGAATTCCTTTAACTTCTTGGTGGTCACTTCCACCAATCGCTGCGAGACGGAGCTGGGCGAAACGCCAAAGGCTTGAGCACTATTAAAGAGAGTTTCCTTGTAACGCCGACCCGCAAGTCCGCCCAGAGTTGCGCTTAGCAACTGCTCCGAAAAGCCGTCCTTTTGGCGCATGGCTTCATAGCTCTTAAGAGCAACCTCCTTGTGGCCGCGCCGCAAGCGAGGGCGCTCAACACTGACCTTCTGGCCTCCCAAATAGACCGATCCCGGTTCTGATGCCCATTTGTGAAGCCCATCCTCGCTGGGATAATAGTCTGGCCCGGCCAGTTCCTCGCGCTCGGCGTAGAGAATGAACTGTGCCACTTGGCGACCAAGCTCGTGAGTTACTTCATTCAACGCTTGGCTACCGCTTTGGAGAATGTCATGCATGGTCTGGCGCTGCTGTTCCTTATCTGTGATTTGACGAAAACCGGCCATTGACTTTTTTCTGTTTTTTGTTTCAATTTTCATATGTGGCTTTTGTATTAAGTCTATTTCCGCGTGGTTGTTACCACGCCAAGAGCCACTCTTCAATTTTCAACTGCTTTTAGGATATCCTC
>CAIZES010000226.1 GCA_903932045.1 uncultured Silvanigrella sp. | reverse complement strand
CTATCGTTTCGAAAGAAGATCCATGTGTTTCCCACAACAAAAGGCTCGGTTTCTGCAAATGCGGGAGTCGCAATTGTTGTAAATGCAAGGAACGCAGGTGCCAACGCACATGAAATTAAAGTAGCTAGCATCGTAATAAAATACTTCATTTTGTTCATGTCAATCGCCTCCAAACCGGAAGAGAATACCAGCACCCATTGAGAGGGGCGTGTCTACCTTTTCGCCTTGGAAGCTTAAATCTAGACCAAGATTGATTCTGTTATTTAGAATCCACTGAGCATTTAACGAGGCGTTTTTCGCGCTAACGTTGGTGCCGGCTGGGTCTTGATCTGTTTCGAGATTAATGTTCACCCGTTCCACGGGTTCCATAATGGTTCGAATGCGAAATTTCGGACGACCACTTTCAAAAAGAGGGTCGATTGCGACTCTATCAACAATACCGGCACTAAGTCTGTTGAACATTCGGGACACGGAGCTCTCTAAGCGGGCTTCAGCAAATATCGCGTTCGTTCCCATAGTCGCGAACTGATTTGCCACAACTTCTGTTGATAGACTTGTTGGGGACGAGGCGTCAGGCCCGCGTCCCGTAATTATCATCGCCACGAGATCTGTTTGTGTGAGCAAGCGTTGGCCGTCGGGGTGAAGAGGCGGTTCTGCTCGAATTTCAGGTTGCTTGCGTTCTTTGTTCAGAGGTCTGTCATCGAGCTGAATAAAGACTTTATAGTCGATGCGTTGTTTGTCTTCTCTGTACCCTGCTACGCTTGTTGAAAGCAAAATATTGTATCGCGGGTTGTTGAAGGGTCCATCAAACTCAATAGCCGCGCTCTCAATGTTGAATTTTATATTACTAAATTGCCCTGTTCCTGTGCCATCAACGGTTTCAATGTGTCCCATTATTTGTGGATTGTTAGAGGGTCCGTCAATGTGAAGTTCCTTTGCTGTGAGATGTGTGCGGGCACATTTTGTGTCTAGCGCAATTGTTCCTGGTGCTGAAAAAGTTAAATTCAATAGCAGACGATCGGCAATTGAGGTTTTGTTTGGTTCGATGAGGTCTTCGTTTGACTTGGGAATGGCGTTTACAATGGACATGCAATCTAGTCCACGTGTTACCCGTGCATCGCGAAGTTCGATGTTTCCGCTAATAAAGATGGGCTCTTCTTTTTTGTTTGTTGCATTTTTCTGCGAAGCTCCCATTTCCGAGCACAAACTTCTGCGACAAACGCTCACCTCACCCGTAACTTCTGTGTCAATTGATTGAAAAACTGGGATTGGAATCCGCGTTTGGGTGTTGCTAAGATTTGCAAATAAACGTAGGGCGGGGAGTTCATCATCGTCTGTGAGCATTTTGGACCAATCAACGGCGCCTGCAATCTCGAATTTTCCATCTCCTTTTGTGCCCGAGAAATTTTCGATTTCAATTCGACTGTCGTTGAAGGAAAAAGCCAAATCCATGTTGCGAATTGTGGGTGGGAAAGCCTGAACAAGCATGGCACCCTTATCAATACGTCCTTCGCCTTTCCATTTTAGATTTGGAGCAATTCCAGAAAGCTGCAGACTTGTTTCGATTTGTCCAAAGGATGTGCCAAATTGTGAAAAGAGTTTGGGTAGAGCGCTGAGATCCAAATGAAGAGACGTGAAAGCGAGAGTTTCTTGAGTCGTTATATTATATCGTCCATTTCCTTCTAGGCGAGTTAAGCTCTGCGCTCCATTTTCTGAAAGTTGTGTTATAATGAAGTTTGATATTTCCCATGTATCGTTCTTAAAAGAAAATTTTGCTGGACTCTGGAGACCAAACTTGAAGTCTTTGGCTTGACCAAGAAGATCGCGGAGACTGCCGACAACTGTCCATTTTTGATACCACTGCTGATCTTGGGAGAGAGGTGTGAGCGGCGCTGGTCCCTCCATAATTGCGTCAGAGTTGACAATTACTTGGTAGTCGCTCTTGTTTCTCCACTGCAAAGGCAAAAATCGATCGAGAGGAACTTCTTTGAGTGTTAAAAACGCACGACTTGGACCAGAAAGGGTGCGGGGAAATGACGCGCGTGCGGCAAGCCAGCCGCCGAGTCCCTCAAGGCGTAATTCCAATTTGTTGTTATTGTCAGTATCTGCATTGAGCTGAAAGTGCCCAAGATTGTTTCCGACAATGGAGAGATCGTCGATACTGAGGCGTGAATTTGTTTGCCAAGATTGCCAAGGACCATAAGTATTGAGCGTGCCAGAAAGAATTCCGCTGAGGTTTTGTTCGTTGGAAAATGACTGCAAGGGAAAGTTAACAATCTTTGTGACGATGTCCGACTCTTGAAGTGAGAACTTTGCAATGTCGGCAATGATTTGCGGAGTTCCTTTGGTGAGTGACTTTTGTTGAATGTAGGGCCCTTCTATTCGAACTTTGCTGCGAGAGCAAACTTGAGTTTTGCAGAAGATACGGGCGCGAAATTGTTTAAAGTTTGCTTTTTCTAGAGTAAGTTGTTCAAATGAAATGTTTGCGTCGATGTCCCACTGCAATATTGCAGCAAGAGTTTCGTGCAATGGTGTTTGAGGGATTTGTGGGTGGTTTGTTGCGTGAGGTTTGGGTGAGAAAGCGCCACGAACTGAAATAGGTGAAGGGTTGAGTTTCCCAACAACAAGCTTTCGATTGTCTTTTGAGATTTCGTGAATTCGCTGAGTTCCATTTAGAATAGATTGAGGGTTTCCTTGTAAATTTCCGGAAAACAGAGAGTTAACTTCGTTATCGAATTTCACGTAGAAGTGTTCCAAATTAACCAATCCATCATTTTCTTCACCCATCGTACCTTTGAGTTGTTTTCCTTCAATCATGTCCGAATCTATACGAATGTTGCCGTTCAAAGAGGAGTAGTCCATTCCATAGAGACGAATATCCTTTCCTACTAGGTTTGCAGTAAAAACAATTGGTTTGTTTTTGTTTTGAGAGAATATTTCTCCGTTTAATGACATTGTTCCGGTTGTGGGGTTTTTTTTGAAAAATTCTGGATTGTCCATTAAGAAATATTCCACATTGGAAAATTCAATGTTCGATCCTGTTAAATTGAAGCGAACGGCTCCTGTGTTGTAGTCAACCCAGCCGTGGCTTAGGGAAACAACGCCTTTAGCGGCATCATCTTTACCGGTGGCGTGGGAGTTACATCCGAGTTTGGTTCCTTCCATGTCGAGATGATTGTAGTCTGAAAAAAGTTGCAGATATCCCGTGCAATTGTGAATTGGACTGCGAGTTGGTGTGTGCAATGTTGGGATAATAATATTTTGTG
>CAIZES010000225.1 GCA_903932045.1 uncultured Silvanigrella sp. | reverse complement strand
GTGTGCACAAAACGGGCGTATGGTTTTCGAACGTTTCGAGGCATTCAAGTTGCGCTGTACCATTCACTTGGTGATTTACCCACTCCGGAATTCACCCACAGATTCTGGTGACGAGGCACTTTTTTAAAATTGGAGATGCACGACTCGGCTAGTGATCACTTACGAAAAACGTCGATAGCAGTGGCGTACCCTTTTGCGGTTACGACTTCTCCGGCTGCTTTGGCTACTCGTGCGGATAATTTTTTAGAGGCTTCCGTTGGCATTTGTCTGGCTCCCTGCGATTCATAATCACCCCATGCTTACCAAAACCCCTGCGAACCGACAACTATTACAACTGCGTCTTATTTGGTTACTTCTAACGCCCTGATTTTCACTCCCTAGTTCGACCATATTTAATTTATAGTTGTTCATCATTCAACATCTTTTAATACTATGTTATACGAGAACGGTCACCGAACCCGAACCAGGAGGTGTGCTTTGAAAACCAAACCCAAGATTGAACCTGCCCATGCTACCGGCCAAGATAACGTGCCTAAAATAAATCTCCAAGAATTTTTGGGGACAAAATCAAAAGAAGAGATTATCGCTACGATGCTTTCTCTCGCTGATAATAATGCCGAGGTTCAAAAGACGCTTGCCTTTGAACTAAACCTGAAGACCGGAAATATCTCTAAGATTACCAAGGATCTACTGAGCGAAGTAGATAAACTTATTTCCAAGCCTCCAAGTGGGTAGGTCTATTATCAGGCACCAATACTTGCTGATTATAGCGTAGTAAGGAGAAAACTCGAAGCCATACTCCAAGCCAAACAGTACAAGGCTTTGATTGAGCAGTATTTTGGTCTTCCACCAAAGTGCCACTATAATGTCTGAGCTCGAAGGTTCCTGTAATAGGTAATAGGTAAGTTTTGTGAGGACGCATAGCCCTCAACTTCGCCATCGGTCGCGGTATGCTCGCGCATAGTGCAGGCGCCAAAACCCAAAAAAACTAAGAGACCACATGCTTTTAATGACATAAAAAACTTTATAGTAACAGTTATTATATCGTATCATAGAGGATGGTCTGACACAAATTTCACCAAGCCAAAACTTTAACGTAAAATTTACAAAAACATAGGATGGCCAAAATGCATTTGGGGAAACTTCTCTCAGCCTCGGTTGCGCACAAATTCCTTAGCAATTGTGGCCACTCTTTTCAAAAGTTTGGCTTCCACCGTATCTTGGTTAGCGTGCAGATAGACTTGTTTGCATTCATCGTGCAACCAAGGCGCTTTAATAATCTTAAGCAAACCCTGGGAAACCTGTAAACTCACCGAAATTTTTGGAAGGTACGAAAGTCCATTCGAGTTTAAGAGAATGGGCACGGTTGTCGCCGCTGTTTGGCTTTCATGGAGAAAAAACTTTGGAACCTTTGGAAAGGGATCGATACTCGAAATAAGTTCGCGCCCATTCCAATAGGATGAGCGAATAAAGGGATACTTTTTTAGCTCGGATTCTATGCAGTTTTGTAAAATTGGATGACCCGCTCTTGCTACCAACACCCACGAAGTTAAACCTAAATCTACGCTGACATATCGTTCGCCTAACGAGACATTCTCAAGAGTAATGGCAAAATCAACAGCCGATCGAAAGGCTGCGAGTAGCAATTCTTCGGGCGAAAAATCCAAAAAACGCAAGCCTACATCAGGAAACTCTTTGTCAAATAGATTTACTAAAAACGGCGCAACGTGCGCATTGATAAATCCTCGGGAACCAAGAGTTAAACAGGAACTGCTCTTTTTGTTGTCGCTGTTCCAAATTTCAAGCATTTGGTCCATGAGAGCTAAGACTTCTCGAGCAATAGTGGCTGCATGAACACCTTCTGCGGTTAACAAAAATCCCGTGGGTGAACGCTTCGCAAGATTTTGCCGCAGGGCATTTTCGAGTTTTTCAAAAGATTTGGATATCTGCGACACACTTACATGAGAAAGACGCGCCAGGGAACGAAAAGAATTATGCGAAGAGATTTGCGAAAGCAGACTTAAATCGGACATGCTTAAATGCATAATATTTTCACGTGTGAGCATTTTTGAGTCTTTTTGCGGATTAGTCATGGATTAGACCTTTAAGAAACTAAGCCGAAACGCAAAGCGAAACGCGGAAAAACGAGATTTCTCCTGGCTTAGGCATACTAACAATAAACACGCGTTATCCTTCACGGTTGCCGTGTATTTGTCAAGCTAACCCCTGCGTTTTGCAGGGCTATCGCATCCAAAAAAACTTGATAGAGGATCGGCCACTTTAATACGGATAATATTTTCTCAACCGTTCAAGACTGTCGTTTCCAAATTCTTCAACGCCACACCAGCTTTGAACTCCAAAAATAACTCCCGCTAGAATTAGGAGAAATATCTCTTTGACTGGATATTCCTTGGTGCGATCTACACGTGGATCCTCAATATCTTCGAATGCTGCGAGTAGAGTGTTCATAAGTGGCCTCATTTTTGAAGGTTTGAGACCTCTCTTATCACAATTCTGACAATCTTAAAACCTTAGGTTTTTAGTTGCGATACCCTCCTTGTCGGCTCGCCATCACGTCATCACGTCATCACGTCATCACGTCATCACGTCATCACGTCATCACGTCATCACGTCAT
>CAIZES010000224.1 GCA_903932045.1 uncultured Silvanigrella sp. | reverse complement strand
CGCATGATTAACGGCCGCACACGGCGCTCCACCTTGGCAAAGATGCTCCCAAACTTACTAGCGTAGTCTTCGTTCCAAATGGCCAACAACGCGCCAAACTGCAATTCCCAAAAGCGCGTCCATGGAAAGTAAAAAATATCGCTTGCTGTTTGTCCGAAGTGTTTGCGGCTCTTGTAGATCACTACCGCCAACACAAGAGTTACCGTGAACAAATTGAGTTTCTTGCGAAAGGAGAACCACAGCAATGCGGGCCACACAAGGTAAAACTGTTCTTCAATAGCGAGCGACCACAGGTGCAGCAAGGGTTTGAGATCGGCTGCGGTATCAAAGTATCCTACCTCGCTGTTGAGCTTAATGTTAGCAAGAAAAGCCAAGCCCCACTTGATATGGCTTTTGAGAATTTCAAATTCGGCTGGAAGAAGATACCACCATCCCGCCACAAATGTTGCCACAATCAGCACAAGTAGCGAGGGGAATATGCGCCGAATACGGCGAGCCCAGAAGTCAAGAAAGTTGAATTTATCGGTGCGCAAGCCTTTGTAGATGATGCCTGTGATAAGAAAACCAGAAATCACAAAGAACACATCTACACCCACAAAGCCGCCACTCATGCGGGCCGGGAATGCATGAAATGCAACCACAGCAAGAACGGCGATGGCGCGCAAGCCATCGACATCGGGCCTGTAGTCGCTGCCGTGTTTTGTGGGAACGTAAAGGAGAGATCCCCAAAACGTAGAGACCTTTGCGAAAAGTGCAGTGAACATTGTACCTCCGCCAACACAGAAAACACGGCAGTTTGGACGCATTTTCTGCTTGCAATAGAGTGAGATGCCAATGACCTACATTAGGTTGGGGGGGGGGCAAGTTCGGTGCCAAAATTTTTTTATTAAAGCGAAGTTTTCAATAATTCCAGAGTGATTCTGGGTGTAGCGCAGCTTCTAGAGATTCCGCTACAGCATAGTTAAGAGTGCGGTAAGCGGAAGCGCGCTTTTTGAACATGCTTCGTGTGATTGGGTGTGTTACGTCTTCGTAGTCAACGGCTATAACGGAAAACTTTCCCGGACTTTCGCGCTCTATCCGCCCAAGATATTGCGTCATCTTTACACGAGATGAGATTGGAAATGCGAGAATAAGCGTGTCGATAGCAGGAATGTCCACTCCTTCACCAACGAGCGATCCCGTTGCGAATAGGGCGCATCCCGATTTTTCCCGAATAGCGCCATCAAAGTTTGACAATATTTCACGCCGGATTTTTATTCCGGCGTCGCCCGTTAACATAAAAATCGAACTAGAGCCGGTTTGTTCGACAACCAAATCGTAGATAGCTTTTAGGTGCTCTTTTCTCTCGGAAACAACAAGTGTGCGCCTTCCGGCCTCAATAAGACTTCTGATATCAGCGGCAATTTGATTTCTTCGTTGTTGGCAATTTGTGAGTGCCTCCCACAGCTCATGAACGCTGTCGATAACTGGCAACGGCGGATAGGAGCAATCAAAAGGGCGGCCGGTTGATGAGAACGGAGTTTATCGCTTGTTACGCAAAATAATTTTGCGTAGTTCGCTTGCGCTTTCTACGGGTCCTTTTGGAATGACAGAGTCGACGGCATCAGAGTAATCGCGCTCGTCAACGGTTGCATTGCTCGAAAGAAGCACAACAGTGCCCGGGAACTTCCTCTTAATCTCACCAGCAAAATCCAAGCCATTCATACCTGTAGCATTTTCAAAATTGAGATCGGTAACCACGCAACTGAGGGAACCGACAAAACCGCTATCCTGCGCTGCACGTTCAAAAAATTTCTCTGGCGAATCAAAAGAAACAACTTTCGCGCCATTGAGCTGCATTTCCCATGAAAATTGTACAATTGCGTCGTCATCGACAACAGCAACCGTGAGCGCGCTGCTATTTGCATCACTTTGCACCTGAGCATCCGCCACAACATTTTGCGTAGCTTTAGCGGCTGCCTGAACAACAAGTTTCAAAATATGCTGCCGAGCCATCGGCTTTGGCAAGAAGGCATCCGCACCAAGATCCATGGCGCGTTTATTATCGTCGAGAAGAATTCTGTTTGTGTGAACACAAACAAAGGCACCCCAACCAGCCTCTCGTTCAGAAGCTAGAAGATCAAGTCCACTCCGAGTTCCCGCTCCGAGATCAACATCAATGATTGCCAAGTCGACGGTATTATTTTCTAAAATTGCTTCAGCTTCTTCGGGATTTGGGGCTGTAAAAACCTGAAGCCGGCTTGCGTGTTCTTTGTTTTCATTTAAATGCGTACATAATGCGTTGCGATATAGTGCTTCATCGTCCACAACAAGCACTCGAAGATGCCTACTCAATTGCTGGAGCGAGGTTGTGGTTAGCTGCTCAAGAGCCGTGTTGTCACTGAGTTCATCGGCGCGAGGAGTCGTTGCCAAATATGCCACAAAACCGCTACTGTGAGTTGGAAATTCATGAGTGAATTTTGCTTGCTCCGTTCCCGCAGGAAGTGTGAAGTAAAACTCCACCCCAACACCCGCATTTGATTCGCACCAAATTTTTCCTCCGTGGGTGCTCACTACTTTTTTGGCAATTGCCAATCCGAGGCCTGTGCCACCCTTTTTGTTTTTGGTAAAGAAAGCTTCGAAGAGATTTTCACGATCTTCTTGCGGTATTTGGGGCCCATCATTCCCAATCACAAAAACAATAGAGTCTTTTTCCGCCAAAGTCTTCGCGTCAGCTGTGCGAATCCATAAGCGGCCCTTGTGACTCATAGCCTGCAATCCATTCCCCATAATGTTAAGCAACACGCGCATGACTTTTCGGGAATCAATATTGAGATCGTGAGTGTGGTGAAGTTTGATCTCTACGTCCACGTCTGAGGTGTGATAAATCCGAAAGGTGTCAACGAGGGCTGAGTGAATCAATGTATCAACTTGAACGGACTCCAAGGTTAGTTCGCCACCCGATCCAATGTCCATAACGTCTTGAACAAGACCATCCACAGAGGCTGTTGCCCGCCCAATTTCGTTTTGCGCAGTGAGCAAAATCTTTTGTACGGATTCCGGAGTTTTGGCGCGTACGAGCATGTCGAGAGTCATTTTAAGCATGGAAAACGGTTTGCGAACGTCGTGAGCGAGCATTTGCGTTGCACGAGCAACAGCGGCTTCTTTTTGAAGACGAACTCTTTCATCGGTGAGTTGTGCGACGGTGCGTTCAAAACTTGTTAAGCGAAGTTTGGTTTCGCGCGAACTGGCAATTGCAAGTAACATGCTTCTTTCAAGCTGTCTTTTAATTGGAACTCTTGCAATTAGTGCTATAAGCGCAAGCGGAACAAGAAGAGAAATCATACAAATAAAGGCAACAAGCCACGCCGTTTTCTGAAATCCTATGGAAACTTGAACATAGCCAAGATCCACTTGAGACCCTATGCCCCAGACACTCAGGTCGAAAGAACTCAGCGAACAGGCGCGAGCGCTCTCAACAATTTGCCCTTGGCTGCGAATACAGACGTCGGTGATGCTTGGAAAATAAACCCAACCCGCGGTAATTCCGTTTCTAACTTCGCGCCATTCTTGGTATGATAGTGTTCGCGATTGGCTTCGAACGAGGCTTTCCAACGACGCTGAGAAAAATGTTTGCGTGAGCAGAAACGATGATATTTGCAGCATAAAGGCAAAAATAATGGCGGTGATAACCAAGTGAAGTCTATTTTTGCGTTCCAAACTTTCCAGCACATTCTCACTTGGTTCCAGCTGCATATTGTTGGCTTTCTTGAATCTTGGTTTGCGCTCGCATATTTACGCGGACTAGGCTCCTATAGCTTATCCATTTTGGCGGAAAGAAAAGTGGATGGCAAATACTTCCGTTGCCATTGTGGGCTAGGGATCGCTAACCAAGACCACTATGCCGAGGCCATGGCCGAGGGACAAACACGCTCGTTAGCGCGGCTTCGCGCAGTGGCCGAAGCCTACGAACGATTGTGCTTATCTCTTTCTGGTATACGTGAACACAGAGAAAAACACGCCCCATTTGGTAGTGCTGTAGCATGGCGAGGCAAAACAGCTTGTATTAGAGCGTTTGCAGAATATCACGAGCGCAAGTGGCAGCGTGAACTTCTCACCCAAATACCCGTGGGTGAAACTCGTGTTTTCAGAAACTTCAAATCCACTTTGCGCACGCCCGTGTGGATCTGTGTGGTGCGCGATGCTGCGGGATGTTGGGGGTCTGGTTACGGAACATCTCAGAGTGGGTCCTTGGATTCCGCTCAAAGAAGTGCTGCGCGTCGGCGCGATTTTCCCGGGGAAGAGGTCGGGGAGTACGGAGAGGCGGGGAGTGGGGCGCGGTTTGTGAATATTACTCCAGAGGTTCACCCCTGGCTTGAATGCTGGTGCTATGGTCATATTTCAAATTCAGTTTGCGGCGCGGACCTTCCAAATTTGCACACTCTCTGAGTATGGATCGGAAATATTAAGCTGCAAATTTTCTGAGTGGTAATGGCGATT